>CAIUTB010000086.1 GCA_903901975.1 uncultured Bacteroidales bacterium
ATGTAAGTGTATACTTTTGATTTGTAACGCAACAATAAAATTTCAAACGCTTGATTATTACCTTTCTCATACAATTTCACCAATTCGTCATCGGTTAATTGATTCAGAGTTTTCATTACTTTTAATTTTGAGGTTTAAAGTAATTGTAGGCAATAGGCGTTTTAAAATTTTAAGGGTTAGTAAAATGTTTAGACTGCAAATATAGTGAATGAAATTACAAAAACAAACTTTTTATTGATTATTTTGCGAGAAAATTGTGTTTTTGTTGTAAAAGCCGTTAAAATCAGGTTTTTGTTTTTAGCAAATAAATACAATCATTTATCATACAGAACAACAAAAAGACAATTATTGTTCAAATTTGCCTGAGTTTTTCAAAACTTCGATATTCTGTTTTAATTTTTCGTATCCGGCACGTTTTATAGCCGAATTTTTAAAAACCCGATTAAAGGTCTCTTTTGAAACTTGCTGCCAGGTTTCAGCATTCCAATCCAAAACTGATTCATTTTCAAAATCCGGATTTACAGGCGATAGCTCGTTATGTTGATGAGCTGTTGCCCATTTTTTATTCCAGGGACAAACATTCCCGCAAATATCGCATCCCAATGCATAATTTGATAACAGCGGGTTAAACTGAGAATTAATTCCGTGTTTGCTCTCGATAGTGAGATATGAAATGCACTTAGTTGCATTCAATCCGGTATTATCCAGCGCTTTGGTCGGACAAGCATCAATACAGCGGGAACAAGTTCCACAACGATTTGGGATAGGTTCATCATATTCAGCTTCCGCATTCAGCATTAAAATTCCGATAAAAACAAACGAGCCGAGTCCCGGATTTATCAGCTGCATATTTTTCCCAATCCAACCCAATCCGGCACGTTGAGCCCAACGGCGTTCGAGAACCGGAGCAGAATCGACAAAAGTATGTTGAAAATCAGTTGTAACGATTTCAGAACCAAACTTTTCAGTAATCTTTTGTTCGAGTTGTTTAAGCTTTTCTTTTATGACAAAATGATAATCAACAGCTGAGTAAGCATATTTGGCAATTTGTGGAGCTGTTGAATTCTGAACTTTTGCAGGGAAGTAATTAAGCAAAACAGCCACCACCGATTTACAGCCCGGAACTAATTTACGTGGGTCTGTTCTTTTTTCAAAATTCTGAGTCAGGAAATACATGTCACCATGCTTTTCTTCTGTCAGCCATTGTTTTAAATAATCAGCATCTTCGCTTAGTTCTTCAGCTTTGGCTAACCCGCACGCATCGAACCCAACTTCCAGGGCGCCTTGTCTGACAAACGAAGAAAGCTCTATTTTTTGCATCTTGCTGAAAGCGGAAACAATCAGATATTCTTTTCAATCACTCGTTGAACCTCTGACAGTTTATTATAGCGTCCGATTATAACGCCTTTTTTATTCAAAACAAATATGGTCGGAATACTTGACACATTATAAGACGAAACGTATTTTGTTTTAGGTCCATTCTCGTCACGAACACAAACCCACGGAATAGACTGAACGGCTTGCAACCACAAAGCCTTATTCTGATCAAGCGAAATCTGATAAATTTCGAGTCCACGACTGTGATATTTTACGTAAATTTCGCGTAACGAAAAGATATAGTCTACACTTTCCTTCACTTCATAAGAGGCAAAATCAATCAATACCAGCTGACCTTCCAATGAAGATAAGGTCTTGATGGCATTATCTTTATTGGGCAAAGCAATATCAATATAACCGGCACTAGCTTTTGACAAAATTTGATTCCATGTTTGTTTTTCCGTAACGCTTCTCTCTGCTTTAATTGCCTGAATAACATAAGTATATAAATTCTTACTTCGGTCGTAATCGGGCATAAAAGTATTAAAAGAAGTGGCTACCGCCGCGCAATATACTTTGTCTGCCTTTATATATGGAGTGAAAAGATAAATATTATTGACCTGCTGATAAATAGCAAAATAAGCTGTTAATGAGCGTGGATTTTCAAGAATCAACTTTTTAGCCATTTCTTTATGCACATCTATGTCTTTCTCAATTTCTGCTATCCGACGAGCCTGTTCTTCTGCCGACATATCTGCTTTTATCTCATTTACTTTGGTTTGAATATGTATCAACGAGATTCGCAGTTTTTGTATTTGCTGCGACTCAATTGAACCTTTTACAACATAATCAGTCGCAAAATTATCAGCTTTTGCTTCAATGGAAATGGTTTCGCACGAATCGACAGCAAAAGTAATATACTTGTCAGCTAATCGCAATCGGTAAAAATCGGGATATTCAGGTCGGGCTGATTTAAAGCTAAAACTTCCGCCGGAACCTAATTTAATAGAATCGACAACAGTATTTTCAGCTATACCATTATGTTCCAGATACAAAATTTTACCGGCAGCACCATCTACTTTTCCTTCAAGGTAATATTTAGAATGTTGTTTGCAGCCAACAAAAATTGTGAGAATAAACAAGAGAAAAAGTGATTTTTTCATAGCAGCTGATTTTATTCTCAGTTTGTTTTAAACTTGTACGTTACTTTGGAAAGCTGCTCGTTGGCTTCAACAATTTTCTTTTTCAGATTTTCTTTGTATTGAATCAATTTGATTTGCAGATCGTTATCACCCACTGCCAACATTTGAACTGCCAGAATTCCTGCATTCAAAGCACCATTTATTCCAACGGTTGCTACCGGAATTCCCGGAGGCATTTGTACAATAGCAAGCAACGCATCCATACCATCAAGCGAAGCATTGATCGGCACTCCAATAACCGGAATTGTTGTCATTGAGGCAATTACACCCGGTAAATGAGCCGCCATACCGGCAGCAGCAATAATCACTTCGATGCCATTTTCACGAGCATTTGAAGCAAATTGCTCCACTTCGCGAGGCGTACGATGTGCCGACAAAGCATTCATCTCAAACGGAATTTCAAATTCATCAAGCAGGGTAGCCGCTTTTCCCATTACAGGCAAATCGGATGTGCTGCCCATAATTATACTAACTTTGGGTTTCATTTGGTTTGGTTGAATAAGTTGATTGGTTGATTTAGTTTACAAATTGATTGCCTGGTTTTTAAGCTCCTATCAAAGCTTCATAATCAACTGCAGAAAGCAAAGAATCAAGTTGTGAAGGATTTGAAATTTCAATCTTCACCATCCAGCCTTTTCCATAAGGATCATCATTTACGTTTTCAGGCGTATCGGTTAATCCATCGTTAGCTTCCAAAATTTTCCCATCTACAGGCAAATATAAATCAGAAACTGTTTTAACAGCTTCAACTGTTCCAAAAACTGCCCCTTCAGTAAGTGTTTCGCCAATAGTTTCAACTTCAACGAAAACAATTTCGCCCAATTCGCTTTGAGCAAAATCAGTAATTCCCACAAATGCTTCTTTTCCTTCAACACGAATCCATTCGTGTTCTTTGGTGTACTTTAAATTAGCTGGTACGCTCATAATAATAAGTTTAAAATTGTTGATGTATAATTATATTTTGTTGATTTTTAGCTGACATAAAACCGGATAATGATCGGAATAATTTACTTTATCAGTTTGAAAAGTGACGGGTGTAAATGCATTTTGATCATACAGAACATAATCAATTCTGAATCCGTAAAATGGTTCCTTAAACGTCCACCCAAATCCTAAACCGGTTTCAGCAAAAGCATCTTTGAGTTTTCCTTTCATTTTGGTATAAACATAAGAGCCTGGCACATCGTTAAAATCACCACATACAATTACTTTATTTGGAGATTTGGCAATTAACCCGGCTATTGTGTCGGCCTGACAAGCCCTTAATTTATAGGCAATCCCTAGTTTATTTGAAAAAACCAGTGTCATATCTGTCAGATTATCAGCATCAAATTTTTCTTTCAACTTGACAGAATACGCTCTATCAGACTCAGTAATCCGGTTTGATTCCAAATGATTATTGAATAATCGAATAATAGTACCGTTTACATTAATATCGGTAGAAATTGAAATATTAAACCGTGAATTAAACTCGATTCTTTGTCTGTCAACAATAGGATATTTCGAAAAAGTGGCAATTCCTAGTAATCTACTGTGCATTCGGGCTTTAATCTCAACATGTTTATAGGGATATTTACTAAAAATACGCATCATATCATCAAGAGTGATATATTGTTTGTTAGTGCTTACTTCAAATTCTTGTAAACAAATAATATCGGCATTTGAATCAATAATGTAACGAATCACATTATTTCGTTTTTGAGGAGTATCTTTTACTAAATCTCCACTCATCTTAGTATTATATGTCAACAATTTTATAGGAGTAACTACTTTTGGTGTTTGCAAATTTCCAAAATGAAGCGGGAAAGTATTACTTATTTGCGTTGCTGATAATAACATTAGACTCAGAGATAATAAGAAAAACCATTTTCGGGTCATTATCCAAAGCAAAACGAAAACAAAGTTTGCAATAATGGTAACCGGGAAGAGAAGTGGAAAATATGCAGGTGCAAGAAAAATATGAGGACTAATAATAGTTCCGACTAAAGTAATTAACAAGAAGAAAATTGCAACAAAATTTGCTACAAGAAGTATCCATTTAATTAATTTTTTGCCAAACATTAATTTCAACTTAATAATTGATTTAATCGATTCCCTAATTATTAATTATGAATTGTGAATAATTAATTATTTGTTTCCCTGTTCAAATAATCGTTTTTTTTCTTCGGCCGTTAAACTTTCGTATCCAGAAGTTTTAATTTTATCCAATACTTTGTCAATTTCAACCATTTTACGAGCTTTATTTGCGTTGAATTCAGCGTCGCTCATTGATGTTTTGTATTTGTTTTTGCTGTGTCTAATTTTCAGCTTACGAGGGCGAAACAAACCAAATAATTTATCCAAAATGAGGTTTAATCCGCTTGTCAAGTCTTTACCTTGACGCAAAGATACAACAAATAAATAACCTGCCAAAGCACCACCTAAATGGGCTAACTGACCACCTCCATTGTTGGATGTGATACCAAAAAAACTGGTTAAAACATAGAAAATAGCTATGTATTTAAGCTTCACACTCCCAAAAAAAATAAGTTTCAATTCCATATTTGGAGAGCGGTATGCTGTAGCCAGAATAATAGCCATGATAGAACCTGAAGCCCCTAACAATAAGCTTTGATGAATTAAAAGGGAATAAAAGGGGAATAAATTAAAAGCTGCGATATAAATGACAGCTGCCATTAGTCCACCTAAAACATAAAGCCCAACTAATTGCTTTTCGGAGAAAAACAAAAGAAATAATTTCCCGAACCAATATAGAGCAAACATATTAAAAAGAATATGAAAAAACTCTTCGTGCAGAAACATATAGGTGATTGGAGTCCAAACTCGATAAAGAAGCTGAGATAATTCAGCTGGAACGGCCAGATAGGACAACAAAAAAGAGCTGGAAAAATTAAAAAGCAGAAAAAGAATCTGAATAATCTTCAAAAGCAGAAATATAGTGCAATTGAGATAGATCAATTTAATTAGAGAATTTCCCTGCTTAAATGTCAGTTTAAGATTATCGAAATAATTCATAAATGATTAATTTACATAACGTTTTTTCTTTTCCAATACAATATTAAAATAGCCCCAAAAAGCATACCTCCAAGGTGGGCAAAGTGAGCAATATTGTCACCTGAAAATTTGACCACTCCCATTGATAATTCTGCTACGCCATAAATTAATACAAAAATACGGGCTTTTATTGGAAATGGTATCGGAAAAACAAAAAGTTTTTGTTCTGGAAAAAGCCAGCCAAAAGCCAATAATAAACCAAAAACTGCACCAGAAGCTCCTACTGTTATCGGCAAATTAAGGAATATTTTTTTCATTTCAATAATTTCGGGTGATTTTAACAAACTCACATTTTCTAGTCTGAAATACTGCCCTAATGTATCTTGATGATTAAGTAGAACACTTCCTGAATTGCTTGATATGGCTTCATTAAACGATGAAATAATCGGATTGAAATCAATAGTCCAAAATATCTGTTGTATAATTCCAGCCCCGATTCCGGTAATCATATAGTAAATGAAAAATCTTCTGGAGCCCCATAAATTCTCCAGTACAGAACCAAACATATATAAAGCAAACATATTAAAGAAAATATGTGCTAATCCACCGTGCATAAACATATAAGTGACCAACTGTACCGGGTTGAAATTTGAAGACTGCCAATAATGCATCCCCAAAATGTTGTTTAAATTGGTATTAGAACCAAGCCGTGCAAATAAACCAGGAGTTAAATTCATAGCAAGAAGCAATATAACATTAATGATAATTATGTTCTTTACAACTGGTGGAATATTGCTCAAAAAAGTGGGGCGGTAATTATTCATAGTAAATTATTTTAGAAATAAAAAGATAAATTAGGAAATTTAATGGCAGTTATCAGTGCAATAATTAAATCAATTAAATTTAGAAGCTAAAATTTCGATAGAAATATACACTTGAAAGTGACTAGAACAGCTATTTTTACTGAATAACCTGTTACAAAAGTAATTAAAATACCCTTGAAAACATGTTTTCTAACACATTTTTTGAAAAGATGTAAAAAAAACTGATTTTTTTTAATTTAAATGCTTGTATATTAATTCCAATCTATTACATTTGCAAAATCAAAATCTATTTTTTAAAGTTTCTAATAAACAAAATCAAATTCTTATGAACAAAGCAGAATTAATCAATGCCATCGCTGCTGAAGCTGGTCTAAGCAAAGTTGATGCAAAAAAAGCTCTTGACGCAACCGTTAAAAGTGTTTCTAACGCACTTGTTGCAGGTGACAAAGTAAGTTTAGTTGGTTTCGGAACATTTTCAGTTGCTTCTCGTGCAGCTCGTCCGGGTATCAATCCAGCCACAAAACAACCGATTAAAATTGCAGCTAAGAAAGTTGCTAAATTCAAAGCCGGTGCAGAATTAACAGCAGCTGTAAATTAAAATTTGCTGAATTTAAATTTATAAAAAAGGAATATGAAAGTCATATTCCTTTTTTTTGTTTGTTTTCAGCAATCAATTAACTCACAATTGAATTGATTCTGCTATTTTATCTGCCGCTTCCTTTCCTTTAAGATCTTCCACTATTTTAAGTGCAAACTTCAATGCAACTCCAGCCCCTTTAGCCGTGCTGATATTTCCGGATTTAACCACCTTGTCTTTCGATAATATAGCTCTATAAAGTTTATCCTCAAAGCCAGGATAACAAATTGCTTCTTTTCCATTCAATAGATTCATTTTACCTAATATAGAAGGAGCAGCACAAATGGCAGCTATTTTTCTATTTCCAGCAGCTTGAAGTTGAATTAGCTTCTTCAGTTCTACATGTTCGTCTAGATTTCTCGTCCCGGGCATTCCGCCAGGCAGATAAAGTAAATCGATTTCAGAAAAATCCATTTCATTAAAAAGTGAATCAGCCATCACCATAATATTGTGTGTACCTCTAACAAGTTTATTCTCTGAAATCGAAACTGTTGTTGTTTCAATTCCGGCACGTCTAAAAATATCTATGGGTACAATAGCTTCAATTTCTTCAAAGCCATCAGCGAGAAAAACAAGCACTTTCATAACTTTATTGTAATTTGTAATTATAGGTTATAGAACCTTCTTCAGTATTTTTACCTTGAGTAAACTGTGTTTTGGTGGCAGCCGAAGTGGCATCACGGCGCATTTCAGAATCAGAAATCGTTGTAGGCGATCCAATTGAAGTGCTCGTTACAGCACCATTTTGATCAACCACTATATTTACAGTAATTTTACCTTCGACGTCTTTCGAATATTTTGGCTTAACCGGACTACCCAGATAATCTCTATTCCCTAGATTCAGTGAAAATCCAACTCCTGAATTTCCTTTTCCTGTAGGATTTCCCTGTTTACCGAGTACGGAACCGGAACCATAGCCTTTACCCGTACCATTTCCAGCAGAAACACCGCTACCAGCAGAATTATTATTGGCAAACGAACCACCAATCAGATTATCGGCCTTATTTTTCGCTTCTTGTTCTTTCTGTTTTTGCTCAGTAATCCGTTTATTTTTCTCGTTTTGCTCATTAAATTGAGCTTGTTGATCTTTTTTTAAACGGTCTTTTTCTTTCTTTTCGGTAATTGTGACGGTGTTTTCTGTTTGAGTAAAAACATGCTGAGTTGTGGTTTTTGAATCAGTTGCTGTCTCTTTTATTTTAGGAACAACCTCCTCATTAGTCGACTGTTTTACTGTAGCTGCAGGAACAGCATCGCCAACGCCACCACCATCATAACTATCACCAAAACTAACCAAGAAACCTTGATTTTCAGTTGAACCGGGTACTGACAAAACAACAAACCATAAAATGAATAACAGAATTGTAGAGGATAAGGTAGAGCCAATTAGACCATATAATTTCGATTTGTTCACGCTGAAGAGTTGCCTTATTAAAATATGTTTGAAGAGTTACTGATGTTTGAACTCAATTTATCAAAATTCGTACCGTTTTTTGAATGACAATTATTCTAACTGTTTTTTATAGCTTTTTATTGTGTCATCAAGTCCAAAATATAAAGCATCGGCTATAAGTGCATGACCAATAGAAACCTCATCAAGCCATGGAATCATAGTGTGAAGATAAGCAAGATTTTCGAGACTCAAATCGTGACCGGCATTGATTCCGATTCCAAGTTTCTTGGCTAATTTTGCTGCTTCCACAAAAGGAGCGACTGCCTTTTCTTTGTTTTTTGGGTAATTCGTAGCAAAGGGTTCTGTAAAGAGTTCTACACGGTCAGTACCTGATTTGGCAGCAAATTCAATATTTTTAAGATTAGTATCTACAAAAATCGAAACCCGAATACCTACACTCTGAAAATCAGAAACTATTTCTTTCAAAAAATCTAGGTTTTTGACTGTATCCCAACCCGAATTGGAAGTTATAGCTTCTGGTGGGTCCGGAACCAGTGTAACCTGATGTGGTTTTACGGATTTTACAAGCTTGATAAAATCAGGCGAAGGATAACCTTCTATATTGAATTCAGTTTTCAGAATAGGTTTTAAATCCCAAACATCGCTGAACCGGATATGGCGCTCGTCGGGGCGAGGATGTACTGTAATTCCTTGTGCTCCAAATTTTTCGCAATCTAATGCCACCTGGCATACATTGGGTGTATTTCCACCTCGTGCATTCCTCAAAGTGGCTATTTTATTTATATTTACGCTTAGTTTTGTCATTTTTATTTTTTCTTACTGAGATTACTGAACTTTGAAACGATTTGCAGGTTTCATTTTCATTTAGTTCCTTTGCAATACATTTATATATTGGACAAAAATAATTAAAAAAAACAGAAGCAAGCCAGTTGTTGTTTATCTTTCAATTATTTTTAAACTTTAAAGTAGTTTTGATTTAAAGTTTACTTTTGTATACATGGAGCTAGTTCGAACTTATAAATTATCAAAAATATGAGAGTAGCCATTTTTGGAAATATGTATCGCAGTGTTTTACTGTCGCATATCGAACTGTTGTTTGATTATTTTAAAGATAAAAATGTGTCCATTTTATTGGATAAAGAGTTGTATGAATTTGTCAACAAAAAAGGGACTTGTAAGCTCGAAGGTGTTGAAATAATTGAAAATGATGATTTTCAGGCCGATATGGCATTAAGTATTGGTGGTGATGGAACTTTTTTGAATACAGCAGCACGTGTTGGCAGTAAAGGAATACCCATTTTGGGGATAAATACAGGAAGATTAGGTTTTCTGGCCGATGTGCCGAGCGATGAAATTATACCGGCATTAAATGCGGTATTGAATTCGAAATTTATTGTAGAAGAGAGGTCTTTACTTTTTGTTGAGACTTCTGATGGAGAAACATTTGAATATCCGGTTGCCTTGAACGAAGTCTCTGTTTTGAAACAGGATAGTTCTTCAATGATGAGTATTACAGCGAGTGTAAACGGTCAAATGGTTCATACTTATCATGCAGATGGTCTAATAATTTCAACTCCAACAGGATCAACAGCTTATTCCATGAGTGTTGGCGGTCCGCTGGTTATTCCGCAAACTCAAAATTTCATTTTGTCCCCAATTGCATCACATAGTCTCAATGTTCGTCCGTTGATAATCCCGGATTCCTGGACTATTGAGCTTGAAGTGCACAGTCGCAGTTTGTGCTATCTGGTAGCTATTGATGGTCGTTCCAAAGTGTTGGATCAGGGTACAAAATTGAGAATTACCAAAGCAGATTACAACATAAAGACTATTAAACAGCTGAATCACACGTTTTTCGATACACTAAAAAACAAACTTCTTTGGGGTGTTGATAAGAGGAATTAGTTTATAGTTTATAGTTGGTATTAATACACATTCCGAATGAGAATAGTTTTTATGGGGACACCCGATTTTGCGGTGGAAAGTTTGAAAATTTTAGTAGAAAATAACTATGATGTTGTAGGGGTAATAACTATGCCTGACAAGCCCTCCGGACGTGGACATAAGCTTCAGGTTTCAGCAGTAAAACAATATGCTTTAGACCATAAACTTCGGTTATTACAACCCGAAAGACTTAAAGATGGGGCTTTTTTGGAAGAATTGAATAGCTTACAGGCTGATTTACAAATTGTGGTCGCATTCCGTATGTTACCTGAAGTGGTATGGAACATGCCTCGATTTGGGACATTTAATTTACATGCGTCATTATTACCTCAATACCGAGGAGCAGCACCTATTAACTGGTCAATAATCAATGGTGAAATAGAAACCGGAGCTACTACATTTTTCCTAACACACGAAATTGACACAGGAAAAGTTATTTTGCAGGAAAAAATTAATATTACTGAAACTGATAACGCCGGGACTGTTCATGACCGTTTAATGGTTTTGGGCTCCATTTTGGTAAAAAAAACGGTTGACTTATTAGCTGAAGGGAAAACAGATGCCATTGATCAGTCTCAATTTATTCAGCCTAAAATAATTCTAAAAGCCGCTCCAAAAATTTTCAAAGAAACCTGTCAAATTGATTTTTCAAAAAGTGTAGAGGAAGTATACAACTTTGTACGTGGCTTATCGCCTTACCCTAGCGCATGGACTGAAGTGGAATTTCCAGGACAAAGTGAAAAAACAGCGTTGAAAATATTTGAAACCGAAAAGGAATTGGATAAACATACATTGACTTCAGGAACAATTGTAACCGATGGAAAAAAATTTGCAAAGATTGCTTTGAAAGATGGATTTATCAACTTGAAATCTGTACAGGTAGCTGGAAAGAAACGGATGGAAATTGGGGAATTATTACGAGGGATACGATTCTAATATGTCCATAAAATAAAATGCCAATGTGCCAATGAAAAGACAGAATTTGTCTTCCATTGGCACATTGAGGTATTATTTGGCTGCAATTGTCTCAATTTCAACTAAAGCCCCTAAAGGTAAAGATTTTACAGCAAATGCAGAACGTGCAGGACATTCAGTTTGATAGTATTTTTTATACACTTCATTCATTCCGGCAAAATCGACTATATCCGACAAAAAAACTGTCGATTTTACAACGTCGGCAAAAGTATATCCAGCTTCATTTAAAATTGCATTGATATTGGCAAAAACCTGTTCGGATTGCGAGATAATTTCCGTTGCGTCAATTTTACCAACCACTGGGTTGATAGGCAGTTGCCCTGAAATATACAAAGTTCCGTTGGCCTCAACAGCCTGACTATAAGGGCCTATCGCTGCCGGAGCATTGACAGAATTAATAATTTTCTTCATAATTTCTATTCTTAATTATTTGACTACAAAGATAAATATATTTATTTTCTAATACCCTCATTTTTATTTATCTTTGCACTCTTGAAAATTTCAGCCTTAAAAGCTTTTATTACTCTGAAAAAGAATTGATTGCATCTCTCAATGCGATCAAAAATCGAAAATATGTAAATCAAAAATTATAAAATGGAACTCGCAAGTAAGTATAATCCCACCGACATCGAATCGAAATGGTATCAATATTGGCTAGACAACGATTTTTTTAGTTCAAAACCTGATGCTCGAGAGCCTTATACCATTGTCATTCCGCCGCCAAATGTAACCGGCGTATTGCACATGGGTCATATGCTCAACAATACCATCCAGGATGTGTTGGTTCGTCGGGCGCGTATGCAGGGGAAAAATGCTTGCTGGGTTCCGGGAACGGACCATGCTTCCATTGCCACTGAAGCAAAGGTAGTTGGAAAACTTGCTGCCGAAGGAATCAAGAAAACAGATTTGACTCGCGAAGAATTCTTAGGTCACGCGTGGGATTGGACGCACAAGCACGGTGGAATAATCCTGGAACAGCTAAAAAAACTTGGAGCATCGTGTGATTGGGACCGTACGGCTTTTACGATGGATGAGTCACGTTCGGAAAGCGTTTTGAAAGTGTTTGCTGATTTATTTGAAAAAGGCCTGATTTATCGAGGTGTTCGCATGGTCAACTGGGATCCAAAGGCTTTGACAGCCCTTTCAGATGAAGAGGTGATTTTTAAAGAACAACAAGGGAAATTATTTTACCTGCGCTATAAAATTGTAGGTGAAGACGGTTATGCAGTTGTGGCAACAACTCGTCCTGAAACCATTATGGGTGATACAGCTATGTGTATCAACCCGAATGATCCCAAAAATTCCTATTTGAAAGGGAAAAAGGTAATTGTACCATTAATAAACCGAGTAATTCCCGTTATTGAGGATGATTATGTGGATGTTGAATTTGGAACTGGTTGTTTGAAAGTAACTCCGGCTCATGACGTAAACGACTACATGTTGGGCGAGAAATACAATTTGCCTTCAATTGATATTTTCAATGACAATGGTACCTTGAACGAAAATGGTGCACAATATGCACAAATGGATCGTTTCGATGTTCGTAAACAAATAGTAAAAGATCTCGAAGCTGCCGGATTGCTCGAAAAAGTAGAAGATTACACAAATAAGATAGGATATTCGGAACGTACCGATGCAGTGATTGAACCAAAGCTTTCGATGCAATGGTTTATGAAAATGGAAGAATTGGCAAAACCCGCTCTCAAAGCGGTAATGTGTGACGAAATTCAATTATATCCGGCAAAATTCAAGAATACTTATCGACATTGGATGGAAAACGTGAAAGACTGGTGCGTTTCCCGACAGCTTTGGTGGGGACACCGCATTCCGGCATATTTCCTTCCGCAAGGGGGTTTTGTGGTGGCACTTTCTAAAGAAGAAGCTTATCAAAAGGCACTGTCAATTGTCGACTATGATCTTAAAATTGATGATTTGCGTCAGGATGAAGACGTACTTGACACCTGGTTTTCCTCGTGGTTATGGCCGATTTCGGTTTTTGATGGTATCAATAATCCGGAAAACGAAGACATAAAATATTATTACCCAACGAATGATTTGGTAACTGCTCCCGAAATTTTGTTTTTCTGGGTGGCACGTATGATTATTGCCGGATATGAATATAAGGGTGAAATGCCATTCAAAAATGTGTATCTGACTGGGATTGTTCGTGATAAGCTCGGTCGTAAAATGTCGAAATCCTTAGGTAACTCCCCAGATCCGTTGGATTTGATTGCACATTATGGTGCTGATGCGGTGCGTTTAGGTATGCTACTCACTTCGCCTGCCGGAAATGATTTGCCCTATGACGACAGCCTTTGTGAACAGGGACGTAACTTCAATAATAAGATCTGGAATGCTTTCCGCTTGGTAAAAGGTTGGGAAGTAGCCGTTATTGAACAACCGGAATCGGCACGTATGGCTGTGAAATGGTTCGATGCTCAATTGAACAAGACATTAATTGAGATTGATGATTTGTTCTCAAAATATCGTTTATCGGAAGCTTTAATGGCAGTTTATAAATTGTTCTGGGATGAATTTTCGGCTTGGTATTTAGAGATGGCAAAACCAGCTTACCAACAACCTATTGATCGCACAACCTATGAAGCAACACTTGGTTTCTTTGATTCGCTATTAAAAGTATTGCATCCGTTTATGCCATTTATCACAGAAGAACTTTGGCAAGCGCTTGAAGACCGAAAAGACGGTGAAAGTATTATGGTTCAAAAGCAACCAAATGTAAGTACTGTAGACGAAAAGTTGATTAATGAGTTTGAATATGCCAAAGAGATTATTGCCGGCATTCGTACTGTTCGTTTGCAAAAGAATATTCCAAACAAAGAAGTTTTAAGTTTGCAAGTAGTTGGCGAGCACAAAGCTGATTTCGATGCTGTGGTTTCCAAACTTGGCAATCTGGAAACAATAGAACATGTGGCCGACAAAGTAACCGGATCTGTTTCATTCCTTGTTGGTACAACCGAATTTTCAATTCCTATCGGAAGTTTGATTAATGCAGAAGAAGAAATTTCCAAAATGGAAGCAGAAATAAAATACTTTGAAGGTTTTATTGACTCGGTAATGAAAAAGCTGGGTAATGAACGCTTTGTGGCAAACGCAAAACCCGAAGTAGTAGATGCTGAACGTAAGAAAAAAGCAGATGCCGAAAGCAAAATTACTTCATTGAAAGAAGGAATTGTGGGATTAAGAAAATAAATATCAATCTCGGTACCTAAACAAACACGGATAATCAAAAGTAAACTTTATGATTATCCGTGTTTTTAATTTAGACTTATTTCTTATTTGAAAATCAGATTTTCTGGAAATGAACAACAACTTTGCTTATATTATTGTCTCGGTTGAATATCAATTGGCTTTGTAAATGGCTAAACACATAATCAACGGTATGTTGTATTTTTCCATCATTAAATACTAACTCCATTCCCTTAATTCCATCTATTTGATAAACAACAGGGATTGAGCAATATGTAAATGACAAATAGGGATTTCCTTCCGATTTTTTAATAAATTCTTCAGCCTTCAAAATGGTCGGATTGATAGAAATACAACCATTTTCGACCTGCACCCCCAGTTCATAAAACCGACTGATAATATCCTCTTTCACCTGACCTGTCATACCCGGTTGTTGAACGCCGGCCATAGTTGGAGTATGTGAATAGGGATCGAACGGGAATGAGCCATATACAGTAGGTGATTTGTGCGCACCAATACCCGCTTTCACATCGAAATAATGCTGTTCAAGAGCTTCAATTGTAGTTTTACCTGCTGATTGTTCTATGGCTATTTTGATATTTTCAGCAATAACCAACAACAATTTGGAAACCATATGCCAATAAATACATCCAAGACCTTCATACTTGTAAAACGTGCCCGAACGACCTGTAAATGACTGATGATCAAAAATTTGTTCGTAAACAGTTTCTAGTTCCAGAATATCGGCATCTGTAACATTGAATTTTCTTTCTTTTTTCAGTTTATCCAACGCTTCACGGAGGAAATTGGCATTGTTGAAGTTGGAGTTAAAATGGAACTCACCTTTTATATCGGTGGTAATAATCCGTGAATCGCCTTGTTTGACAAGTTCTTCCAAGAGTTTTATTCGTTGAACATCGGTGGAATTGATATTATTTTTTTCAATAAACAAAGGTAATCGCTTGTTTGGATACAAAATATAACTATTCTGGTCAGCACGATACAACGAACTGTTGCGCAAAGCAGTCAATAAAGCGAGCACTTCCGTTGGCGAGAGTTTTCCGGAACTCAACACGGCTACCTGTCCTTCGAGCATTTCATATAAATGTCGAACCGCAACACTTTTTTCGGAGAAACTAACCAGATTATAAGCGTGATACAAATTATCCGGACGTTTATTCACGTCAATTGACTGGTCGAGATAATCTAGAGTCAATGTTAAGAACTCCAGCAGATTTGATTTCGGGATCAGATGGTTTTTACCCGTGAAGCCTTTGTAAATAAGCTCACGATAAGCACTTCCGGCATTTCCGAGTTCGTCGGCAACCGTACGACGCTGTTCGTTATTGAACCCTTTTTCGAGTAAAAACGAATTATCAATCAACGCTGTGTTTATTTCATCAAAGAAACCAAACATTTCGGCCGAAACTGAAAAGCTTTCAGAAGCGGATTGTTGGAAAAGTTCCTGTGCAAAAACCACAAACCGCCGCATGTAATAGAGCGTCACCATGGAAGCACCTGTTCCAACCAGCGCGTTGTTGGCATCGTTCCATTCCGGGCGAAGCGTGTTCATCCAAATTCCGGCTTCCGGTATAAAATTGCTGAGTTTAGCGAGTAAAGTGGCGAGCAATTTCTCGGTAAAACTCACAAGTTTCACTTCTCCGTCGGGATCCAACACCAATCGTGCATCAGAACCATAGGTTTTTTCAAGATTTTCAATTTGATGATGTAACTGAGAATCAAAACGAATGGAGTTTTTCGGGGCGGCCACAATTTCGGCATATTCCTTTATACGGTAAGGTACATTAGCATAGGCAAACATCTCTTTATCGAGCCATGAAACCAGACTTTCCGGATAGTGACTTTGAGATACTTCCATCAGTTTCAGCAAATAAATAATTTGATGATCACCCCAATAGCCAATGTTCGACCACGGATTTTCGGGCTCAATCACTTCCCAGTCAATTCCATCGTTGGTTACCCGATACGGATTATATCCATCGGCGGTGGTTGCATTCAGAAATTTGGCAATAATGCCGTTGATATATGCCGGATACGACATTGAAAGCGCTTCCCAGTTCTGGAAAATATCGCGCCAGTTGCCCTGATACGAAAGTAGTTTATCTCCGCTTTCGTCCTTTATATTGATATTGAACAAGTTCCACGGACGGCTCGGGTCACCATGCCGGCGACTAAAGGTAAGTGGCAGATATTCCTGAAACAAACGATATAAATTAGCATCGTTTTGTTGCTGAATGAGTTTGTCAAGTTCAGTATATTCTAGGGTTTCGGGCAGTTTCGATAAGAATTTTACATGTTTTTCTGCACATTTTTTATTGAAATGCTGAATATGCTTGTTGAAAAACGAACTGTGAATCGTGTAATTATCGCTATATATTCCTCCACGCATGGTATTGAAAAGTACATTCGAAAAATGACGTGCCACACCATTCTCATCAGCAGTTTGCTGAACACCATCAGCTTGTGCAACAATGGCTTTCAAAGCCTGAGTTCCTTTGGAAATATTTTGTTCTACAACTTCTGCAATGTTTGCTGTTTTGCCAATAAAATCTATCAGATTATTCACCGCTGCCACATCCTGATTCAATTCAGCCACAAAATACCAGGTTTTTATTTCTGCTGGAATCAGTGCCAAATCCAAACAACTGAAAAAAGCCCCTCTGACTCCTTTTGCTTCAGTTTCAGGGTTTGCTTTTTCGCCATTTCTGACTTTATCCAGTTGTGTTGAACTCAATAAATAATCTGCATTTTCCAATCCAAGAGACCAAATGGTATTAGCCCGAAGCGATTCACTTGGTTCGGGGCGATCCACCAGAATGGCCTCCATGCGGAACAATGCCAATCCGGAATTTTCAACCAGTTCGGTCTTTTTATAACCATCTACCAGAGTTGAATAGGCATTTTGCGTCATGCGGTCTATTCCGGAAGGAAGGATATTTTGCAGTCCATCAACCAGATACACTTCAACTGATTCATTACTGTCATTTTTCAAGATACTTTTCTTTACCCAGCCAAAATCGTCGGAATTCATCCAGGCATAACTGAAAGTCAGTCCCAAATCCAGATTCTGTTCGGTAAAAATCAGTTTGTTACCGGTTGTGCTTTTGGCAATTGACCGTTCCAGTTTATAAATGCCTTTGTTTCTTTCCGAAAATGGCTCCCACAAATAAGTTTTGCCACTTTTGCTGACATGCAAAATAGTTTTGCTGCCGGTCATTTCAGCCGATTCGTTTATTTTATCATCGGTATAATAAGGGAAAAGTGCTGTGTCGGGGTTTTTCCGACCGGCAGTTAATCCACCGGAACTCGAAATATACATCCAATGGTTGGAATCGCTTGCCAGACTGATAAAAAACGGCTGCATCGAGTCGTAGTTTTTTATCAGGTAATACTTTTCATCATCAATAAGGACAAATTGTCCGTCTGCTTCTTTTTTGCCGGAAATTACCGGGTTGTTTCCAATAAAAATGTTATTCATTTTTTTAAAATTAAAGTTTTCGAACCGCAATAGAAACAATAATAAACACTATAATTGTTTCTATTTTAGTTCGAAATAAGATACTATTCTAATGCCCGTTTTGCATCCAAATCTATTTTCATTTGGTCAGTTGTATTTTTATCTATTTTGTAGAAAATCATAAAAATGGCACATGACATATACAAAATACCGGGAATCACCGAAACCAGCAATTTGATACCGGTAATGGCTGTGTCGGTTTGTGTAACGTTTGGAACAAACTGCGAAAGCGTGAGAATCCAGCCTGCAATGGCAGCGCCTATTCCCCACCCTGCTTTTTGAGCAAAAACCGCAGCTGAAAAATACAAACCGGTGGATCGGCGACCGCTTTTCCATTCTCCATAATCAGCCGAATCTGCAATCATAGTCCAAAGCAGCGGAACAGCCGGCGCATAAGCCATTTTGGCAATAATATTAAACACATAAATGGTGGTAATATCTTGTACGCGAGCCAGATAAATCAGTATGAAAAACAAACCGGAAATCAACGAACTACCAATAAAAACGTTTTTGTTTCCAAAGCGTTTTGCCAGTGGTTTTGATAAGGGAAGTGCAACGATCAACGCCACTGTACCAACCACATTGAATAACTGAACATTGTCTTCTTTGCCCAGATAATATTTGAAATAGTAGGCAATGGCAGCATTTTGCATGGCAAACATGATAAACGATATGATGCCAACTAGTGCCAAAATAACCCAGGCTTGATTTTTAAACAAGTTTCTGAAATCTTCTTTCAACGAATTTTTCTGGGTTTTTGGTGGCTGAACACGTTCTTTGGTGGTTTTGAAAGTAATAAAGAAAAACACCAGACTCAAAGCTGCAAACAAAAACACCGTGTATTGAAACCCTTGTGCTTTGTTACCATTTCCGAAAAACTTTGCCAGCGTCAATGCCAGTCCGGTAACGATAAATTGCCCGCTGAAACCGGCAATAAAACGGTAGGTATTCAATCCGGCACGTTCGTAGGTATCGTCGGTCATAACTGCCCCCAAAGCCGAATATGGCAGATTAATGGTGGCATATGCTGTCATCAATAGCACATAAGTTGCTCCGGCGTAAATAATCTTTCCAAACTCACCAAAATTCGGAGTGGTGAAAGTCAGAATAGCCAGAATGGCATACGGAATCGCACCAAACAAAATATACGGACGGAATTTCCCCCAACGTGTATTGGTCCGGTCGGAAACCACACCAATTATCGGGTCAATAGCCATATCCCAAAAGCGGGCAACCAACATAATTGTGCCGGCAGCTGCCGCCGAAATGCCGTACACATCGGTATAGAAAAACAGCAGCCAAAAGCCCACCATGTCCCAGACAAAGTGCGAAGCGGTATCACCCAGACTGTAACCAACTTTTTCTTTAAACGATAATTTTGTTGTATTCATTTATTTAATTTTTAGCCCCTTGCCCCCCCCAAAGGGGGTTCCAGAGAGGAGTCTGAAACTAATCTAAAAGTCCCCCGGTGGGGGATTTAGGGGGCTTGTTTATTTCCGTCCCACTTCTTTTGCCCAATCACCGCGGTAAATCAGTTTCTGATCGTGAATTCTGAAACTGCATTTTCCGTATTGAACAGTAATACCTGCCGAAGCATTTACTACCCAGCAATTATCCGGAATCGGGAAGAAATTCTCGGTTTGAATATGCTTTTTATCCTGTTGATCTTTTATTGAAACCGTTACCTGAGGACCAACTTCCCAACCTAAATGCGTATTGTAGCTCACTCTTAAATCGTCGCCCAATTTTAAATTACCATTAGTTACAATCTTTGTTTTCACTGAAGCAATTTTTCCGGTATTTAAATCCTTATCCGGAGTCACTTCAATGGTCAATGTTGGTAATTCAATAGGTTTATTTGATGCTAAAATCATTATTGATTCTGTTTTCAGCAATTTACCCGATTTATTATAAAACTCGAAAGCAAGTTCCAAATCTTCAATACCTTTTGCTGCAATATCTAATTGGTCGGCAAAATATCCTTCTTTCATTATATTTTTAGAATACAGCACTTTATCATTGAGTTTGACTGTAACTCTACTCACATCCTTATCGGTGTAAAGTTCCAATGGAATTTTTCCTGATTGATAAATCTCATTGTTTTTCGGACTGATAATCAATGCTTTCATATAGTCGCGCATTGCAAACCAAACCGGACGTGGCGAACCGTATTTGTCGTTCACATCGCTGTAGCCCCAGAAACCAAACCATTCTTCAGGTTGATCGGGATTATGATAATTTTTGTCACCACCCTTCCACCAGCCATCGGCATAGTAAAACGGACACATTCCCACTGCTCCTGCATCGATTAAATCGCGGTAATTAGCAATCAGCCCATTGCTTTGCTGTATGAGTGTTTGTCCTCCATATCGCCCGTAACCTTTGTGCGAAACCGAATATCCAAATTCCGTGCAGATAAATGGTTTAGTACGACCGTTGAGCTCAACAAGACCTTTGACATAATCTTTGAAACCCATGGTGGCAGTTTGCGCTTCGCTGTGGTCGTAACAATTGTAAGCATTCACATCAAAATAGCTTTCGTCCATATAATCACTAATCATTGCATTGGCTGAAAGCGTTACAGGAATGCCGGGATGTTCAGCATGAATAAGGTTTATCAGGATTTTCATTAAGTTGACAAACGCATTTCCACTCATTTTATACACATGGTCGGTTTGTGGCTCATTGATAACTAAATATGTGATGATACAATCGTATTTTTTAGCAAATGTCATCACCTTGGCGACATCAGATTCGCATTTTTTTACAAAAACCGGGTCACCATAAATACCTTCCGGATTAATTTCGAGCCCCATGATAAGTTTTAATCCGGAGGCTTGTACGACTTTTAACTGAGGTTCGGAAAACTGACTCCAGGTTCGGATAGTATTATATCCGGCTTCTTTTATCACTTTCAAATCGAATTTCAGCAAATCCAAATCGTCGGAACGCACACCTTCGTAAGGATGTTGTCCGGGGCGCGCACCAATTTCATAACCAATGGCCTTGATAAAGAACTTTTCGCCATTTAACCAGTACCAATTATCCTTAATTCCTATGCTCGTTTTCGATTGGGCAAACACAGAAATTAAAGATATCTGACACATAAAAATTACAAATGCTAATTTGAGTTTCATCTTCTTATAATTGATTTTAAGTCTCTAAGTTCTCCGTCAAATGACGGAGAACTTAGAGACCAACTTAAACACAATCTTATTCTTTTACAACTTTAGCATTCATCATTCCACGTGAACTGTCAGCTTTTACAAAATAAATTCCAGTTTTGAAACCTTCCATATTCAGGTTATAATCTGCCGGGATTTTTGCATCAAAAACACAATTACCAATGATATCATACAACATCAAACGGCAATTATCTTCGGGAAGAACAACATGCAGTACATTCTTAACCGGATTAGGATAGAAGAATGGTTGACTTAACATTACGTTTTCTACAGCAGTGCCGTCGCATTTATTACCAACAGTATAGGAGAACTGTTTGGTAACTACCATACCACCGGCATAAGCAAATTTACAGGCTATTTTTATCACCGAACCTATAGTTTGACCCGTAAGTGTTTTAGTGAATTTTTTACCTCCTGAATTAGCCATAGACGTTTCAACAAAGCCTGAAGTATAATTCCAAAGATAGGCCACTAATCCCGCTTTATCATCTAGCATTTCAAAATTAATAACGACATCAGTACCGGTGGTTACAAAACCATATTTATAACCCACGCTGAATAAACCCTGTGAGGCATCAGAGGCTGTTCCAACACAATCAGTATTTGTATTAGGTGACGTTGTGGCTGAAAGCACAATCGGATTATTCGCAGCTTTGTTTCCGGTTAGATCGCTGGCAGTAATACTGAATGAATAATTTGTTTCAGGAGCTAAAGCTGTAATCATCAACGACTTTTGAATGCCTGAAGCAGTTGAAATACCAGTATTACTTGTACCATAAGCCACGTTGTAAACAACTGTACCTGAATCATCAGTGGCATTGAGTAGCAATTCAACAGATGAGCCTGTAATTGCTCCTAAAGTAGCTGTAAAGCCGGTTGGAGCTTGTGTGTCATTGGTTGTACTTCCACAATCAGAGCCCACAACGTATGTGATATATTTTGTGACTGACATTCCACCCGAGTAAGCAAATTTACAAGCATAACTTATTGTTGAACCGGCAGTTTGACCGCTGATTGTAGTACTGAAAATATTTCCGCTTACATTGGTCATTTGAGATTCAGCAAATGGTGTTTCTTTCCACAAATAAGCAATTAAACCCGGCTGATTATCAAGCATTTCAAAAGTTATATTTACATTGGTACCTACAGTTTCATAAGTGCACTTATAACCCACACTAAATGAACCTTGTGTTGCAACTGTTGAAGTTGTTGTACACATCATTAAAGGAGCAATAGTTACATTTGCAGCCTGAGATGTGCTTACTGCAGCTCCATTATCAGTAGCTTTAGCAGTTATAACATAATTTCCTACTGTCGGATTCCAGGTAGCTGTATAAGGTGCAGTTGCAACACTTGAAATCAATGTTGTTCCCTGATAAAAATCAACTTTCGAAATCGTTCCATCAAAATCACTGGCAGTAGCAGTTAAAGTAACCAGTTTACCTTGAGTAAATGTTGAATTATCAGTTGGAGCAGTCAACGAAACCGTTGGAGGAACATTGGCAGTACTAGTCACCATTACCTGAACGGTAGTATAAGCTGTTCGTAAATCTGTATTTGTAACTGTCAGTTTGAATTGATACATTCCTTCAACCAATCCACTAATAGCTGGTTTTATGGTAGTTATATCCGAAATCTGAGCCACTGTCGGACCGTAAACCTGTTCCCATTTGTAAGTAAGTGCTTTAGAACCCGATTCAATACTTGCCGAACCATCCAAACTTGTTGAAGTTACCGGAAGAACCACTTTTATATCCGTTCCTGCATTTGCAGTAGGATAACTGAATGTCAAATCTCCCGTGCGGGCAAATGTCATTTTGCCGAGATTAAATTCTCCGGATGAGAATGCCACTTTCAATATATGCTTACCAGCTGTTAAAGGAACATCAGCAAGTGTATTGGTTGCCCATATTGTCCAAACTGTAGAAGATGTTGAAGGAACAGGAATATCCGATGAGACTGTTTGACCATCCAGTTCTAAATGGAATGGACCACCACCAGCCGAATTGCCTGATGAATAACGGAATGCAAACGAGTATAAACCCGACTGAGCCACATTGACTGTGTATTTCAGCCACTCGCCCGATGCTATTGTTCCAACAACTGCACCTTCTACCTGATCAAGTGAAGCATCCACATATTCGTCCATACGGAAATTACCTGCATTAGCAGTAGTTACATCCAGATAAGAGATATTCTGACCTTTACCTCCTTCAAAAATATCGTATTTTCCAGCCTCGATTGTTCCCGGAATTGCCGAAACAGTTCCCGCATAAGGCAATTCGTTTCCAACTAAAACCTGAGCTGTATTAGTAACATTGTATTTATCTCCATCGAAAATTTTAGAGTAGAAATTATGAATTCCCAATTGTAAATTGGTGGCTTTTAATGTAAACGGAGCAGTTGTAACAATACCCAACGAAACCGTTCCATCCATAAATTCAACTTTGGTTGGAGTACCACCCGAAGCAACAACATTCAATGCAGCATTTCCACCTACGAATGCCTTACCGAATGATGAGCTAATCGTTCCTGAAAACCTTCCATCCATACTGGTTGCCATTTTTCCTGCCGAAACAAGCAATTGATATCCAGTGGAAAATGTAACAGTTATGGGTGAAGCGCTGTAGTTTTGAGCCACATAATTTATTACTCCATTTTTAACGAAAGCTGCTGCAATAGGATAGTTAGCAGTAACTGCTGCATCAACTCGTCCTAAGGCATTCATAGCATGTAGCCAATGATAGGTTTGTGCATCAGAAATACCAAATTTGATATCTCGGTTCGGGAATGAATTATACATCTCAATAGCTTTAGCGGGGTCTTTAAATGCAAGATATTCCCACATAATGTCATGCCAAAGGTTCGGGTTAACCTGATTGCTCGAAATGCCGGTATTGGATACAATCTCGTCCCAAAGGCGTTTCACGTATACAGTGTCCTGACCTAAATACAGCGAACCTCCCTGAATCGGATACATTTCAATACCGTATGATGCAGCTATATCAGCAGTCCAGAATGTACCATTGTCATTACTGTTTGCCCAAACACGTGAATACAGGCTGTATTTTTGCGAAGCAGGAAAGTTTCGGTGATGAATATCCATGTAATATTCTTCTATACCGGTTTGCTCGGTTGTATAAAGATAAATTCCCAAATCGCGAATGGTTTTATCGCCGGTAGTTTGACCCCAATTAATAAGCGAAGCATTGAAATTCATACTTTCAGAACTTGATTCCTGATTATTTCCATTTGGATTGTTGGCAAAACCATCTACCCAACTATGGCCTTCGTATGGACTAAAATTACGTAAATAAGGGAACATAGCATCATTCCGGTCATATGCAGCTGCATCACGAACCAACATATTCACCATACCACCAAATTGAGCTGCCCAACCGGGACTAAATTGCGCTACAAAAGCTGCTGCCTGTATAAAATAACCCCAGTGGAATTGTTTGTCATTCAATCCGTTATCCTGACCATAACCAGCCGGATAACCAATCATGGATGACCAGGTTGAATTATAATAAAACAAGAAAGCTACTTCGCCATTATCGGCTTTAAACCAGTTTTCGAGACGGGTTTTAAGGGTAGCTAAAATTTTATCGCGAGAAGCTATATTGCCCATTTCATTTGCAATACGGGCAGTTTGCATCAATTGATTAAACACCTGTCCTTCGTTGTACGAATCGGTCCAGGTAGCCATCGTGCTATTTTCCAGTCCGGCAATTTTGTCGGTTAGGTTTGTTGGCATAAATCCTTTGCTGTAATTATCCACGTAAGGCAAAGTTGGCAGAATGCCATGAAACGTATTCTCAACACTGAAACTGTTTCCTGCCATGGTTTTCATTTCACCACGAACGGTTGCATAACTGTACTTGTCCGGAACTGGAGAACTGGCAGCCAAATGCCCCCACTGGTGTGGAAGTAATCCTATCAACATATTAGTTGCGGTTCCTTCTTTTACTACAGTTTGAACATTAAAATCGGTATGCATTACAGCAGTCGCTTCGTTATAAGAATAAGTGGCTGTGGTACTTACCGGAAAAACATACGCATATTGTTTATATTCGTTAGCAACAGTTGTCACATTACTTGCAGTCAGTGGAATAAATGCCATAGACCAATAGTTTTTACCATTCAGGGTTGAAGTATACACCGCTCCGTTTTGCGTCCAGGTACTTCCGGTTGGAGCATAAACTGCAAAATCAGCACCGTTTTTCACGTTGGTACAGATAAGCATTTCGTTGGAAATTACCACCGTTCCTGAATTCACAGTAACCTGAGCCACATCGGCGGTTTTCTTTGTAAAATAGAGAAAAGGCATGGCTACTCCGGCTGTTGCCTGAAATTGGTGAGTTCCATCATTCCAGTCCATAGTCACTGTCCAATCGGAATAATCAGAAACTGTCGTGTTTGAAGTTGAAAGTCCGGTAACACCCACTAAAAATGGCGTTAGATCATCGATTACACCTGTAGGTATATAACTAACTACCAATCCGGTAGTGGTTGTTTTCATGGTGTACGGATAATTGAAAAGATTGGAAGCTGTTCCATTCTTGACCAACGCTGACCACCAGTCGCTGGTTGGAACAGGTTTTCCTGCTGCATTTCCACTCAAATATGGTGTTCCCGAAGGATAAGCGTTTCTTCCGGCAACATCATTTCCCGGAAAAGTTGTTCGGTAACTTCCGCTCCCAACAGGAACGAACTGAGCATTCACATTTAAAGATAAGACCAGGCTTATACAAAAAATGATTGAAAAAATAGAAATTTTAATTTTTTTCATTGTGGCAATTATTATTGATTTTTTAATTTTCCAACGTGTTACGGAGTTATATATTTAACAACCAACTTATCTTACAATTAATTAATTTCAGGCTTTTACAGATTGTCAGCACGCCTCTGTGCCAATTTTTCTTTAATTTCGTATGCTTTTGCTTCTGTTATATCGTATTTCCATATCACAACAATAGCAAGTATCCCACTGAAAATAGGTATCAGTATATCAGCAATTCGTAGGTTTGTTATGGTTTCAAGGGTTTGCACCTTAACTTCCTGATTAAAACCAATATAGTGCAAAACCACTCCACTTAATAACATGGCAGCTGCCGTTCCGAGTTTTACCATCCACCAGTAAACTGCTCCAAACATACCTTCGCGTCGTTCGCCATTATTCAATTCATCCAAATCGCATACATCAGCAGTCATCGACATCATCAACGTAAACAATCCACCAATACCGAATGAGAGGAAGGGTATCGGCATAAACATTAACCATGGATTTGCCGGATTAAATCCCCACCATTTTAGCGCGTAACCAATCATCGAAAGCAAAGTGGCTATGATAAATGCATTCTTTTTGCCCACTTTAACCGAAATAGCAGTAACAATTGGAATTACCAGAAAAGCAGTGGCAATGGAACTAACTGTGCCAAACCATGCCGGCCATGTTCCCGCAGCATTTGTATCGCCTTTGAAAAGATAATACACGATGATGAAGAATGCAAACTGAGCAATTGTCTGAAAACCATTAAAAATAAGGAATGTAGTAGCACAAAGTTTCACAAAAGGTTTGTTTTTCAGGGTGAGTTTAATTCCTCTGAAAAATTCTTTTGAATTGACTGCTAAGTCTTTCATCGACAAATCGGCCAACTTACTTTTGTCCAAATCCACCTTTTCTTTGTTGAAAAGAGCCGGCATAATTCCCAAAACCATACATAATCCACCTACCCAAACTGACAGGTTACGGGCTCCTTCGGGAGCAGAATGATAGATAGATTGGTCATATATTATTACCCAAAACCACGGAGCAATCATCCATGCTATTTGTCCCATAAATTGGGAAACGGCCATCAATCGGGTGCGTTCGTTATAATCGGGAGTCATTTCGTAGCCTAACCCGATAAGTGGAGCTGCAAAAACTGTATAACCAATATAGAAAAACAGCGATACAACTAAGAAATAGAAGAAATTGAACAACTCGGAGTTTTCTGGGTGTAATTGCCACATAACCATGAAGGCAAGTCCGGCAATCAAAGCACCAACCAAGATGTACGGTTTACGACGTCCCCATTTTGATTTTGTATTGTCGGATATAAAACCCATAATCGGATCGAGCAGAGCATCCATAAAGCGCGGAATTGCCCCTAATAAACCGGCTAGAATAGGATTCATGTGTAGTGACATTACCAATACAACCATAAAAACTCCCAACGCTGCCGGAAACAATTGATTGGCTAAATGTCCTGATCCAAATGCAATTTTTTGTCCAAAAGGAATAATATCTTCGGAAGATGTTTTGTAACGACTCATAATAAATTGGTATTGGTTTTAATAATTAATGACTTTGTATTGCTATTTATTTATTAAAAAATCTTGACTCATTTAATGTCGAAGTCATTAATCCTACATATCAGATTAATTCATCTGTCGAATAAATAAAACTCATCTTTGTCATTTCTTTTTTGATATACTCGTACATAATCTACATACATTTTGGCTTCTCCATTGCTCAGTGCAGTAATCTGATTTATATCGTAGAGTTCTGAGAAAGTACCACCAACAGCCAGGTTGAAGATTAGGTAAAATGGTTTTCTAAAATAACGTGATGTTTGATTTGCATCGTTTCTGCCTGTAATTGGCATTTCGAAATAAGGTTTCGTATTCGGAAATTTTTCTAAATCCAGATACATGTTGATCGAATCGGGTGTCCATACTAAGGTAAAGGTATGAAAACCATCCTGTAAACTAAACTCACTGGTAGTTGACATTCCTTTATTTGGATAACTGCCACCGTTCCAGCTTTCTCCCCAATGGCATGCACCATTAAAAAGCCGGTCTTGCGTTCCTGAATCGATTCCTTTTTTATGCCCCATCTCAACAATATCAATTTCACCACATTTAGGCCAAATAGCTTCAGGCGAGTCACTTCCAAGCATCCAAAATGCAGGCCATAAACCATTTGCAGTTTTAGGAAGTTTTATTCGAGCTACAATTTTTCCATATTTAAAATTCATTTTACCTTTGGTAGATAAACGTCCCGAAGTAGCTGATTTTTTTTCATAGAACTCCTTTCTGGCAGTGATAATAAGGCAATTTTCGCCACTAACCGGTTCTTTACCCACTGAGATATTCTCTGGTTTATAATACTGTAATTCCTTGTTTCCGCCACCATCGCCGCTTAACACTGATATCCAGACAGAATTATCTACTGTTGTTTTATTAAAGTTATCTTCCCACACAAGTTTATAATCCTGTGCTGGAGCTACCATGGAAAATAACCAAAAAAACACGACTATTGTATTTTTCATTAAATTTCTTTTTTTAATTAAATCAAAGTCATTCAACAACCGATTTAAAAAACTTATTTTGAACCCAAATGTTTCCAAAAAAATCATTAGTTGAAACAGTTAGTTCTATATTATGTACCTCATTATGTGTATTTCTTGCAAAAGGGTTTCTGTTTTGCTGCCATGCTTGATGGATTCCAAAAGCAAAAACACAAAATAAAAGTCCCACACATAAATTAACCGTTTTTTGTTTCATTTCCATACTGTCAGATTTTCTTTGCTTACAATTTTATTACTTTCTGAGTTGATATAGTTCCGTCAGCCAGTTGAATTTTAATCAAATAATTTCCGAAAGAAATATCATTTAAGTCTATTGTTTTTTCACGACCACTAACTATAAAAGATTTTACTGTCTGGCCTAAAAAGTTACACAATACAATCTGATTGATTTCCTGATCAGCTGTCAGATGCATACTGTTAATTACTGGATTTGGGAAAATATGAACATTTTGATTCATTACTGATTCTACAGCATTAGTCTTGTTTGAATTAAAGGAAATATTATCCCAGTAACTCACGCGTTGAGCAGTTCTATCTGATGAATTATCAGGAATAAGAGTAAGTCGGGTGATAGTCTGCCCAATATGGCCGGTTAAATCAAATGTAAGTACTTCCCATTGATTTATCTGAGTATTCGGAACAAGTATTTCAAAATTTGTCGATCCGTTTTCTAATTTTAAATCAAAGTTGCTGATATAACTTTTGTAAACCATTACTTTCACTTTGCAATTATCTGCTGTTAATGCGATTGAACCGATATTATCCGAATAAAGACCAGCCCAAGACATTGCTCCGGCATTGACAGTATATTTTGCACAATTAGCCGAAGAATTGACACCTGTTGGATTGGGATTGGGTACCACCGAATAAAGTGAACTTGCATTGTCCCCGTTTCCAAATAATACCCATGTCCAGTTCTGACCAATAGTTTCGTAATCAATAGTTGCAACACCATTGTAAGAAATACCTGTAGTGGAAGAGATGCTGAGCGGATTATTTGCTGCAGCATTTCCATTTGCATCTTTGGCAACAATGGAGAAAGTATAATTGGAAGAAGAGTTGAGTCCGTTTACAATATACGATGTCTGTACACCGGATGTTCCTTTCACAGTAAGGGTTGATGTTCCATAACTAATGTAGTAAACCACACTACCTGAGTTATCAGTAGCATTGAGCAATAGTTCTACACTATTGGGAGTTACAGCACCTTTAGTGGCAGTAAATGCGGTTGGTGCCTGAGTATCTACAATGGTAGTTGGACCATTGAAAATTTCACCTTTTACGCCTTGTTGGTAAATACGAACATAATCCACCCACATTTTCGCAGGAGTTCCATCGGTGGGTAATGCTGTTATTTTGGATAAATTTGAATTTCCGGTAATTCCGGTAAAATTGCCTCCTATAGCGAGATTCAAAATAATTCCGAAAGGTTTGTGAAAGTAATACGATTTATCACCAATCAAATTTGTTCCGGTAATACTGAACTGATAATAAGGTTGAACGGTCGGATATTTATCCAAATCGAGATACATTTTTACTGCCAGTGAATCCCAAATCAATGTATATAAATGAAAATCATCCTGAACACCATAAGGTGCATTTGTGTCGTACGAATTGTAAGTCCAATTTTCGCCCCAGTGACAGGCACCATCCATAAATCGATCCTGAGTTGATTGCGAAATACCTCCTGTAGCACCCATTTCCAGAATATCTATCTCACCACAACGAGGCCAACCAACAGAACTAATATCGTTGCCCAACATCCAGAATGCCGGCCATAAGCCATTGGCAGTATGAGGTAATTTAATGCGAGCTTCCACTTTTCCGTATTTAAACGACACATTTTTAAGTGTATTTAATCTTCCGGAAGTAACTACTTTTCCACCGAAATTTTCACGTTTCCCATTAATAACCAGACAATTCACCCCACTTACATCCTGTTCAATGTCAATATTCTCGCGCCTATAGTATTGCAATTCATTATTACCACCACCATCACCGTTTACTTCAACATTCCAGTGCTGAGTTTCATTCAAAACAGGATTATCAAAATTATCTTCCCACTTTAGTTTATAGTCCTGAGCTACGAGCGACAGAGAAAAGATAAGCATACAAAAAACCAATATCTGTTTTATCATTAGATTGAAGGATGAAGAAAGTAAATTCTAAAATGTGAGATTGATGAAAATGGATTAGAAAATAAGTCCGCGAAGAAAACTCTTCGCGGACTTGAAGAAAATTATAATTTTACAAATTTCTGAGTTGAAAGTTGACCATTTGTCATTTTTGCAACCAGAATATAGTTACCGGTAGCTAAACCTGATAAATTAATCACTTTCGAATTTGCGTTTGCAACTTCAGTTCTAAGGTTTTGACCTAGTAAATTACGAACAGTTACTTCGCTCATTTCTGATTGACTTGAAACAAACAGGTTGTTTGATTTCATATAACAATTAATGACTGGAGAAGCTAACACATCATTGATTCCATTTGTAAACGTCCAGGTTCCTTTATAGAAAACTACATTATCAATATAGAAAGTGCCTGGTCCAGAGAAAGTTCCAAAACCTATCTGAATTGGGAGAGTTGATGCACCTGATGCTAAAGCACTAACAGGAATATCAATACTGTTCCATACATTGGCAGTAAGAGTACTATGATTTGTAGGAGTAGGTAACACATACCATGTACCAGTTGGAGTTACACAATATTTCAGTGTAGCACCTACTGCATCTGTACCTGGATAAATGTCAAAATGTAAATTTGTCATTCCGGTAATAGTTAATGCATCGAATTGAATGCCACCTCCACCACCACCAGCTGTTGTGGCAACGAGCTTTAAAGCATTTCCGGCATCAGCTAAAGTTGCAGCCGACCAGGTAGAGTTCCACCATTGTTGAGTAAGATATACGAAGTTTGTAACTGAGGCAGTATAAGCATCGCTATATATTGATTTTACATTAGCAGCAGCAACTGTAGGAGTTGGTGAAGCAGGTATGGCAGAACCAGTTGTAATCGGAACAACAATCGGGTTATTTGCAGCAGCATTTCCGGCAGCATCTTTACAAGAAACACTAAATGAATAAGCAGTCGAACCTGACAAACCTGTAACAGTATAGTCTTTTTCAACTCCTGAAACTCCTGCTACATTCAATGTTGTGGTGCCATAAGTAATTGTATAATTTACAGCCCCGGAATTGTCAGTTGCATTTAGTTTCAGAATTACGTCGGAATTTGCACCATTAACTGCTGTAGCAGTAAAACCTGTTGGTGCCTGAGTATCAGCACTTGCATCAGACCAAAAATAGATATTATCTAAATATACAGTGCTATATTTAGAGCTACTACCCGCAACTCCCAATGAGTACCATTCATTCGATTGGAATTTAAACTGAATTACAGAAGCTAATACAGCACCTGTAAATGCACTTAATGGAATATCAAGCGATGTCCAGGTACCATTCGTTGCTACTGTTTTAGTTACAGTGAATTCGCCACCAGTCCAGATAATTCCAATTGGAAAAGTAGCAGCATTGGCATCATTAGTCCAAACATCGAGGTGGAGGTATTTCATTGTGCTACAAACTTGCGCACTTCCAAACTGAACACCCTGATAATTCATATTTGAATACTTAATAATATGATCAGCTGTTCCAATGGTTAAAGGTGCATAAGCAGTTCCCTGACCCCAATTAGGAAAGAAATCTGTCCCGGTCACATTGGTATAAGCATCACTGAAAATCGAGATAACATTACCCGAAGATAGAGTTGGCGGCGTTGGAGCCGAAGTTGTTGGTTGAGCTAAAACGGCTGCAGTTGCCAAAGCAATCATTGTTGCCAAAGCAAAGTAAAAACGTGTAACTTTTGTCATAACTTTTGTTTTTTAAAATTAATAATTTGTTTTATTTGAAAATTGAAATACAAAAAAGTTCGTCCACAGATAAATCCCCGTGGACGAACATTTATAGATTTATAGTTTTACAAGTTTTTGAGTAGAAACCTGACCATTAGTCAATTTCACTGTTACCAGATAATTTCCAGCTGCAACATTGCTTAATTCAATTGACTTTTCAAGACCGTTTACCATAGTTATTTTTACAGTTTGTCCAACCAAGTTACGAACAATCACCTGACTAATTTCAGATTTAGCTGAAACTGTAAGTTTATCAGTCATTGGATTTGGATAACAACTTACAAGTTCTGAAGTTTCAATTGCATTTAAGCCTGTCGATGTATCATTGAAAAAATACAGATTATCCATATAGAAGGTACCACCAGTACCACCGTCAAATTTAAATTGGTCGATGGCTGTATAAACCACTCCAGTATAAGTTGTCAACATAATGTCAAAACTGTTCCAGGTATATGCTGTTAATGTTCCAAGTGAAGTTGGAAATTCAGCTCCTCCGGGGTTGTGACTGATTGGAGTTAATCTTACAGTTGTTTCTGTTGTAGGGAAAATATCAACATGCAATTTATTCATGCTGCTAACATCGGTTGCATTTAATGTGATTCCCTGATAACCGAAATTTGAATATTGCATTGCATTATTTCCTCCAAGTGTTGTTGCAGTAGCTACCGTTTGTTGTCCCCAACCTGGGAAGAAATTAGGAGACCCAACATTTGTATAGGCATCACTATAAACCGAAATAACTTTTGCTGCAGCAAGAGTAGGAGTTGGTGCTGCTGACGGTAATAAAGGACTCTGAGTTACAGTAATAGTTTTAGTTGTACCGCTTCCTGTAATGGTAACAGTTGCTGTTCTGCTTGAATAAGTAGAGTTTGCAGATGTAGCAGTTAATGTAATAGTTGCATTTCCTGTACCACTTAAACTACTTGGTGTAAGCCATGTTTGGTCGCTGGCAACCGTCCATGTACTTGATGTAGTAATACCAAACGTATTTGTACTGGTTGCAGGTTGTGCAATAGTTAATGATACAGTCGAAACAACAAGTGATGGTACTACATTTGTGTAAAAATAGACATTATCCAAATAGAAGGTACCGTTCATTCCCCAAAAGCCGACTTGAGTCAATTTAGTTAAATCAAGACTTGGCTTGCCTGTTTTAAAATCAGCTAATGAAATGTCAAAGCTGTTCCACTGATTTGCAACTAATGTATTAGCAGGGTGGTATTCATTGCCAGCAGGTGCTACAATACCTATCTGCATAGTTGTTACAGTGGTTGGGTAAATGTCAACATGTAAAAATTGCATTGAACTAACATCTTGCAAGGTTGAAACTTGAGTACCAAAGCAATTCCCACTTGTAATTAACTTCGAGGTATTACCACCCGTAACTACGTCAACAGAAGTGGTAGCGGCCCACCATTGAAAAGCATTTGATACACAGGTATAGGTATCGCTGTAAATTCCTATAACAGTTGCAGCATTACGGGTTGGTGGTGTAGGAGCAACGGGGTGTGAAGCTGTTGTAAAGCTTGCAGAAGCTGAATTAGTCGATATATTTCCCGCTGCATCTTTTGCGGTAATTGTCAAGTTATAACTTGTAGAAGCAGCTAAACCGCTAACTGTAACATTTCCAGATGAGTTAGTAAGAAGTGCTTTATTAGTTATACCATTTGTTGCATCGTTGGCAACATAATTGATAACAGGTGAAGTAACGTCATCCGTTGCTGTTAATGTCAAATTTACAGAACTTACGGTTGGTGTCCCTACCACAACAGCTGTTCCCATTACAGGCTTCGTAACATCACTCGATGTACCACAGGCATCTCCTACAGTATAAGTCAAATCCGTAGTTCTTGCAGAAGCTCCAGCATAAGCAAAATAACAAGCGTAAGTTATAGTTGCACCCGGAGTCTGTCCAGTTAGTGTATAAGTGTATTTTTGGCCACTTACAAGAGCCATGTTGGTATAAGCATTAGCTGGAGTAACAAGTTGTGCTACTAGCCCCGTTTTAGTGTCCAACAATTCAAAAGTAATTGTTACACTAGTTCCAGACGTTGTAAAGGTATAATTATACCCTAACGTAAAAGATCCTTGAGCCGCTGTAGTTAATGTTCCGGCACATGCAGTGTTTGTAGCATTAGCTACACTTCCCCAAGTTGCTATCGCAACTAAAATAAGGAAAAATCTAGTAATTTTCTTCATGACAGTAATTTTTTTGATTGTTTATTTGTTATTTGTTATGAAATTTATAGCTACAGCCTGAAGTGCCTAAGCTATTATTTTATTAGTTTAAATGTTTTGTTATCAGTTTTCAAAAAATAAATCCCGCTTGCTAACTGATTTGTTTTTAATGTTTCGTCACCTGTTATATCCTTTTGTAATATCTCCTTTCCAAGGCTATTAAATAGTTTTACTGAAGTTGGAGTGTCTGTTTTCACATTAATTACATCCGAAAACTTTGTTGGATATACCTGAAGGTTTACATCTTGTAATTCGTTCACAGCAGTATTAAGTTGATATAGATGAACATAATCCACCATCATTTCTACTGGATTATTAAAAATTGTATCATCAACTGTACCACCCATTGTACCTCCAATAGCAAGATTCAGAATTACATAGAAATATTGATCAAAAGGCCATCCTGTTGACGTATCGGTAAAATTGCGATAAAGAGTACCTGTATTAACATTGTCGACATAAAACAATATTTGATCCGGATCCCATTGAATTGAGTAAATATGGAAGTTATTTTCCATGTTAGCTTGATACACTTTAGCAAACCAATTATTTCCAATAGTACCATTCTTCAGGGCAGTATGTACGGCGTGAGAAGTCATAGTAGGATTAGAACCAATATGCTCCATGATGTCAATTTCACCACTTTTCGGCCAGCTTCCATAGACACTCGACTGTGGCATCATCCAGAATGCAGGCCAGGTACCCTTACCTGAAGGAACACTAATTCTGGATTCAACTTTTCCGTATTTAATAAATCCTTTGCTTTTTGAATAAATTCGACCGGAAGAATAATTACGATCTACTACATAATTTTCCTTTTTGGCTGTAATGATTAAGTTTCCGTTTTCAACCCTAATATTGTTTGTACCATCGGTATAATATTCTTGTTCCTGATTGGCAGCATAACCTACCTGTATATTCCACTTGGTCAAATCGAGTGTAGTACCGTCAAATTCATCGGCATAAACCAACGAGTAGCCACCTTGAGCACTGACAGTCAGACATATTAAAACTATAAAGCTGAAAACGAATACCTTTTTCATAAATTTATCGAGATTGTAAAGGAGGTTTAATTCTCACCGAATAATTTCTTACCCGATGAGAATTTTAATAGTTTAATTAAAATTGAAATCGATTATTTAATTTCAATCTTTTTGTTGAGACTACCTGAACGTACGATATAAATACCTTTCTGAATATCTTCAATACCCATAATAGCTTCGTTTGAAACTCTTACTTTGGCACCGGTAATACTATATAATTCAATTGGTTGAGTTGCTCCAACCACGCTGATTGTTTTGCCAGTCTGAATTACATCCAAATCTGATTTTACACTATTTACAGCAGTTGTTCCTTTTTTGTAAACAAAAATGGCATCCATATTTATGGTTGTTCCTGAGGTACCACCACTTAAGAAATAAACCACATTGGCATTAGCAGGTACTGCAGCAGGATAACGAAGTCCAAGATTAAAAAATGCTGACATAGGGATTTCAATTAAGTGCCATTTATTGTCACGAGTGAAATTTGTGTACGGTTGGTAGGTAGTCGTTCCATCCACAAAAGCACTAGCACCGATACAAACACGAGCAGTCAATCCACCAGGACCATCCATACCAATAATATGAGAAGCAGTGTTTGATCCTTTCATGGCAATGTGTAAGGTGTAATCAGAAGTTACTGCAGTCATGTCTTTAGAAATCGGACCAGAGAAACCAAATCCTGACCAACCCACTGAATTTACAGAAAAGGAAAGGAAAGTTCCAACTTCACCGTTCCAGTTTGGACCAGAAGCAGTTAATGCAGTATAAGTACTACTCCATACATACAAAAAGTAATTGGTGTCATCAACCCGATAATCTTTAACAACATTAGCAGCTGGAATTTTGGCAGCTGAAACATCATCCAAATAAATCAGATAATAGTTTGAACCTTTAGTAAAATCGTCTTGTGCGAAAGCACTTGTTGCAAAAGCACTCATGGCCAGCAACATCAAAGAAAAAGTAAGTTTTCTCATAATGATAATTAATTAAATTGTAAATAAATAATAATGAATAATTGTAATTTAAAGTGTGTAACCGACCGACTATAGCCGGTTACATTTTTTTATTAATATCCGGGATTCTGTGCCATTGGATTCAAATCAATTTCGGCAGCCGGAATTGGGAATAATTCATGCTTTCCTTTTTCAAATGTAGCCATTTCAGTTTGTGCTGCAGTTGTTTCAGTAGCTTTGTAGGCATCCATGGTTTCTTTGGCAATTCCCCACCGAACTAAATCGAACCAGCGGTGACCTTCCATAGCCAGTTCTACTCGGCGTTCGTGGCGAATAGCTTTGCGTAAATCGGTTTGATTATCGGCATAAGTGCCATAAGGGAAAGTCGGTAAAATGGCAGATGTTCCCCGAGCACGTGACCTTACGCTTTCCAGTGCTGTTTTGGCTGCTACCAGATTATTTATTTCGCAACAGGCTTCGGCGTACATAAGTAATACATCTGCATAACGGATTACTTTATTATTGATTGGACCACGGGTAGGATGTGACATACCAATATAAGTACTATCAGGATTCATTAACGCATACTTTTTATTCAAATATCGACAACCAAGATATATTTCTTCTGCAGGATTTGCAATTTCAGCATCTGTGGGGTTGATAATAGTAGCATCACGACGCGGATCTTTGGTTTCGTATTCGTTGTAAAGATTCTGAGTCGGTTTATTGAATCCCCAACCACCAACTTTCGGAGCACGTGAACGGGTAAGAATTGTTGTAAATGTACCACGGGTAAACCCATCGCCATTACCGTAATCGCTTGTTCCTTCGGCCATATACTGAATTTCAAAAATGGATTCTTTTCCGTTTTCGCCGCCCAATGTAAAGTTATCGGCATAATTTGTAACTAAGGAGTATTCACCTGAGTTGATAATTGAGTCACCCCATGATTTGGCCATATCAAACTGTTTGGTATATAGATACGTTTTCAACAACATAGCCTGAGCTGCTCCTTTAGTTGCACGTCCCAAATCACCGGAAGTATATTTACTTTTCTTCCAAAGTAAGCTGTTGGCTGATTTTAAATCTGAAATAATAAAGCTATTAATAGAGTCTGCAGTTGCACGAGGTTGTACCCATTGTTTCGAACTTCTTACCACGAAGTCAACCTTAGGTACACCACCAAATATACGAACCAGGCGGAAATAATACATTGCTCTGAGGTATTTGGCTTCGCCAATAACCCGGTTTTTCACACTGGCAGTCAGTAAAGCATCAGTTTTCATGCCCGGAACCTGATCGAGCACTAAATTACAACGTCCGATTCCAATGTATTGTGCTCTGTAAAAATCAAGCAGATAGGCATTGTTTGTTGCTGTTTTAAAGTTTTCCATGTCATAAACTATCGACATATCGCCAATACTCTGGCCACCCTTCAATGCATCGTCTGAAACAACATCGCCAATAAACCATTCAGGAAAATAAGTAGAGTTGAATTCCCACATTAGTGGCACATAGGCACCATTTACTGCCTGAATGGCGGTACTTCCGGAGGCGAAAAAGTCACTCAATTTGGTTACTGCAGGAGATGGTGCTGTTATCCAATCCTGACATGAAACCAACGATAAAGCCATTGATAGTACGAAAGCGGCTTTGAATATATATTTTTTCATATTTGTATTATTTTTAATTTGAATCTGTTTTATTCTACTGTTCTTGAATTAAAGATTAGAATCCTAAATTTACACCAACCAACATGGTTCTGGCCTGAGGATAATTTCCATAATCTATTCCACCACCAATTTCAGGATCGTATCCGGTATATTTGGTAAAAGTCAGCAGGTTATTTCCTGAAACATAAATACGCAGGCGGTTAATCTGAACTTTCTGAGTAATACTTTTAGGAATAGTGTAACCTAGTTGAATGTCTTTCAAACGAAGGTATGCACCGTCTTCAATAAAACGACTGGAAGCTCTGAAGTTGTTTGTACTTCCGTACGGATTAGGAATATTTCCCGCAGGATTTGTTGTAGTCCACACATCACGCATGGCAGTACTTAGTGTAGCTTCTTCGCCTTTTCCTTCGGTGCGATAACGTACCTGGTTGTAAATTTGATTACCATAAACGCCCTGGAAGAACAATTGCATATCAAATCCTTTGTAATCAACCGAAGCACTCAGACCATATGTAAGCCATGGGAATGGATTTCCAAGATTCATTTTATCACTGTCGTCAATTTTTCCATCACCATTCAAATCAAGGAACTTGGCATCTCCACCTACTGCTCCGGGCTGAATAATTGTTGCTGTTTTATTGGTATAAGCCAGTGCTTCAGCATCAGATTTGAAAACTCCCAGGTATTTATAACCCCAGAATGTATTTACCGGTAAGCCTTCGTCGCAAAGTAAAATATTATCAATACCATTGTACATTTTTTGCCCACCATTCAATTTCGTCAACTCGTTGCGGATAAAAGATACATTCCCACTTAAGCTGTAATTA
>CAIUTB010000087.1 GCA_903901975.1 uncultured Bacteroidales bacterium
AAAAATTCCAGTTACAATGATGGTACAGGCTAATGATACCAAAGAAGCAAACGAAGGTATTGTGGAAGGAATGAAAGGATCAATGGCAGACTATGTGATTGAATCGGTTACTGAAACGAAAATCATGGACGTATATAAATATGTTCCGGCGGCTTAAACTAATCTGCGGAGGTGTAAAATCATGCCTCCGCATAACTAAAACGAAAATGGAAAAATTAGAATCAATAAAAATTTCTCCGAGCAATGCCCGGAAGTTGTATACTACCAATCCTGAGTTCAGGCCATCGCTTGAAGATACATTTGGTAAGGCATTTTTCTCAATGAGTATTATTGACCGAATAGACTCATACGAGGATGCATGTTCGGAACTTGGTGAAGAGCCAATGGACGAACAGAACCTTAGAGCAATAGGCTTTACTGATGACGAAATTGACTATAGAAAGCTTAAAACAATTACTAAAGCTTACAACGAAGGTTGGGTTGCTGACTACAACAATCCTGATCAAAAAAAATGGGTTCCCTGGTTCAACTTTTCCCCTTCGGGTGTCCGTTTCGACGGTTCGAATTACTACACTTCGCATGCGAATGCGGGTCGCGCGGCTCGCCTTTGCTTCAAGAGCGAAGCTTTATCAGACGCAGCTGGGAAAAAACACACACCATTATATTCTAAATTCATAAACTAAAATTATATGCGTAAACTAAGTAAAAAAATAGAGAAAGCTTTCAAAGATGCTTGCAAAAAAACAGGCAGGCCAGAAAGTATTGATTTATCAAGTTTCCCTGAAGACATGAGAGAACAGGCAATGGCTCAATACATGTTAATGGTAATTACAGAGGATAAAAACGACGGTTGGAAAGCAGATTGGAATGATTCAACACAAAGAAAGTGGTTTCCGTGGATATGGTTTTCCCCTTCGGGTGTCCGTTTCGACGGTTCGGTTTACTGCAGTTCGGGTGCGGGTGCGGGTCGCGCGGCTCGCCTTTGCTTAAAAGATGAAGCGACATCGAATGCGGCTGGAATTGAATTAATAGAGCTTTACGAAATAGCTCTTAACGGATAAGAATAAATGGGTTGTTCATTTTTGGGGTTTTCCCCTTCGGGTGTCCGTTTCAACAATTCGAATTACAACAATTCGAATGCGAATGCAGGTCACACGGCTCGAAATTGTTTTTCAAAAAAAATGGATACCTTGCCACATGGCAAAAAATAACAAAATCAAAAGGTGTTAGTAGGTTCGCTGAAAGCTCTGATTAGAAAGCAAAGGAAATGAAACGAAAAGACTTATCAATTTACATGAAATACATACGAAAATGACAATAGAAGAATTTTATAAAACACAATGGGTAGGTGATCCTGAAACTAAAGATAAGTATTGGAAATGTGCAGCCCGATTTTCGTACGATGACATGATAAAGTTTGCACAAGATTATAATAGTTCATTATATCAAGATGCATTAAGAGGAATGTTTACCAGTGGTTTTAGAATTGATTTTGTAGTTGTTCATCATATTGAACCAGGAGTAGGAAAATTACTTATTAGTCCTGCTGATATGCATAATGTATTGAAAAACAAATATGATTCTGAACACAATCTAAATAAATCTGATAATGGAAACCCATTACCAACC
>CAIUTB010000088.1 GCA_903901975.1 uncultured Bacteroidales bacterium
AAAAATAAATAATAAAAATATCTAACAAATGTCGGAAAATCGAATCAAACAATTAAAGATTGCAGTATTACCAGGTGATGGAATTGGCCCTGAGATTATTGAACAAGGTTTAAATGTAACAAAAGCTATCTGTAAAAAGTTTAATTATGAATTAACTTACGAATATGCAATTGTTGGGGCCTGTGCCATTGATGCCGTCGGAGAACCTTATCCAAAGGCTACCCATGATTTGTGTATGAATTCAGATGCAGTACTATTTGGTGCCATCGGAGATCCTAAATACGATAATGATCCTTCGGCTAAGGTTCGCCCTGAACAAGGTTTGCTTAAAATGAGGAAGGACTTGGGTTTATATGCCAATATTCGTCCGGTCACAACTTTTCAGTCACTTATACATAAATCACCGCTTCGTGCCGAATTAGTTGATGGTGCAGATTTTATGTGTATTCGTGAACTAACGGGTGGAATGTACTTCGGTCGACCACAGGGAAGATCCGAAGACGGTAATACGGCTTATGACACTTGTGTATATACACGTGAAGAAGTTGAACGTATTCTGCATTTGGCCTATAAATATGCCGGCCAGCGTAATAAAAAAGTCACTATTGTAGATAAGGCCAATGTATTAGCTACGTCTCGTTTGTGGCGTCAGATTGGTCAGGAAATTGCAACCCAATATCCTGAAATTGAAACTGAATTTATGTTTGTTGATAACGCTGCAATGCGAATTATTCAATGGCCCAAAAGCTTTGATGTCTTGGTTACCGAAAATCTGTTTGGTGATATATTAACTGATGAAGCTTCGGTAATTACCGGTTCATTAGGAATGTTGCCATCTGCTTCCATTGGCATTCATACTTCTGTATTTGAGCCTATTCACGGTTCGTATCCACAAGCTGCAGGTAAAAACATTGCCAATCCTTTAGCAACAATATTATCCGCTGCACTAATGTTTGAATATGCTTTTGGAATGATGAACGAAGGTGCTCTGATTAGAGAAGCAGTTGCAGCAAGTATGGAGGCCGGAATTGTTACTGAAGATATCTCGAACGATGGAAAAGCATATAAAACAACCGAAGTGGGTGAGTGGGTTGTACATTATATAAATAATAAGTAGTTCATAAATAGAGCCTTACCGATACAAAAAAAAGATGTTTGCAATTTGCAAACATCTTTTTTTTGTTAGTAAAGAGAGTTCTTTATTTTTGCATTAATTCAATAACAAATAAAATCAACATGTAGCTCGAGAAAAGTAACATGGCTGTTTCTAAATTCTTGATAAGTGTTTTCATATTCGTATATATTAAAATGTTTGATTGAATAATTAGTTTTAAATCACCCTACAAATTTACAACTAATTTGTATATCATTGATATATAAGTGTATGTGATTATTTGTATTGTCGCATGTAGCAATTAATCCGACCTTATTGCTGTTGATGAACCTATTTTTATAGTTTAAAAATGGACTATGGACCTGTTTTTGATTATTTCGGGTAAGTAAAGTCAAAAAAACATATTTTTTTCCGAGGATATGGTTTAAGTTAGTAATAAACTCGTTTTTTTAGTCGTATTTTGTTCGACATTCAAACATCTAAGTGCCTGATTCATTTTGTCTGTTGTTCGATTTTTTTTGCAGCTTATAGTGTTATTATTGAAATAATATTTATAAAGATTAACGTTCATGGATGTATAATTAAATTATATTAATATATAAATAGCTTGATTCTAATGCGTTTTTTTGTTTAAATTGGAATTATTCCATCCATTATCCACTATTTATTATTAATTTTAGGGTAAGTTTAAAACACTGTTTTACTTACGATTTTGAATTAACTGTTATAATAGCTATTTTTTTAATACCTGTTTATAAACTTAGTAGAAATGTAAAATTTCTAACAGAATCTAAATCGATATAAACTTTATATACTTAATAATCAATGAGATGTATTGCTAGATTCAAATTAAAAATCATTATTCCAATAAATGCTGTTTGTGTTAATCTTATTTTTATGTAAGTTTGTAAATGCTTTTGTTCAAGCTCAAGTCTGATTACAACTAATTTTATTCGTTTTTGGATTTAAATATATTGAGTTAACTATATAAAAATCAAATAGATATGTATGAAGCTTTGCAACAACTCGATCCGATTCGAATAAATTTTTCGGCTGTCGGAATGCACTCAATAAACCTGGTACTTTGTTTTGTTATGTTTGGAGTAGCGTTAAACATTCAGCCGGGACAGTTTACCAAACTTATTAAAAATCCGAAACTGCCATTAATCGGATTATTTTCGCAGCTTGTTGCGCTACCTGCAATAACTTTTCTTCTGGTTATACTTCTTAACGATCATATTACAGCAACTGTGGCTATGGGTATGATATTGGTTGCTGCATGTCCGGGTGGAAACATTTCTAATTTCATATCTTCCTACTCAAGAGCCAATACAGAACTGGCTGTAGGGCTTACCGCCACAAGCACTATTTTTGCAACTTTCACGACTCCTTTTAATTTTGCTTTTTGGGGAGGACTTTATGTAAAATATATTAGTGGTCATGCTGGTCATATGCTTAAACCTTTGACCATTGACAACTGGCAGATGTTTGAAACTGTATTCATATTATTGGGTATTCCGTTGATTTTAGGGATTTTATTTTCCCGAAAATTTCCCAAAACCACTGAAAAAATCAAAAAACCGATACAAACAATTTCATTCATATTTTTTATTGCAATGATACTGTTGGCTTTTGCAAATAACTGGTCTTTATTTCTGAAATATATCTACTTTATTTTCATTATAGTATTCATCCACAATTCATTAGCTTTATTGACCGGTTATTCAATTGCTACAATTTTCAAAGTTTCGAACTTTAACCGACGTACATTGACTATTGAAACAGGAATTCATAATTCAGGATTAGGATTACTGTTGTTGTTCAATCCCAAAATCTTTCCACTGAATTTACAAATTGGTGGAATGATATTCATTGTAGCATGGTGGGGGATATGGCATATTGTTTCGGGACTGACTATTGCGAGTTTTTGGCACAGAAAAGAACCCACTTAATCTGTCTTTTTAAAATTTATCAGTTCATTGTCCTTCAAAATAATCTCATGTCAAAGATTTACGAATTTCCGCTTTCTTTTAATTTACTCAGAAGGTATGTCTTATTTATGTTTAAGAGCTATTATTATTCTGACTTTATTGTTATTGGAAAAGAAAATATCCCCGAAAATGCTCCCCTCATTTTTGCACCGAATCATGTCAATGCATTAATGGATGCAATTGCAGTTCATGCAATTGTTCCACGCAATTTGCCTTTAATATTCCTGGCCAGAGCTGATATTTTCAGAAATCAAACTGCCGCCAAATTTCTTCGTTTTACTAAAATATTGCCGGCTTTCCGTATGCGGGATGGAATTGAAAATCTCGGAAATAATGCTGATATTTTTGATCAATGCATTGAAATACTGCATAATAATGCTGCATTAGGTATTATGCCCGAAGGTAATCAGGAAATTGAACGGAAACTACAAACGTTGGTTAAAGGCATTTTTAGAATTGCATTTGCAGCTCAACAGAAATTTGGAACTGAACCCGGAGTGAAAATTATTCCTGTTGGGCTTGATTATGGGAGTATTTTTAAATCTCAAAAGCACATTATTATTACTGTTGGGAAAGCAATTGAGGTATCAGAATATCAGAATTTGTATTTAGAAAATCAGGTGAAAGCAACGAATGAATTACGGGAAAAATTACGCAATGACCTTTCTGATATAACTCTTAATTTGGCTACCGATTCATTTTATGAATGTTTTGAAAATGTGGTTGGTACCATTCAAAAGCCCATTTTGGAGAACTTAAAGATAACAGATACAATTTATAATCGTTTTGTTGCCCGTCAAAATGTCGCTGAAAGATTAGTAGCTTTAGAAAAAAAACTTCCTCTTGAAATAGTCAAACTTAATGACTTAAGTTTCGAATATCAGAAATTGTTGAGCCATTTGATCCTTAACTCAAAGTCAATTGAAAATGCAAAACCTAAAAAGTCAATATTAGGACTAGAATTGCTAATGTTGTTGTTAACTGTACCGATTTTTGTTTCAGGATTTATTTTTAATTTCGCTCCGTTTTTCAGCCCGGTTTATATTCGGGAATATATAATGAAGACCAAGTATAATGGATTTTTCAGCTCATTACAATTCGGGTTAAGCTTATTGACATTCCCTTTTTTCTATTTTATACAAACCCTGCTCTTTGCGGCTTTTGTAAGTAGTTTGTGGTGGGCTGTTTTACTCTTTTTTGTAGCTCAGTATCCATTGGGCAAATTAGCCCTTAGTTGGTATAAAAAAGCTATCAAATGGCTGGCCAGTATTCGGTTGCTGAATTTGTCCAAAGAAAAAACGATCCAATTAAAAGAAGCTAAAGTTCTTTATAATCAAATCGTTGATATTGTTATGAAATAAAATAGTAAATTTACAAACCTTCCAAATCCTTCATATCCTCTTTTTTAGATTCTTCTTTCTTTATTTCAAATTGTTTGTCAGTAGCTACTTTATCCTTAATTAATACAACTTTAGCCACTACAACTAATAAGCTTATTGCTGAAATAATCAGAACTATTCTTGGGAGTTTTTTTAGTTTTTCGGTTGATTTGTAGAAAGCTAAAAGACTTACAATAATAGCTATGACTATAGGTAAGAATGCAATAGTTCCTAAAGGCAAAACAGCAAATATAATACCTAATATGGCAAAAATTATGGCTGTAATTAAAAGAAATTTTCTCATGTTGAATTGTGTTTTTTAAATTCCTGAAGCCATTGAAAGTGCCATTTGGCCTGTACCAACTGGAATACTGAATCTAACCAGCACCGGAATTCTATTCGCATCGGCTGTCAACCAAATTAAGTTTTTATCTTTCCCTTTCAGTCTGTCGGTTTTGGCAGCTATTGAAAGAATATTACATTCTTTTCTTCCTAAATTACCGGCAGACAAGGATTCTTTTCCCATGAATTTTATGGAGACAGGATATTCTTTTTCATCAAAAATTAAACTAAGTACGATACTCTGTCCTGGTTTAAACTTACTAAAATCAATCGTTCTCAGTTTATAAACCAACGCGATAATATCCTGAGATGAACTTCCGATTGCAAAATTTCTTTTACTTTCTGCTCTGTTCTGAATTCTGGAAGTTCCACTAATGGACTTGCCATCTGGATTGTAGATGTATTTCTGAGTAATAGAATAACCACCCTCAAAAGTACTTCTTTTGAATAACCCTGGTTTTAAACTGGTCTGATCTAAATAAGTTTCATATAAGTCCCTAATCTTAAAGAAAGAATCCCATTTGCTGAATGTGGCTGCTTCCCAACTTAAATGCAGAAAGTTTTTTTTACTCGTTTTAATTAATTCTGTTTGCATTGAAACCTGAGCCAATTGAGTCATTAACCCACTCATGTTATACGAAGCTGAATAGACCAATTTTTCTCCTGGTTTCCCTTGCGAATAACAGGTATAAATACTTGAAAATAATATTAATAAAACAATAATTCTTCTCATTTCTTCTTCAATAAGTTTTACGATTTAGCCTTCAGAAAATTACTAATATGTTTGCTATTTTCAAAAAATCCGGCAATAATTATACTGATAAGTAAAGCAATAAGCAGGCTAAATACTCCATATTTAATGGTGCCATTTATAGGAAGAGGGTTTATGACAAATCCTGAAGGTATCACTATCGGTTGTTTGCAATTTGTTAACTCGTTTTGAGAATTTGAACTTATTTCCTGTAGTCTTAGTAAGTCATTGTAAAAGAGTTGTTTTTGCTGTTCGCCGACTATTAATCTATTTTTGTCGAAACGCAATTGTTGATTATTATCTTTAAGATAAGAGACTTTTGCCAAACTATCAACTCGTGAAAGTTCCAATTTAGAAACTCTTATTTGTTCTGAGAGTTGGTTTCTTGTGTTGATGAAATGTGTTTTTAACATTTCATTGTTGTTGAAATAATTTAAAACTGCTTTTTCAATTATCGGAACCTGATTGGGTTTTTTTGTTAATAATTTCATATACACCCGGTCACGCATTTTTACGTACATAGTGTCTTTTTGTGAGTAATTATCTGTGTAATCAACAGTAACAGCTACATGATCTTTTATATATTCGATTACATAATATGAATGAAAACTCACGATATTCTTAACTACACTGTCGGGCAATGATAGTTTTGTTGCAAATGAAGTAAGTTTGTTTTCAGAGGAAGAGTTTTCCAATTGTTTACTTATTTCTCTAACGGTTTGAGCATCGCTGCCATATAAAATAGCTAATGCCTCAGCTTTATAAACCTTTGCTTCTGGTCGGGTTAAATAAATACTTGTTGAGAGGCAGATTACACTTACTACTATTGTGATAAGTAAATGTCTGTAAAGTAATTGCACAAGTTTTCCAATAATATTTACAGCTTTAATGCTGATGTTTTTTAACCAATTAATGAGTTGTACAATAAGCTGTAACAGGTTAATCTCTTTGTTGTCATTCTCTTTCATATTGTTTTCTTTTACAATGAATTATATTATTATTTGATTTTCCTTTTGTTCATCTTGATCACTTTCTTGTAAATATTCTAACGAATCATTCTCTTCATCTTCAGGCCACAATTCAACTGGTTTTTGTGGTTCACTATTCCTTAGCCATACTGACAATGATGTACCTGTAAAACCTCCTGCCAAATGTCCTTCCCATGAAATCGGATCGTGGATTTGCCAGGGGAAAATATGCCATACCATGCTGCCGTAAATAAAGGCAACAATAAGCGAAATAGCAATCAAAGGTACATATTTTCTGATTAATCCACTAAAAAACAAGAAAAATGCCAGTGAATAAATCAATCCACTTGCACCTATATGCCAACTTTCTCTTCCTATAACCCAAAGTATTAACCCGCTGAAAATATAGGAAATAACTAATACTTTGCTCGCAATTTGCCTGTAAAAATAGTAAAGAAAACTTCCCAGAACTAAAAAAGATAAAACGTTGTTTACAAGATGACTCCAACTTGAATGTAAAAAAATCATGCTGAAAATACCCCCGATATTTTCAAACCTACGGGGATAAACCCCTGCCGAATGAAAATCTAACTCCATTCCTTTTTCAAAGAAGAAAGTTATTATCATGAATATCACGATGATAGCCGGAATAAAAACAGCATTAATAAATTGTCGTTTTTCTTTCGTATGATCCTGTAAAGCCTGCATTTTTATTGATGATTAAAAGCTGCAAATTTACAATTTCTTTAATAACTAAACGCAAAAATGATTTTAAAAGTATATTTTCATGTAAAATAAATGGACTAAAATCTATGTTTAAATCATGTTTTAATCTAATTATCAATACATCAAAAGGTTAGAGTTTTAGGGAATAAAAAAAATATTTCTTTTAAAGAATATTCCACTAAAATTACTTTATTAATTAAAATATATTTTATATATTGCGGTCGATATAGAATAAATCAACCATTTTTATCTGGTATATATGAGTTATCTAAATTTTGATAAAACCTTGCTTATAAATCTTGAGAAATCGCTTTCGAAAGAGATGATTCGAACAAACAGAGCAGGAGCGTATAACAGTACTACATTAATTGACTGTAATACACGTAAATATCATGGCCAGTTGGTATTACCATTGCCTGATATAGATGATTCAAACCATGTTTTACTTTCTTCGCTTGACGAAACTGTTATTCAGCATGGTGCTGAATTTAATCTTGGAATTCATAAATATGAGGGCAATAATTATAGTCCGAATGGTCATAAATATATACGACAATTTGATTGTGAAGTTATTTCCCGTACAATTTACAGGGTGGGTGGAGTTATACTTTCAAAGGAACGCCTACTCGTTTCATTTGAACCACGGGTATTGATAAAATACACACTATTAGAAGCACATTCGCCTACAGTGCTTAGGTTTAAACCGTTTTTGGCTTTCCGTAGCGTAAATGAATTAATGCATGAAAATGGCGAAGCGGATACAACAAGTTATGAAATTCAGGATGGTATTCGTGTGTGTTTATATAAGAATTATCCTTGTCTACACATGCAATTTTCCAAAAAAGTGACCTATCATCATCAACCGGATTGGTACAAAAATATTGAGTATTACAAGGAGGAAGAACGTGGTTATGCCTGTAAAGAGGATTTATTGGTTCCGGGTTATTTTGAAATGTCCATTAAGAAAGGTGAATCGGTCATATTTTCTGCCGGAATTACCGAAGTTTCTCCCAAAAAACTGAAAACACTTTGGGAGCAGGAACTTACCCGTAGAGATCATCGTGTTGATATGTTCAGTTGTCTGAAAAACTCAGCACAACAATTTTACAAAAGAGAAGGTGATAAGACTTATTTGTTAGCGGGTTATCCCTGGTTTGGAGCACGGGCTCGGGATCAGTTTGTAGCTTTGCCGGGTTGTACTCTTACCATAGACCGAATGGATTATTTTGATGCCATTATGGAAACGGCCATTGAAGAAATTCAGGAATTTATCTCGGGGAAACGAAGCGGATTTAAAATTCAGGCGCTTGATGATCCCGATGTTTTGCTTTGGTTTCTATGGGTAATTCAGCAATTTGCCAAACATAACTCTTTAGCTGAGGCTGCAATCCGGTACGAAGAATTAGCTAATAATATTATAAATTATATTCGCAAACAAAACCACCCGAATTTGTTTCTCCACAGTAACGGTTTACTGTTTGTGAACGGAATTGACAGGCCTGCGACCTGGATGAATGCGATGGAAAATGGGCGACCGATAACTCCCCGTACAGGTTATGTGGTTGAAATTAATGCTTTGTGGTATAATGCACTTAAATTTGTGGCAGAACTTAGCCGTGAAGCCGGAAAAGAACATGCTGCTGATTTACTTGATTATCAGGCTGAAATGGCTCGGGAATCATTTATTAAGGTTTTTTGGAATGGGAATTATCTGTACGATTATGTAGATGGTAATTATTCCAACCAGGAAGTGCGCCCGAATATGATTTTGGCAGTAGCTTTACCCTTCTCGCCACTTGACAGACAACAACAAAAATCGGTATTGGATATCACGACCAAAGAATTACTAACTCCCAAAGGATTACGCTCTTTAAGTCCGAAAAGCGGATTTTACCGACCAAATTACGTAGGTGGTCAATTAGAACGTGACCGAAACTACCATAATGGACCGGTTTGGCCCTGTACCTTTGGATCGTTTGCTGCAGCTTATTTAAAAGTTTATAAACAAAGTGGAAAATCATTCATTGAACGGATGATGATTGGTTTTGAAGCCGAAATGAGTGAATTGTGTATTGGAACTTTACCCGAATTGTTTGATGGGAATCCACCTTACAAAGGTCACGGTGGAATGTCATTTGCCATGAGTGTGGCTGAGATTTTGAGAGTATTTGAAATGTTGAAAAAATACGAAAACGAATAATATATGAAGGCATTAATGTTTGGTTGGGAATTCCCTCCACATATATTGGGCGGATTGGGAACGGCCAGCTACGGATTGACAAAAGGGATGTCATTACAGGAAGATATGAGTATAACCTTCGTTATACCCAAGCCTCATGGTGATGAAGATCAAAGTTTTTTAAAGATTATAGGGGCCTGTAATGTACCAGTTGTCTGGAAAGAAAATAGCTGGGATCATGTTAATAACCGAATTGGGAACATGATGTCACCCGAAGAATACTTTGGGTTGCAGAATGGAATAAAATATGATTACCGTCGGATTCATACTAATGAATTGGGTTGCATTGATTTTTCCGGTCGTTACCCCGATAATTTGATTGAAGAAATTTCCAATTACGAAGCTGTAGCAAGTGTATTGGCACATCAAGTTGAATTTGATATAATACATTCGCACGATTGGCTAACGTATCCCGCTGGTGTTTTTGCTAAACAAATAAGTGGAAAACCGCTTGTAATTCATGTTCATGCTACCGATTTTGACCGAAGTCGGGGTCAGGTAAATCCAACGGTTTACGGTATTGAGAAACGTGGAATGGACATGGCCGACCATATTATGACTGTTAGTGAGTTAACCCGTCAGATTGTGATAGAAAAATATCATCAAAATCCTAACAAAGTCACAACAGTTCATAATGCCGTTGAGCCATTACCGGATGTAGAATCATTTAAAAAAACACCACGAAAAGACAAAGTCGTGACATTTTTGGGAAGAATAACCATGCAAAAAGGCCCTGAATACTTTGTGGAGGCTGCTTACCGGGTTTTACAAAAAACGAAAGGCGTACGTTTTGTGATGGCAGGGAGTGGTGATATGATGCATGCTATGATTGACCTGGCTGCCAAACGAGGGATTGCCGATAAATTTCATTTTACCGGATTTCTCAAAGGACGTCAGGTACATGAAATGCTGGCTGAAAGCGATGTGTATATTATGCCATCTGTTTCTGAACCGTTTGGAATCTCACCGCTGGAAGCTATGCAGGTCGGAACACCATCGATTATTTCCAAACAGTCGGGCTGTGCTGAAATTCTGACACATGCCATTAAAACTGATTATTGGGATATTGATGCGATGGCTGATGCAATTTATTCCATTGTGAAAAATCCTGCGATGTTTAACAGTTTGAGCAAATTAGGACTTGAAGAAGTGAATAATATCAAATGGTATGATGCCGGCATGAAAGTTCGCCGAATTTATGAAAGCGTAATGTAATAAGCAGTAAGCAGTATGCGGTAAACAGTAAACGGTAAACAGTAAACAGTAAACAGTAAACAATAAACAATAAACAGTTAACCGTATGCAGTTGGCAGTTAAAATTGAATCAACCAAATCAACTTAATTAATCGAAATAACTAAATTAACCAAAAATACTAATATCCAAATTAACCCTATATGCGAAACATTTGTTTTTATTTTCAGATTCACGTACCGTTCCAATTAAAGCGCTATCGCTTTTTCGAGATTGGAAGTGATCATTATTATTACGATGATTTTCAAACGACTGAGCGCTTAAACAGTCTGGTTCAGCACTCTTACCTGATTGCAAATCGTACTATTTCAGAAATGATCCGAAGTTCAAATGGAAAGTTTAAATGCGCATTTTCAATTTCGGGAATTACACTTGAACTTTTTGAGCAATATGCACCTGAGATGATTGATAGTTTTAAGGAACTGGCTGCTACCGGTAGTATTGAGTTTTTGGCTGAACCTTATGGTCATTCACTTTCCTCCGTATTTGATGCAGATGAATTTACTTGTCAGGTAAAAATGCATTCGGATAAAATTCAAGCACTTTTTGGAAAAAGACCAACAACATTTTTCAATGCTGAATTGATTTACTCCGACGAGATTGGTGAGCTGGTTTCCAAATTGGGTTATAAAACCATGATGATTGACGAAGCGAAACATATTATGGGCTGGAAAAGTCCGAATTATGTTTATAATCACTCATATATTCCCAAATTAAAATTATTGGTAAGGAACAGCAAGTTCAGCGATGATATGGCTTTCCGCTTTAAAAATCTATCATTGACTGCCGAAAAATTGGTGAGTTGGTTTTCTGCATTGCCTGATGGTGAACATGTTATTAATTTGGGAATGGGGTATGAAGTCTTTGGGATTACTCAACCGGCTTATACCGGTATTTTTGATTTTTTGAAAGCATTGCCATATCATGCCATGGAACAGCAAATGGGTTTTGTACTTCCATCCGATGTTACTAAAAAAGCAGAATCAGCAGGAGGATTATCAGTCCCATATCCAATGAGTTGGGTGGGCAATGATAAAGATTTGACACCCTGGACCGGAAATGATTTACAGCAGGAAGCATTAAATAAATTATATGCTGTTGGTGAACGCGTGCGACTATGCAAAGATAAAGCCTTAAAACTTGATTGGTTGATTCTACAGTCAACTGACAATTTCCGGTATATGAGTCACAAAGATCCACATGGAACGAATTACGAAACGCCCTATGATGCATTTATGAATTATATGAATGTACTGGCCGATTTTTTGGAACGTGTCGAAGCTCAATATCCATCTACAATAGATAATGAGGAGTTGAATGAATTACTGAAAACGATTAATCATCAGGAGGAGGAAATAGAACGGCTTGAAAATGAGCTAAGTAAACCGAAGTTAAAAACGGCTAAACCTGATGAAAAGAAATAGGATTTAATAATATCCGGCAAAAAACTGCAAAGTTAATTCCTTGCAGTTTTTTTATGCCATAAATGAAACATTTCAACGTATGGTTGTTTAAGTAACTGTTTAAAAACAAACGTTAATAAAGTATTTCGACTGGTTTTCAGTCATATATAGAATTTTCATTTTTTAGAAATTAAAACTATCTTCTTGTTTTCCATTCTTTTTTGTCTATTTGCGCCTTTATTTCTCTCAAATAGCCCGCTATTTTTCGATATACAAAGCCACAACTATCCTAAAAAATAATTGAAAAACAATTTAAGATTTATTTTTAAACAGTTTCTAAATAAATTCAAGTACTTTTGTTCGTTAATTCAGGATGATAAAAATGACAGAGCATTTACAGGATAAAATTTTCACATTGATTTCGGAAGCTGCTGATGAATTGCAGCAGGAATGTTACGTCATAGGTGGTTATGTTCGTGATATATTTCTGAAGCGACCCTCTAAAGATATTGATGTGGTAGTCGTTGGCAGTGGTATTGAACTGGCTCAACGTGTAGCTGATAAACTTGGAAAGTATAGCAAACTAACTGTCTTTAAGAATTTTGGAACAGCACAGGTGAAGTTAAATGATCTGGAAATTGAATTTGTGGGTGCACGACGTGAATCGTATCAACGTGATTCACGCAAACCTATTGTGGAAGATGGGACATTGGAAGATGATCAAAATCGTAGGGACTTCACAATAAATGCATTGGCAATTTGTTTGAATAAAGACCGTTTTGGTGAGTTGGTTGATCCCTTTGGAGGTATAGAGGATTTGAAAAACTTTGTAATTCGAACCCCACTGAATCCTGATATTACTTTTTCGGACGACCCCTTGCGTATGATGCGTGGAATCCGGTTTTCGGCACAGCTTGGATTTTTTCTTGAGACTGCTACTTTTGATGCGATTGCCCGAAACAAAGAACGCATTGAAATTATTTCGAAAGAACGTATTGCTGATGAGTTGAACAAAATCATGATGTCCCGCAAACCATCAGTCGGCTTTATTTTACTTGAAAAAACAGGATTACTGGAACTCATTTTCCCTGAAGTGTTGGCTTTGAAAGGAGCTGAAACAATAGATGGAGTTGGCCATAAGGATAATTTTTATCATACATTGGCTGTGTTGGATAATTTATGCGAACATACAGATAATCTCTGGCTTCGCTGGGCGGCACTATTACACGATATCGGTAAGCCACGTACTAAGAAGTTTGATACACGACTGGGTTGGACGTTCTACAATCATAATTTCATTGGTGAAAAAATGATTCCGGAGATTTTCCGGAGATTAAAATTACCTACCAATGAGAAAATGAAGTACGTTCAGAAAATGGTAACACTTCATATGCGTCCTATTGCGCTGAGTGAAGAAGAAATAACCGATTCAGCCATAAGGCGCTTGCTCTTTGAAGCTGGAGATGACATAGATGACTTGATGCAATTGTGTGAATCCGACATCACGTCGAAAAACCCCGAAAAAGTAAAGAAATTCCGATCCAATTTTCAGTTGGTCCGTCAGAAATTGAAGGAAATTGAAGAAAAAGACCGTGTCCGGAATTTTCAACCACCTATTAGCGGACAGGAAATAATGGATATTTTTAATTTGCCGGCATCTGCCATAGTTGGGGATATTAAAATGAGAATTAAAGACGCTATTTTGGACGGTATAATACCCAATGAATATGAGGCTGCAAAAGCTTATATGATGCAGATTGCAAAAGAACTTTGTGTTGGTTAAAAATTAACAATTTGGAGCCTTCTCTCAGGCTTTCAGCCTGATATTTTATCTATTCAACAATTTGGGGCGTTGCCCCAAGCTTAACTATAACAGGCTTTCAGCCTTAATATTATTAAATTGTAAAAATGTCTGAATTGCAGCGAGAAGTATCCTGGGGTAATTATATCAATAACAGTCTGAAAGTTTGAAAAAAATAATTTTAGTCAATTACTCGGAATTTACGAATGCAATATTAACCGGCTTGAATGGCTAATAGAAGTTTACTCAAATAATTATATCAATAACAGTCTGAAAGTTTGAAAAAAATAATTTTG
>CAIUTB010000089.1 GCA_903901975.1 uncultured Bacteroidales bacterium
ACCATCGGATCATCGAGCGACTTTGCCTGCTTGGCTTTACTGGCAAACATCTGCCAGCGCGCTTCTGATGCTTTCAGTTCGGGGTTGTTGGTGAGTGCAGTGCTGACAAGGATCGAAAGATCTTCCGCCTGGCCGTTCACCTCTGCCGACTTTGCGAGTGCAGGTATAAGAGATAACTGGATAAGTAAGGCAAGTACCTGGAGTTTTTTCATGGGATTTTGTAACGCTAAGTTGCCAATAGTTATATAATAACACAAAGCGTGCCATTTGCCGTTTATGCTGGTTCTATTGACTCTAGCAAGGTAATGCGGGTAAATTATGTAGAATATTCATCACTTTGAGGAGAATATTCCACGCTCATGAATTTGCCTTTATCAGCCTCTTATACTTTCGATGGTTATCTAATAGGAAAACGGATTGTTCAGGAGTGTAATATAGCCAGAAGATACACCTCATTTAAGTACTTGCTTTAAATAAAAGAATATTCTACTTTGTAATTACTTAGAAAGATGATATGCATTTTTATTTTGTTGAAAAAGGGTCGTTGCATTTTAATCAGTAGTTGTTAAATGATCGTATTCAGTTGATAATCAGATTTTAAGGGAATGAAGTTACTATATATTTATTCTCCATTGTTTCATAATTGATTTTACCTAATTTATCAGTTTCGATTTATTTAGTATTGCAAAAGTAATTGATTTCATAATGGAAAAAGAGATATTTATCAAAAAATTCAAAAGGAATGGCTGATTTAGGGGTATATATTTAATTTGATTTGATACAATTTAATTGCTATAATAACAGAATTATGGTTTTAATAAAATTCTTTTAAATAAGAAATTAATAAGTATGATTTAATTTTAAATTTATTTCTATGGAGATAAATAGTTTTTTGTGTTTAGTAAATCTTGTTCGTGAAACTATTCAGTCTTACTGTTTGATTGAAGATAATGAACCGGTCGTTATAGGGCTTTCTGGTGGAAAGGATTCTATATTTTTGAGTATTGTTATGAAGCACTTGGGATATAAGGTATATCCTGTTGTTGTTGATGTTGGTTTTGGACGGGGTCGTATTGATGAGGTATTAAGGTTATGTGATGATTTGGAAATAGAGTGTAGAGTACTAAGCATTGAGGATGATTCGATTCTAAGTGCTGAAGATCTTAGTTTTATATCAAAGAGATATAAAGCTCTGAAGGAGAATGGTGGTGTTCAAAGTCATAATAATACGCCTTGCACATTATGTTATAATGTCAAAATAGTCGCATTAAATGCGTATTGTCGTCACGTTGGTGCAAGAAAAATTGCATTAGGACATCATTACAATGACGTTGTAGTGTCATTTCTAAAAACAGTTTTTTACTACATTGATAGGTGGTGTGAGGGTAATAGGGTATTTGATAAAAATAAATTTACGTCGATTGTTGATCAGTATGCTAAAGTATTTTTGGATGCGAATTTTATTCAAACTGATAAGTTTAGAGAAATTGAATCAATGGTTATGAAAAAGGTTGTCTCAACAGAGGAGCCGCCAAAAAGTATTGTTATATATGAAAATAATAAAGTCGATATTATTCGTCCTTTATTTTTTGTGTTAGAAAAAGATATACTTTGCTATTATAAATTAATTACAAATTATATCGATATTCAGGGTTGTATTTTTAGGGATTATGGATGTATGACTCCTAGGGAAATTGTGAAAAAAAAGATTGTTGATGTTATGTTTTCAGGAGGAGATATATATGATTATAGTCGTTTTCGTGAATTGATTTTAAATAATGTTTCAAAAGATGGTTATTTGATTGAACAGGTTCGAAATAAAAGAGATGAAATTCTTGGTGAGGAGTATAAAGAATGTTTTGATAAAATTAAGATATGAGTATTGGCTACTATATTGGTGTTTCAGGGGTTATGGGGAGCGGAAAAACAACTCTTGCCAAAATAATGTCATCGTCTTTATCTATTGATTATGTTCCAAAAAAGCTGAATTCAAAGCAATATTTGAATGATTTATTTGGGTCAATAAATAGATGGGCATTAGAGACGCAGCTAAGTTTTTTAATTGAAAAATCTTCGATGCTTACTGAGTCATTGAGAATAAATAACTTTGTTTTAGACCGAATTCTAGATGAAGATATTAATATATTTGCTAAATATTTTTATGAAAAAGGTTTTATTGATGAAAGGGGATTTATATTATATCAAGAGCTTTCAAGGCATTTTATGGATTATTTACCTGCACCTGCATTTATTATATATTGTTCTTGCGGTATTGATGCAATCAAGCAGAGGCTGAAAACAAAAGGGAAGGATTTTCAAGATAAGTATCCTGTTGGTCATATTGATGATATATATAGGTATTATCTTGAATGGTTTGAAAGATATGATTTATCCCCAGTTTATGAAATTAATAGTGAAGAAATTGATTTTCATGACCCAAAGTTTGAAAAGACGCTATTGGAAGATTTAGACTATATTTTTACCAATTCAACAACCCAGATTGACTTGTTTGGTAATACAAAAACTCACAATCTTGGTTTATTAAAAGAGAAGATTCCATATAGAGGTCCCGCTGTTAATATACTTAGTGTTACAGAAAATAAAAATATCAAGGTTTTGAATTATCCCTATGCATATATAGCTGCCCCATTTACATCTTTAACTGATAATGTTGTCAATAACAAAAGTATTGGATTGTTCGATAATAAAAATGGATATGGTAAAATACCAAAAGATAACGTTTTCCGTAAAATCCTAGAGGGGTTGTCTAAGGAGTTAAAAAGACAAAATATTAACTCGTTGTTGCCCCATAGAGATGTAAATGATTGGGGTAGGAAAAAAATTAGTTCAAGAGAAGTTTATGAGAAATGTATTTATCACGTAGAGAATTGTGATCTTTTTGTTGGGATCATAGGTATGAGTCATGGCGTTCATTTAGAGTATGGTTATGCTTTAGCTAGGAAAAAACCATGTATAATAATTAACTGTACTGAAATTAATTCTTCATATATAAGTAAGGGTATATCAAGTGTACAAGAAAATACATTGTTAATCAATGTTGAGAAATTGAATGATATAGTGCGTGTGATTTCAGAAATAAATTTAAATAATTTAATTCATTATATAATATGAGAAAAATAGTGGTGTATTATTTGGGGCTAAAAGATAATGTCAGAATATTTATTGGTTCTATTTTTACCGCTGTCTCTGTGTATTGGTCTGCTTTTCTGTCATTATGGATAAAAGATATAATTAAAGAACAACCTTACGAAATTATCTTTCTGCATATTATATTTATTGTAATATTTTTAACTTCTATATATTCTTTGTTAAGATATTTACAAAAGATACAAAATGAAATTGAATTAGAAAAAGAGAAGTTCAGAGATGCAATGCTTAATTCATATGCTGTTTGTGATAGAGTTGTCATTCGGGATATGAAAGCTATAGATAATTTTAAAAGTGATGAGAATGCATATATTAATTGGCTTATGGGCTCAATTGAAAGTATTCAGCATATAGTAGAATTGTTATATTCGTTTCTTGAGTCAAAATACTCTCAGGTTATGACAAATAATGAGATAAATTTCGAGGTGACATTTATGACCATGTCCTATAATGATCGTCAGCTAACAATTCCAGCATTTTATAATAAAAATGGAAGAGCTCCACATAGTATGTCGCTTAGGACTCAACATTATGATATTTATAAGAATACAGTGTCTGCATATATGTATAGAAAAACACTTGCTCATACTATAATTATTGAGGATACAGGGGACCCTTCAAATGAATATAGTGAATTATATGAAGATCAGAAGAAAAGAATAAAATCTACAATAGTATTTCCAGTCTTATCTGATAAGAATACTTTATTAGGTACATTGGTCGCGCATTGTGATGAGAAGTCATTCTTTAAAAAACAAGATGTAAGTCAATGGAATCGAATTATGGAAATATATTCAAAAAAAATTGCTATAGAAAAAGTTAAGCTTGATATAAGATATGATGCATATAAGAGTGGATTAAGCTGTAATATTACTAATCCAATACCGTTTTGATGAAAGTGGGGGACGACATTCTTATCGTACACTCTCTCAAAACAACCCCTCGCCGAACTCAATCTTTCTTATCACCAGGACGAAGGGTTTGGACTGATAAAATCAATTTTTTGGTTATACTTATAAAATATCATTAGGCAATCAATCCTGATCGGCGGTGTATTGTCTTTAGAGGAAGGAATAAATGCGTTTGACAGCAGAACAAATCAACACCATCGTTAATACCAGTCGTACTGTTGCTGGAGTGGATGCGCTCGTTTGGTTATATGGTTCACGGCTGGACGATACGCGACATGGCGGCGATATTGATTTGCTGATCGAGCCGGCACCGGCTATCAGCTTGCTGGACCGTGCACGTATTAAAACTCTTTTGGAACAACAACTAAACCTTCCTGTCGATATTCTGGTCAAAAATCCGTCCGCTCAGGAAAATCCATTTGTTTCCATGGTCCGAGCGCAAGCCAAACTCCTGGAAATCAAATCATAAATCAATCGATGCCAAACAACCTGTTATCGAGAGGACAAGGCATTTAAGGGACGTGTACTTATTATAGTTAAAAGTGTGATAAGTGGGAGGTAACAAAAACCCCAGACCTCATTTTTCTCCCTTGAACAGTGCATATCCCAATTTCCGCTGCAATACGGTACGATAAAACACCCTCTCATTTTTCATGACGGTAATAACGCCGTTCAGCCCGTATCTGGCAAATATCCTTTTTAAGGTTGTCAGCTTTTCAGGAATTGTCATCGTGAAAAACCAGTGTTTGACATCGCGATCCTTCCGTATTTTCCAGAACATTTCAGGCTTTGACCACTGCTCGAATTCGTAGACGATATTTTTTACACCGGCTTTTTCGAGCATGGCCCGCCATTCGTCAAACTCAAGGGGCGTAGTGCCATACCGTTCGGCAAACTCATCTTTTTCTTCTTGTGAAAGCCTGATACGCCATGTCGATTCATGAATCAGAATCCGGCCACCCAGCTTTACCACACGTACCATCTCATTCAACACTTTCTGTGAGTCATCAGGAATGCCAACGGCGCACTCGTTGATCGCGACATCAAAAGTATTGTCCTTGAATGGCAGGCATTGCGAATCCCCAAGCATGAATTGCACCTTATGAGACAATCCCGCTTTCTCGGCATTCTCAGCAGCTGTTTTCACCATCTCCTCAGAAATGTCAACCCCAGTCACATCGACGCCGAACTCCTTTGAATAAAATATTGTAGTCGGAAATTAAAAATCCACCAATTTCGGAAAGTAGTAATCACCCAGGAAGCGGGTTTAAACTACGTCATTTCAAAATG
>CAIUTB010000090.1 GCA_903901975.1 uncultured Bacteroidales bacterium
ATTGGGACGTATGGGCACGAAAGTTGCAAAACTTTTGCGCGGAAAATACAAACCAAGTTTTACTCCTCACGTTGATTGTGGCGATAATGTGATTATTATCAATGCAGACAAAGTTCAATTAACAGGTAATAAATGGAATGATCGCATTTACCTTAGCCACACAGGCTATCCGGGTGGACAACGCGAAATTACTCCTGCCAAATTGATGGAAAAAAGCCCTGAAAAACTGATTAAAAAGGTTGTAAAAGGTATGTTACCTAAAAACCGTTTAGGAGCAGTATTATTGGGTAATTTGTATGTTTTTGCAGGTGCAGAACACAACATGCAAGCTCAACAACCAAAACAAATCGATTTAAACTCACTTAAATAATCAGTATGGAAGTAATAAATGCCTTAGGAAGAAGAAAAGCGGCTGTTGCTCGTGTTTTCGTGAGCGAAGGAACAGGACAAATTACAATTAACAAACGTGATATCTCTGTATATTTCCCTTCACCAATTCTACAATATGTTGTAAAACAACCTCTTAATAAATTAGGAGTTGTTGAAAAATATGATATCAAAGTAAATCTCGATGGAGGTGGTTTCAACGGACAAGCCGGAGCATTACGCTTAGCCATTGCCCGAGCGTTGGTGAAAATCAACCCTGAAGACAAACCTGCATTAAAAGCAGATGGATTCATGACCCGCGACCCACGTGAAGTGGAACGTAAAAAACCGGGACAACCAAAAGCCCGCAAGAGATTCCAGTTCTCAAAACGTTAATATCAATTTGCCAATTCATCAATTTGCCAATAAGCCAATTAATTGGCACATTGACTTATTAACACATTGGCACATTAGTTTAGTATCTAAATTACCGGGACTCATAGTATATTGGATGGCTACCCGGTAATTGATTTCACACAGAAAGTAAACAAATTAAAAAACAACAAAAATGTCAAGAACAAATTTCGAAGAACTATTAGAAGCAGGTTGCCACTTTGGACACTTGAAACGCAAATGGAATCCAGCTATGGCTCCTTACATTTTCATGGAGCGTAATGATATTCACATTATTGATTTACACAAAACAGTAGTGAAAATTGACGAAGCTGCGGCTGCATTGAAACAAATTGCAAAATCAGGACGTAAAATCCTTTTCGTTGCAACAAAAAAACAAGCAAAAGACGTAGTTTCTGAAAAAGCATTAGCTGTCGGAATGCCATATATTACTGAACGTTGGGCTGGTGGTATGTTAACCAATTTCCCTACAATCCGTAAAGCAGTAAAGAAAATGAGCACCATTGATAAAATGGCAACTGATGGTACTTTCGATAATATCTCAAAACGCGAGAAATTACAAATTACCCGTCAACGCGAAAAACTGGAAAAGAACTTAGGATCTATTGCTGATTTGACCCGTTTGCCTTCAGCTCTTTTTATTGTTGACGTAATGAAAGAACACATTGCCGTATTGGAAGCCCAACGTTTGGGTATACCTGTTTTTGGTATTGTGGATACAAATTCAAATCCTGTTGGAATTGATTTCATTATTCCTGCAAACGACGATGCAACAAAATCAGTAGACGTAATTCTTTCTGCAATGGTTGCTGCTATTCAGGAAGGTTTGGAAGAACGCAAAGTTGAAAAAGTAGATACTGAAGCAACTGCTGAAATACCTGCTGCTAAAGAGAAGAAATCGAGAATTACAAAAAGACCAAGAACTCAAAAAGAAGATGAAGAAGCTTTGAACTTAAATGTTGCAAAGAAATTCATTAAAGAGGAAGAATAACAAATTAGTTGACAGTTTATAGTTGACAGTTTAAAATTAAGCGAGTTACCGGTTATAATCATTGTAGCTTGTAACTCGTTTTTCTTGAAAAAATACAAATATAAAACAATTAAAATATTACAATTATGGCAGTAACAATGGCAGAAATTTCAAAATTGCGCACCATGACCGGTGCCGGTATGATGGATTGCAAAAATGCACTCATCGAAGCCGAAAACGATTTTGAAAAAGCAATTGAAATTATTCGTAAAAAAGGACAGGCAGTTGCTGCTAAACGCAGTGACCGTGAAGCTTCTGAGGGTTGTGTGTTAGCAGCTTCGAACGGAGGTTTTGCAGCAGTTTTAGCATTGAAATGCGAAACTGACTTTGTAGCAAAAAATGCTGATTTCGTGGCTCTTACAAAATCATTTCTTGATGTTGCACTTACTCAAAAACCAGAATCAACTGAAGCGCTTGGAGCTTTACAGATTGGGGGTAAATCTATTTCCGAATTAATCGTTGAGCGTATTGGTATTACCGGTGAAAAAATGGAATTGGATTACTACGAGTTTGTTAAAGGTGGTTCAACTACTGCTTATATTCACCCGGGGAATAAATTAGCTACCTTAGTTGCTTTTGCTGAAGAAAATGCAGAATACGAAACCATACGCGGCGTAGCCATGCACATTGCGGCAATGTCTCCTGTGGCTATTGATGAATCCGCTGTTCCTCAAAAGGTAAAAGATAACGAGCTGGCAGTGGCTATCGAAAAAACCAAAACCGAACTTGTTTCAAAAGAAGTTGAAGTCGCATTGAAAAAAGCAGGTATAAACCCCGCACACGTTGATAGCGAAGACCACATTGAATCAAATATGGCAAAAGGCTGGATTACCGCAGAAGATGCAGCAAAAGCCCGCGAAAT
>CAIUTB010000091.1 GCA_903901975.1 uncultured Bacteroidales bacterium
CTCTTGGTTGGAGAAATGCCGAAGACTTTGGAAAAACTGTGAGCGTACGTTGAATACCAGTCTGCAAATGATGGTTTTGGCTTTCGTACGGGTTTTATTGGGAAGAGTGGGAAGGGAGAAAGATTTGAGATAGATACTTAGGCATATATCTTATTTCAAAGGGAGAACCAAAGGAATCTGTGGCGGAGTCTTTTGATACCGACTATGGTATGGCAGTTAATGATGTAAATGAAGAGTTAATATCGGATGCTGTAATTATTGATAGCGAGCAAGACTTATTTATTGATGAAAATAGTGATGTTAACTTATCTGTAAAATTTTGTACACATTGTGGAAAAGAAATATCACAGCTTGGTAATTTCTGCAAAAATTGTGGTAATAAAATAACTCAATAAAATATATGTTTTTTATCTTTGGATGGGGTAAGCAATTAAGAAAAAACTTCGGAGCAGTTCTTAACTTCAAATGTTCTCACTGCAATAATGAAAGTCCATGGAATTTATTCCGTATTTCGACTTGGTTTTCTTTATTTTTTATACCAGTTATTCCGTATTCAGTTGAAAAATATATACTATGTCCAGTTTGCCAATATGGCATAAAATTGGATAATGAACAGTTTGAAAAGTTCAAGAATATTGCCGAGATTAATAACAGCCTAGCGTCTGGAAGTATTTCTCAAGCGGGGTACGATGAAAAAATGAAATCGTTACTAGGTGATGAAAACAATACACAGGAAACGACTCAGCAAGAAGTTACACATGAAGAAGTTCCCGTTATATCGGATGAATCAAGATATTGCAGTGATTCTGGAAATAAAGTTTCAAGTGGAAGTAATTTTTGTAAATTTTGTGGTAATAAATTAAATTAAAAAATATGTTTTGTAGAAACTGTGGAACTGAATTGCGAGATGAAGCAAATTTTTGTAAAAACTGTGGTAATTCAACAAAAGAGATTGTTGAAAATGTGCTTCCAAGAAAGGAACCGCCTCGAGATATTGAAGAAAAATTTAGCTTCGGCGTGGCTTTTATGTATTCAACGCTTATATCTTTTCTGGTATTATTGATTCCCACTATCCTTATGGATGGTTTTGAAAACGATGGCGCAGGTACATTTATTGGGATTTTGTTTATTTCTGCAATTATTGGTTTAATCATTACACTTGTCAGAAAAGCATTCAGTGATGAACGGCAAAAAGTGACTACTGCACCAACTGCCGAGGAAATTTTAAAGTATAAGGGACTTGAAGGATGGCTTACTTTGGTTATTTTAGGATTACTTGTAACACTTGGTTATGGAGTTTATATTTTTACGGATGCAATATTTAGTAATTCAATTAGCGCAGGATCAATAATATTTTTATATGATATTCTTAATGGTTTCATAACGGCTACACTTAGTGGCTATGTCATCTATCTGTATTTTAAAAGGAAAAAAGAGTTTAAAAAATACTATATTGTGCTTTGGCTATATATGGTAATGCAGGGAGTAATAACATATGCACTGGTTTATTCTTATACGACAGATGCTACTTTACTTGCTGAATATTCAAAAATAGTTGGCAAGAATTTTTGGGGAGCCTTGATTTGGATATGGTATGTTTCAAAATCAAAGCGAGTAAAAGTTAACTTTGTTGAGTAATATTATGTTTTGTGAAAATTGTGGAAAAAAAATAAATAAAAAGGATATTTTTTGTGAATTTTGTGGTTCGCAAAGCGTTTTTCATGAAACAACAAAACCAAAAAAAGCAGACATAATATATGACTTTGATAATTTGCCAGAGCATCTTGTTTCGGAATGCTCTAAATGTGGAAGTAAATATAATAATGCTGAAGACAGCACATGCTTAAAGTGTGAGACTCAATTTTTCAGAAAGGGATTCAAACCAAGAGGGATGACTGATGGAGAAATTGAATCCGCATTGCAAAAGAACAGTTTAAATTTAATTGATTCAATTGCGAGGGAGGAAGAAAAAATTGAAGAAGTAATAAAACACGAAAAAAAGCGTAGTTCGGTATATATTAAAAAGTTGTTAATTTGGATAAGGAAGAAAATAAGATTATTTGCCTCTTTTAAAATAACTGCAAAAGGAGGATTTAAAAACAATCAGATCTATAAATTTTTATTGCCAGCACTTTTTCTAGTCTCGCTATTGATTTTTAGCTATCTTTCCATCTATAAGCTGGGAGCACCCATTGAAAATAAAAGTGTATTTGTAAGCTATTATCTGTTGCAATTTTATCTGTTAAAAAAAGCTCTAGTAGTTTTTGCAATTTTTTCCGTACTGCTTGCTTATTATTGGACTAAGAGTCAGAAGTCATTTTCTTGGAAAAAGTATTCTGTGCATCTATTGCTTATAGTTGCTGTTTCCTTCCTTGCTTTTAATAGTGCTTTTCTATGCACATATGTATTTGCATTTAGTCAAAAGACTTTTATTAATTACAAAATTAAACTACATCCCAAATCAAACGGACTCATATGGAGCAAAGAAGACCTGGTGTCAAAGCTTAATAGTGAAAACAACCCTCCCAAAATTATTAAAGCTGAAGATAATATTAATAATCAGATTGTTAAATACGTCGTTGCAGGTAGCAATAATAAGGGTCAGTTTTATCAACAACTCGTCTTGACGGGGGTTTTAAAGAGGTTTCCTGCAAACATGAATATTCCAAATGACAGTCCAGTAACAATGTATGCTGATAATATTTATGTAAAAAATTTGGATAAAGATATTTTTGAGGCAATCAGTCCAATTTTAGCTAAGTTGATGATTGAAAAGGAAGTTGATGGAAAAGATGTAAAGGTTATTCCTGAAATGCATCTCATGGATAGGCAAGAATATAATCAGTTTAGAGAGGATCAAATAAATGAGGTCATTGCAAGACTAGATACCGCACTAGCAAAAGTTACTAAAGTTGTAAATTCATATGCTTCGGCAGTCAGCTACGATAAGGGCAAGATAAATTACAATGTCGATATGGCAAATCTAACTGTTTCGGTTGGAAATTCCTCATATTCTAATTGTATCAATGCACAAGATACTATCTCACACTATGTTGCTGGAACTTGTTCGTATTATCCCTATACTTATTGCTCCCCAGGATATTTCACTTACACATATGAACCTAGATACTCTTACGGATATTGTGAGAATATGAGGAACTCTTACAATGATGAAATTGACCAATATAATAGCGAGGCTGATAATTGGCGGGTGCAACTGCAATCGGATCAATACGAGTTAAACATATACACTGAAATAAGAAAGATTATAGCTGGCTATAAAGAAATGGCTATTGCCTCAAAGGATGACATACCTTATGAACTTGGCGTATTTGCACCTCCAAATAATATCAAGATAGCCATTGATTCTACTGATACGGAGACACTTGCAGATTATTTTGGAACAGTTATTCATGAATATTATCACTATACTAGCTATATTTCATCTGAAAAAAGCTTACCAACTTTTTTTGAAGAAGGTTTGACGGAGTATTTTGCAAGGAAGGCGGTTAAAGATGATATGGGAATAGAAACCAATGAAGGGTACCCTCTAATTGTAAAGGTTATCGAAAGAATGATGGATAAAATACCTGAAAAGGATTTTCAGAATATATATTTTACAAAAGACAATGATTTATTAGTAACGACTTTGGATAATGCTTTTGGTAAGAATTTTTCTAAAGACAATGAGTTGTATTTTGAATATATTTCATATATACCATCAAAAGATGCTTTGGAGATAACGAACAAGCTTTTAGATAAAATTGGAGCCACTGAGATAACCGAGGACGATCTTTTCAGTAAAAGTAGTAAATTTTAATTAGAAGTGGCTTTGTTTAATAATTCCCGCACTTCTTGAAGAGGCTCAGAAGATTCATATTCGACATGCACAGGAGCGTCGCCGGGCCGATGGCTTGGTCGAATTCTTCTGGGACATGGTCAAAAGTCGTTTCGGTGAGGAAGCCAATGCCATCAGACAAGGGTATCAGGTCGTGACCAGATCGGAATGCCATGAGCAGGAAGCCGACCATTTTCCATCTGCCATGGCAAGTCTGCTTGA
>CAIUTB010000092.1 GCA_903901975.1 uncultured Bacteroidales bacterium
AGCGAAACTAAATGCTCCTGAACATTTCAACAACGACCCGTTTAAGACGAATCAGGTCTGAAATGAATTATTCGGTTTACTCTGATTGATTAGTTTCTTAAAGGAATGAAAGGATGTTTGATTTAAAGTCAGACATCCTTTTTTGTATTCATTTATCACCAGGTCGTAATATACTCTTTCTGATATATTCTGATTTTTCCGGTTTGTTTTCCATTGTCAGACGAATATGTAATTGAACCATTCAGCTTGTTCTCGGGATGCAGTACAGTTGAAACCGGAGTTGTCAGACGGGGAATAGTAAATTCAAGCACATGAATTCCCTTGCCTGAAAAAGTTTCATTTAAAGCTACATCGCTAATAAGTCCGTATTGTTTCCAGTCGAATGTGATGTTTGTAATAGTAACCGGACTATTGAATTTTGAGTTCAGTTCTATTTTACATTTTGCATTGCTAATTGATTCGCCTTCCCGGTTGCCATCACTTATTCTGATTGTACCTATCAAATTCAAGTCGGCTTTGTTTTCAGTAAGGTCGAAGAAAAACGTTCGTTCTGATTTTGAAGCACCAAATGTATAGACTACTTTAATTCTATTGTCCACATCGCCATAGCATTCATCGTATCGGTAGTGTAACTCGCAAATCTCAGTGCCTAATTTTTTGTCTTCCACAATTGCACAGGGAGCTGAGATAATCGGTCTTGCTGAAGTGCTAACCCGCTTATTGTTAATGTATAGCCCGTACCGAAGATTTCCAAGAATGCTTTCTTCATTTTGAATAATAACCGAAGCCAACAACGTGTTGCATTTGTCAATAGCTATTTGAGCCTTTGTTTTACGTTGGTCAATAAAGGCATCGCAGAGCGAAGTTAGTGTGGCCTGACCATCCAAAATTTCTTCGATAGTGGTAAAAATCTGCAATTTAGCCAGTATTTTTTCCAATTCGTCGGTTAGTTCCTGATCTTTCTGCTTAAACTCATAAACCAGTTGAGACAATTCGGTTGAGCTGAATGGATATTTTACAAAATACTGATAACTAATGTCTTTTGTCTGTTTGTCCAATCGTTTTTCCCAGTAACTGTCGCTCACATTTAGTTTCGAAATACCCATCAGGTAATTCTGTTTGCCCGATTTTGACGTGATTAGACTGGAATAAGTCTGAAATTGATGCGAAACCCTATCAGTAGTAATTTCAGCATTTTTCAACTCGGATGTTGATACAATATTATCTGCTACCGAGCTGACAATCTGAGCTTTTACATTTAGTATTGCATTGTCCTGAGCCTGTTGAATGGTCATTCCGGCACCGATTCCAACTACAAATCCTTTTTCAAGTTCCATAGTCCAATTTGGTTTTTTGCCATTTTTCTCAATTACAGTAAACTGAGCGAAAAGCAGCAAAGAACAGCAAAGAAAAGCCAAAACTATTCCCTGTTTTTTCATGGTATTGCTTATTTTGAAACATTTATGTTTTTAAAACGGAAAAAATTATCATTAATAAGGAAACGCAACATTTTTATTTCCTTCACTTTAGGGAATTCGCAAATCAACCCGGTGTTAACTTCAGGTATCAATGTAGCTTTCAGGAAGTAATTGTTTTTTTTGCCTCCAACAATCAGATTTTGAATTTTAATTTCTTCCCCTTTTTCATTAATTAAAAAGGTTTCGTAAATCTTGTAGAAATTCTGATCAAAATCACCTTCGTTTTTGTTGATTAGCTCAAAGAAAACAGTAGTAATATCACCAATAAGCCTACAACTTTTATAGCGGATGAAGATATTATTTCCCAGTTCCACTAATTCCTGACTTTCGGATGGAATTACTTTTTCTCTTGGTTCAACAAGCGGTTCTTCCCGTGGAATGGCAACGGGCATATTGGCGGCAATTTCCTGAGCAGTCAGATTGCATTTATCAAAACACTCCCGGCAAACGGACGGCACACCATTCAGCAAGTCCAGAGCTTCGTGGTATTTCCGTTGAGCAGCTAAACTTTTTGCTTTCGAAATCACCAAATCGCAATGGGTATTATAATAGCCCAGAATGCCGTCTTTAGCTTTTTCAATCATCAATTTGTATTTCCCCGCTCGCTCTGTAAGCTGTTGAAATGCTGATGTATAGGCTGCTTGTTGAGTTTTCCCAACTCCGGCAACTTCCTGAGAAGCTGTGGCATACACATTGCCCGAATAATAATCGGCCACATTGAAAATTACCTCCAATCTATAGGCAAACATGGCCGGTGTGGTGCCGGTTACATCGCTTTTAATTACTGAAACCTGGGGATAAATAACCACATAATTCATTCCTTCTACCGCACTCATACCATTCAGACTGACCATTGTTTTCATTTTGTTTAGCAAAATGTTCAATGAGGCTTCCGGATAGGTTTTATGTAATTCAGGAGGTAGCGTAGGAGCGATGGCAATACGTTGGTTGTCGTCGCTTTGCTGGGCGTTATTCTGCGAAATTGCTGTGTTACTGACGATCAATATGCAAATAATTGCTATTATACTTCTTGTGAGTCGTTTCATATATATCAGATTTTTGCTGGATTAAACTTATTTCTCGCCAATGATTAACCACGCTTCGCCAAGTCCGCGTTGGTATATTTTAGTCACTATATTAAAAGGTGGAGCAGCCAGATATTTATTCAGATTGGTTACAAACCGTTTTGTATCCATAGCCACTTCACGACCGCTGCTGTAGGTATACATCATAGGGATGCGTACCTGATCCATTTTGAGAACGTTTTCTGTTGCATCAACCGTTGAAAACCGACCGGAAACCGTGTTGGTACTCATCCAGTTTTCAATATGTTGTGCCAGCGATTCTTTTTCTCCATTTGCAGTGAATTCAGTTTCCAAATCCACTTCTGAACCATTCCAAGCACGTACCACCACCACCACCTCACGACCATTTTTAAACATATCGTCGAAATGTTTACTCAACTGACCATTGAAACCATCCATTTGGCTCAACACAGCTTCTTCAAGCAATAAATCGGCTGTGGCGAACGAAGAAGGCGAACCAACTCCAGCAGCTGCTGCCACTTGTTTGTTGGTATAGGCATCCAGGCCTCTGAGGTTAAAGCTGATGATTTGGTTTGGTCCCTGCCGTTTGATGCTGTAATCAATATCCATAATGATATCAGCTTTTGCAGTGCGTTTCAGTACATCAATCGGGCTTTCCTTAATGGCAGCACCGGAACTTTTCGATGACATCATACTCAATTCAGTACCTTCAGTATCGATGCTCTTCAGGGTTTGTTCCAGATCTTTCAGCGGGAAACTTCGATCAGACATTATAGCCCCCATTTTGGTAATTACCAACCGTATTTGGTCATTTTCCTGAAAGGCTTTTTTGTAATTGGGAATTTTCTGTTCCGCACCATTTATAGTTACTGTTGAAAAATAACCTTTTGATATGCAGAAATTATCGCTGGGAACAACCATAATTGTAGGCTTTTTAGCCTGACTGTAAGCTATTAAGCTCACCATAATTATTAAAAATATTAAAATCAGTTTTTTCATATTGTATTGTTTTAGTTATGCATTAGTACTTGTGAATTAATTAAAATCCGGCATCAAGTTTCTTTGCAATACCCTTTTCTTCCAGGTATTTGCGAAGTCCGTCGTAATTAACCGAGGCACAAATAGCAACTTTGTAGCCTTTTTCCATTCGCACACGGTCATCACCGCTTGGAACACCGTCGGTAGTGAGATTGATAAAGCTCAGATACATGCCTCCACTCTTAAAGAATGCATCGAAAAACTCTGCATTTTTCTCATACCCATCGATGCTGAGAATTGCCGGAGTTGGTGCTGCTCCGTTACCACCAGATACACCCCGGAAAATCATGGCGGCAACTGCATCGCGTTTGGCATTATAAGCTGCAACTTCCGCATTTTTTCCGTAGCCCCACACTTTAATGGCTTTAGTCCCATCCTGTCCTACACCCAGACAACTAACTTCATAACTATACTGGCTGTGATACATCGCTTTTAAATCACGTCTGGTTTGTGCTGTGGAAAGTAAAGCAACCAACGTAATCATAACAATAAAAATAACTTTTTTTCTCATATTCTTTGAATTTAAAGATTATAACTCGTAACGAATTCCTAGTTCTACAGCCAGACCGCTTCTGCCATTAAAGTAATAATCGTATGTATGTGCGTAATCAGAAGTGACATCACCCACTTTTTGATACGCATTCCCTACTAAATTATACAAATTTACCGTTCCAACTACCTGTAGATTGTATAAAATGTTGACCGTGGCATAAGCACCGATATTTAGAAAGGCCGTATTTACGGAAGTATCATCAGTCCAGTTGGGTGATTTAGCAGCTTCTACTCCGTATGAAACAAAAGGAGCGACTGAAAAATTACGAAGAAAATAAAATCCTTTCGAAATTCCATACTGCATTCGGGTAAACGAATAATCATATCCACCATAATTTCCAGCATCAAAAGATGCTGTGAAAAATGCTTTGAGTTGCGTAATTTTGATTAGGTTTTTAGAATTACCCGGTACGAAATGAGACAATGTGGCAATATTTTCCTCAGCTTTCAGATAGAAACCACTCATACCACCAATCAAAGAGCCATATCCGGCTGATAGACCTAGTCCGACATCATTCCGTTGTTGCATAGTCATTCCGGGTTCAAGTTTTTTTCCTGCAGTCTGATAAAACCTCGATTGTTCAGTCGCTGCGGTAGTTGCAACTACTGAATTATTCTCTACTTTAGCCACAAATACTACTCCCTTGCGTTGTGAAGTTGTTTCGCCTTTCGAATTCTGAATGTTTTCAAGCACAAAAAAGCGTTGATCAACAGCCAGGCCTTCTTTGGTTCCAATTTTTGCACGAATTGGTTGCACGGCATATACTGATGTTTTCACCCTAAATGGTTCATAATTCGTTTCGATTTCATATAAAGCTGAAATAAGGGCAGAGTGAAGCAGTTTGCTGAACAATGCTTCTCTGCCAAGTTGTACTGTTGGTGCTAATAATTGTCCGGGATTGTATTGTGTGCCATTAGCCTGAGATTTTACTGAAGTCACATAACTAAAACCAAATTTCGAATTATCGAAAAGTGTTTTTTTGTATTCCCTGACAGCATTGTTATCGTCACTATATATCCACATTTTATCGTAAAGGCTGTCGACATTTGACGGTTCAATACGGTAGAGATAAGAAAGTACATCGCCTTTCCAACCATTTTGAGTCCGGTCGACTGGTTTAAATACAGTTCCGGCATAGGCTGCAGATTTACGATTTGCAGCATCCTGAGCATCATAATATTCCTGCATCGACACAACATTACGGAGGTCGATAACCTGAATATATGAGTTGTTAACCAATGACCGCCCTGTATCTTTTATCTTATTTAATCCGATTTTAGATGCCGATGCTTTCATCATTTCTTCAACAGTGGCGTTGTAAAGTCCACGTTTGCCAATCAGTGTCATGTCGAAATCACCGTTTGGAGAGCGTGAAAACAAGCTTGCCATAATTTTATTGGCTAACTTTGATCGATCAATGGCCTGAAGAATTTGATTTTGATTCGATTCTGAAGCTAGCCACTTGACATTTTGTGAGTTGTCGTCATACTTTTCGGGAATAGCCAGACTGCCGGTAGCGTTTTTGATATCACGGATATAAGCTCCGTTGTTATCCAAAATAAGCACTGTGAGTGCATTGCGGTCGTAGTGTGAAGGAATCATTCCTTTGTTGGAAGTGGCTACCTGGGCCGCTAATGTAAGTGTTCCAACGAAAAGAAGGAACAAGGGAAAAACATTTTTTCTCATACGGATTTGTTTTAAGGTGTTGTTTTATAGTGAATTGAAAGATTATACAATCAGAAAAACAAGACAAACAAAATGCGAAAATCAGAAAAAAAAGAAAGAGTTAACTTTTGAAGTTAAAATATAATAAGCAAGTAAATATTTTGAGAAAATATTTTTATTTTGAAAATCAATGTAGTAATGAAAGGTGTAACAACACTTCCACCTTTCTGAGTTAATCAATATTATAGTTTAATAAATAGTTAAATTGAATGTCGTTGAATAATTACCATATTCATTGATAGCTGTAACTGTATACGTTTTTGAAGAGCTACTTACTGTCGGTGTTCCGCTGATTGTACCGGTTGAGGTATCAAAGCTCAATCCTGCAGGTAATGCCGGGCTGATAAAATAACCGTATTGAGTGATTTTACGTATCATATTATTATACGAATCAGAGACAAACACATTCCAAGATGCATCTACTGCCACACCTCTTGGATTAAAAAAACTTGCAGCTGTTCCTGTAGCATTTGTAGAACCACTTGTTCCACTTCCTGCTAAAGTAGTAACCAGTCCTGTAGAAGTAATTTTACGGATCACCATATTTGGTCTGTCTGCCACATAAACATTCCCCGAAGCATCCACAGCTACATCTTCTGGTTGATTGAAACTAGCTGCAACTCCCTGACCATTCACAACTCCCTGACTTCCACTTCCAGCTAAAGTACTAACCACTCCTGCTGATGTTATTTTTCGAATTTTATTATTACTCATATCTGTCACATAGACATTACCTAAAGCATCTACAACTAGACCTTTAGGATTATTGAAAGTAGCAGAAGTACCAACACCGTCAGTTGAACCAGGTATTCCTGATCCTGCAAAAGTAGTAACTACACCCGCTGAAGTAATTTTCCTAATTTTGGAGTTAACCATATCACTCACATAAATATTACCGGATGCATCAACAGCTATTCCATAGGGATAGTTAAAACTTGCAGCAGTTCCAATACCGTCAGCAGAACCAGCAGTTCCACTACCAGCAAAAGTTGTTACCACTCCAGCTGATGTTATTTTCCGGATTTTATTATTTGCCGCATCGGCTACATATACATTCCCGGATGCATCTACAGCAACCCCATAAGCTTGGTTGAAACTTGCAGCAGTTCCAGTACCATTAGCAGAACCAGCAGTTCCACTGCCAGCTAAAGTTGTCACTACTCCAGCTGAAGTTATTTTTCTAATTACATTATTTAAAGCATCGGCTACAAACACATTACCCGTAGCATCTACTGCCAAACTAAATGGTTGATAGAAACTTGCAGCAGTTCCTGTGCCATTAACTAAACCCGTTGCCCCACTTCCTGCAAAAGTAGAAACAACTGCTGATGAATAAACCAAACCACCTAAGTTTGTTGGATAAATAGGAATAATCGGAGTTCCGTTATAATAAAAATAAGAACCCGAATAACTTATCATTGGGGTGTTGCTGGTATTTGCTACTTCATCTCTCACACAGCGAACAGATAATCCCCAACTTTTATATGTATAGTATCTGTCTAAACTGGTTTTATTGTAATCTATTTCCCGACCGTAAGCATTCAATGTATTGCTGGCATATTCAGTACTTGTCCACCAAAAGGTGCTGTATCCAAAAGCATAAAATAAACCATCATCTTGTCTCCATCCTGATGGCAGAGCATTAAAACTATAAATATTTGTTGCTCCTGTATTTGGATAGGTCCAATGTGTTGTTCCTGTTTCTTTTAATTTTTCACCCGCTAAGCTGTCTATACCTAAATAATAAAACATTTCATCCCATTCGTAATAAGTTGGAACGTGCCAACCTTTTGGAGCAATATTGCGAATGTCAGTAATTGCATACCAATTGTAGAGTTGACCATAGGTTTTTGAATTGGTACTATTATTAAGAACTGAACAATATGCTCCTGATGTTAGTGCTCCCCATTGTGAGGTTCCGGTTACATTGCTTATAGAACTTCCATCCCTGTATTTAGTGCTCCTTAAGTTTTCAGCCATCCAAACCTGATTTCCAATAGTTACCGTATTGAATACGTTCCCGTCATTATCTGTATTTATTCCGGAATTTGAATCTGTTTTATTTGTTTTTGCAAAAGGAGATTCATCTAAACAGGCATTAAATAAGAATAAACTTCCCAAAAGGAATACTAATTTGCTGAAATTTACGCTGAATTTCACTTTTCTATTTATCTTGTTTATCATAACTTTTTTCATAATTCTTAATTTTTATCAAAACATTATACCTAACCCAGCTGATATTTCATAGTATTTAAATTCGATATTCGATACTCCAACAGAGAACGTAAAAGTTTTACCGCCAAAGATTAACCCCGCTTCACTTTCCATTCCTGTTCCTAATATTGAATTGGTATCTCCTAAGTAAATTTGCTTGTATAAGCTATTGTCAGAATATTTATAAAGGCTTGCACTGATATAATGATTGTAATATCCAATTCCGGCACCAACATAAAGTGTTACCGGACTGACATGCAACATGGCACCGACTACATATCCTACCCGACTATATTTTTCTACAATAGTTCCTGATGTAGAATAATAATAATTTGAGGGAATGTTTGCTGTAGTATAATCAATACTTTGTGGAGAGCCGCTCGTTTCATATTTTGCGTAAACGCCAAATGTTTTCATGTAGGCAACGCGTACCTGATAGGCCATATTACTCAGAAACTCCGATTGAGTAGATATTAACGGAATTGCCGCACCTACTTCAATATACAAATGGCCTGTTTTCTTCGGTTTTAGTTTCACATTCAGACCATTGTCTTCACAGCGTAGAGTATTAAGGGATTGGTCAAATCCTTTTTTCTCTATTTTAATTTTCATTTCTTTTTCCTTTAGTAATTGGCTCATAGGAGTAGTACCAATAATGCTGCCATCTACAATCACATTTGCTCCCGAAGGAATGGATGTGATAGATTTTGTTTGATTGCATTCGTACAGCTGAAACAACAAGGTAGTTGCGGATTCTTTACTAACCTCCACTTGCGATTCCTGGCTTATTTTTCCATCTGTTACTTTGATAATGTGCGTGCTATATGACAGCGCAATATCTTTAGGTGTTTTTCCGGAAGCAATTCCATCCACAAAAATATCAACCCCTGAAGGAATAGATTGAACTGTAAATACGAGTCCCAACGAAAGTTTTTCATCCAGTTTTGTTGTTTCATTTTCCCGAATAATCACTTTCTTTAATATACTTGATGAACCTTCTTTTCTTAATTCCACATCATAATTTCCTGTCGACAAGTTTGTGATAGTGCTTGGTGACAAACCACGTTCTTTGCCGTTAATTAGGATAGTTGCACCAATAGGGTCAGTGCTCACGTCGAGCGAACCAAAAGACTCAGCCGGTTCAAGTGTTATTCTCTGATTGTCGTCTTCGAATAATTCCACTTGTTGTGAAGCTGTTTTAAGTCCATCTTTTTTCACCTCAACCCGATAACTTCCTGAAGGAAGTTTGCCTTGCCAACTGCTCATTCCTTTGAATTCTCCATCAATATAAATCGACGCATATGAGTTGTTTGAAATATCCAGATTCCCGTAAGTAGTTGCAAATGTTAATGTGTAATTCGGATTATCAGACTCGCTCACAAGCAGATTTTTATACGCTTTATTTGAACCCTGTTCAAGTTTTATTTTATGATTACCGTAAGGAACAGAACCGGTATAGGGCGTTGTTCCAACCATTACCCCATCAATGGTCAAGTTTGCCCCGCTTGGTTCGGAATTGATGGTTGTGCTTCGCCCATTAATAAGCGTTGCATTGATAATTGCAGTTTGACCTTCGGTAATTGTTGTTTTTTCAATAGCTGTAGAAAACCCCGGCAAGGAGATCTCAGTACTGTATTCACCAATAAGCATATTTCGCAAAGTGGTGGGTGTTTGTCCCATAATCTTTCCGTTAATTTTTATGGTCGCTTCAAAGGGATTACTAATCACTTTTAGGTTTCCGGTACGAGCCTTAGGTTTTAAAGTAATGTTTACCGGAATGCCTATTTCGATAGCTTTACTTTCAGTAGCAGTAGTATACTTTTCTAACTTTGCCTCAAAAGAATATACCGCAGGAGTTAATCTTCCTTGCCAGTTTCCATTGGCTTTAAAGATGCCGTTAATATAAATATCAGCCTTTGGGTCTGATTGTAAGGTGACTTCTGAAAAAGCCGGATTCATATTAATAACCACCTGTTTTGTTTCACCAGGAATTACTGTCAGCTTTTGAGAAGTTGTTTCATACAGATCATAACTTACTTTCACGGTATGCTCGCCCGCGGGTACCATTTCGAGTTTGCAAGGTGTTATTTTGCCTGTTGGCATACCGTTCATACTCACTTTAGCTCCATTCTCTGGAGTGCTTGATATTAGCAGTGTCCCATAGTTTGGTTTCAACTGCAGTTTAATAATTTGTTTTTGATCGCCTGGTTTCAATTCCACAATCCCGGCTTCGTTAATATATAGTTCTTTTTGGAGGCGGTAAGTGTATTTCCCTATTGGAAATTCGTTTTGATAAGGCGTTTTACCAACCGGTTGGTCGTTGATATAAACATCGGCACCGGTTGGATCGGTATTAATCAACAGCCATTGTGTATCCATTTCGTTTTTTTCTATCGTGGTCACCACTTTATCAGTTGTCAAAATCAGTTCATACACCGTGGCCTTCTCCACCGACATAGGAAACATGTAATCTCTCAGGAAACCAAGAACAGGATGTGCAATGGTGATTCGTTTGGTTGAAAATGGTACGTATACCCAAATTTCACCTGTTTTCTGAACAGTTTTCATAATGCCAATCTGTCCGCAATCGAATGTGAATCCTGTTTGGGAAGTGACCACTTTGATGATGGCACATAAATCGCCATTTTGATCTTTAATCGATTCATTTAAACGGGCATCAAGATCTGTTTCGAGCTTTCTGAACGATTTTACGCTAATCTCTGCGAATAAAGATCCACTAAGGCATAGAAGCAAAACGAAGGATAATAATTTCTTAATCATAAGATTAATTTTATGTAGTTTATTTATTATTTATCTTGCAATATATTATCATTTTTTTTTATCTAGAAACCAAGTCTGTACATTAATTCAAAAATTGTATTTCCTCCAGTTATAATTCTAACATCTAAATTACTTCTAAAGTTACCATATCCTAACCCTAAAGCAATTCCAGTTGCTCCTGACAATCCCAATAAATCTAAATTAGCACCAATTTCTCCAAAAAGACTAGACTTTTTTGTAAAGTTTCCTATACATGCCATATTGTTAAATCCACTTAAACTCAATTCGGTTTTAGAAAAAATCCAATTTGCATATTTAATATCCATTCCTATACCGATGTCAAATATTGTAGCACTGTTAAGTCCAATTTGACCACCAAGTGAAGCAAAATCTTTAAATTTAGCCTTCTTTTTTGTTGTCAAATCTGAACTAACAGGATTTGATTGGACAGGTGTTAATTTGACTTCTGTTAAAGTTGTGTTGGTTTCCGTTTTTAAAGGTTGTTCCAGAATCAATGTAAAATCGGTTTCACCTCCATATTGAGAAACAGTAATATTTTTTTCAGATTTCAAATTATTTTGTTCAATTCGTACGGAGTGATTTCCAAAGTTTAATTTGCCTGTGTAAGGAGTGTGACCTACCAATTTAGAGTCAATAAAAAGTGATGCTCCTGTTGGAGACGAACCAATACTAACTTCACGATCTAAACTTGGAGCTTCTTTGTTTTCAATTACAGCATTCATTGATTGTTCAAATGCTTTTTGTGCAAAAGTTAAATTGAATTCAGTTTCACCTCTGGTTGGTTCAATAGTAACAGTTTTATTGATTTTTTCTATTCCCTGTTGTAGCAGTAAATTGTGGCTTCCAATTGTCAAAACCCCATTGTAAGGAGTTTTACCAACAAAAATACCATCAATACTAACTGTAGCACCAGTTGGGTTTGAAGTTATTGTGGCTGTTCGTTCGGTAATGGTCTTAATTACAGGAGCAGAATTTATCGGTTTTGGATTCTCCGGTTTAGCACTTTCAGAACTTGAGTATGTCAGAGTTGAATTTAAAATGTTGGTAATTCCTTCATTGACTGTTACGGTTTCAGTTTTTGTCAGGTATCCCTGTCGGGATAGTTCAACTGTATAATCACCGGTAATTAACTTTCTCAATGTTACAGGCGTTTGACCCATAAGTTCTCCATTTAATTTAACAGTGGCTTCAAACGGAGTACTTATTACTTTTAAATTACCGGTTCTAGGTTTCGGTTTTAAGGTAATGTTTACGGGAATACCTATTTCAATGGTTTTATTTTCAGAAGCTGTACTATACTTCTCTAATTTTGCCTCAAAAGAATAAACAGCAGGAGTTAATCTGCCCTGCCAGCTTCCATTGGCTTTAAAAATACCGTTAATATAAATATCGGCCTTGGGATCTGATTGTAAAGTGACCTCTGAAAAAGCCGGATTCATATTGATAACTACCTGTTTTGTTTCGCCTGGAATGATGGTTATACGTTGGGAAGTGGTTTCGTAAAAATCACAACTAACTTTAAGTGTATGATCACCCGCCGGAACGGTTTCCAGATTACAAGGAGTAGTTTTGCCGGTCGGTATTCCATTTAGACTTACTTTAGCTCCATTTTCAGGAGTACTTGTTATTTGTACTGTACCATAATTAGGCTTCAACTGTGATTTGATGATTTGTTTTTGATCCCCGGGCTTTAATTCTACAATTCCTACATCGTTAATATATTGATCTTTTTGTAAACGATATGTGTATTTGCCAATCGGAAACTCATTCTGATAAGGCGTTTTGCCTACAGGTTGGTCGTTAATATACACATCAGCGCCAATTGGATCGGTATCAATCAGCAACCATTGTGTATCCATTTCATTTTTTTCAATGATGGTCACCACTTTGTCGGTTGTCAAAACCAGTTCATACACCGTGGCCTTCTCCACCGACATAGGAAACATATAATCTCTCAGAAAACCCAGCACAGGATGTGCAATGGTGATTCGTTTGGTTGAAAATGGAACGTATACCCATATTTCGCCCGTTTTTTGAACGGTTTTCATAATGCCAATCTGTCCACAATCGAATGTGAATCCTGTTTGGGAAGTGACCACTTTGATGATGGCGCATAAATCGCCATTTTGATCTTTAATCGATTCATTTAAGCGGGCATCAAGGTCTGTTTCGAGCTTGCGGAACGTTTTAACATTAATCTCTGCAAATAAAGATCCACTAAGGCATAGTAGCAAAACGAAGAATAATAGTTTCTTAATCATAAGATTATTTATTATGGTTATTTTTTAAGTATTAAAAATCCGATAATCCATAAATGCTGCCATCCGGATTTTTCTCGGGTTGCCAGGTACGGACATGAATCTGAGGTGAAATAGTATCTGAAAGATCAATCAGTAAGAATAAATAGCCTGAATCACCGTAATTAGTCGAGAAATAATCCTGTTTAATCTGAATTCCATATATATCATTGCTTTTGCCGGAACGACGAACCATATTATCGGCAAAACGGATATTGATATATTCATTGCTTTTAAATGAATATTCCAGATTTTTCAGGTACTTGGCTTTTGTCAACCGATTGTATTTTACAATGCTATTATTTAAGAATTTGTTTTCGGGCGTGTTATTCACTTTCGTTACAGTTCCTGTGATAATAAGCGCATCGTCTGAAAATATTTTCTGAATGTAATCGAGCCGTTTCAGTGAATAAGCTGTTTTATAGTTTTCCATAAAGCTCATTATCAACATCCGTGTTTGTTGTGACCAGTTCGTGTTTGCTGCAATATCGTCAACAGCCAATTTCGACAAACTGAAAGTAAGATTACATATTTTGTTGTCTTTGTCAAAATAAAAAACTACATTTTCAACGAATGTCCGGTTGTTTGATTTAAAATTAAAACTCATGGGAATGGAGCGACAGATGACTAATTGATCGTATTGGTAATATTTTAAATCAATCATTTTCAATATTCTGGCATTGCCGTATTCCATTAATTTTTGAAAAATAGAATAACCGTCATCTGAAAAAAGACCTTGAGCCGCTTCGTAATTTTTAGTATTAATAGCTGCAATTATCTTTTTCATAACCGCATCTTTATCCGCAACATTAGTCAATATATTCATTGAATTAATACCTGCTTTCGGCACTTGTTCTGCTTCCACTGTCAGAGCTGCAGGAGTAGTTGTAACAGAATTTACGGCAATACTATTGGTCTCACTAACATTATTTGTTTGAGCAGTGCTTACTCCCGGGGGCAATGTTGTAATCGGTTTTGTCGTTTTTGTATTGACAATCATGTAACTGCTTTTGTATGGAACCTGAGGAATTTTTTGCATAACATCGCGCAATTCCATATCGATATTTGCTTCACCCTCAAAAGCATATTCCATTTTTATCCGAATGTCAGTTCCATTATCGGTCCGGGGTAATTCAATCACACCTACCCCGTCTTTTGCACTCACTATATTTGACCAGTCTTGTCCACCCCAATAGGTGTAATCGAAGCTATGAACTGGTTCATTTTTATAACGAATATCAAGCAGGCAATTGGTATAATTATCCTTTTTTTCAACCTCATCGATCTTGATCATCATATTAGAAAAAATCTGATTTATCTCTACCGGAAGCCAGGTTATCAACAGTACTTCTTCGCCTGTAGAACTTGTCATTCTTATATCCGATGCGTCGGGATGACTTCTCAGTAAAGTTTGAGCCCAATAATAATACCGAAGTGCATCAGCAATCTGAATGTTTTTCAGGGCTGCCTCTCCATTATGAGCCAGTTCTATAAGTTTATTTTTTCGTGATTCAAAAACTTTGGCAATTTCAGTTCTTCTTACATATCGAAACACTTTGGTATCGGGTTCATTTTGCACAATAACTCGTTCGGTATTTTTCAAGGTAGCACTCGAGTAAGTTTTCAATACATCATTAACCGTTTCTTTAAATTTGTCGCCAGTCTCGGAAACTGTTTTCTCGAATCTGCTCTCAACCTGTGTCGAAATTTGCCCAATGATGTCAGCCAATGCAATCTGATCTGCTTCTTTCAGCGTGGCACCGCTGCCTTCACCCCAGATGAAATTCTCACGATCTGCTTTTATTTCAGCTATATTTTGAGCTTTCAGTTCGTTAGGTAGAAAGCCTATAAAAATATATCCGCAGATGAACAACAATACTTTTTTATTAATCATAATGCTTGGTTTAATTTAGAAGAAGAATGCAAAGTTGGCTATCCATTAATTTTCCCCGGAAACTTTATTTACATCAATCACTTCTCCATGTTTGATTTCGAATACGGTCCATACATTGCCTGTTTTATCACGTGGGATATAGAATGTGTCTTTTAGTTCATTGTTGTTGTAAATTCGCAAAACGGCCTTACTGCGTGACAGATTTGACGTTTTGGGATTTGAGCTGTCACTATAGTCGTGTACAAAGCAACTGTAACTCGCTGTATTATCAGTTTTGTTTATAGTGATAGTTTCAGGTCCGAATCCATCCATATCATCCCTGTCGAGTTGGGCAGTTCCATCGGCTGATTTCAGCATATCATGAAAAGAAATATGGTAAGAGCCTGATTTTATGAGATGTAAATCGAGATCAGCGGGTGATTTATCCCAGTCAAGAACAATGCGTATAGCTCCAAGCTCCGTGCGTGGACAAACCGAAAAACGATTATAAAAAATCGTTTCGGCTATTACTTCAAACTGATAACTGGCAGATATATACTCGTTTTTTGAAAACGTAAAAGCATATTTTCCATCTTTTACTTTAGCGAATCTCACTTTCCCGAAAGCGTCAGAACTAAATTCTCCAATTTCGGCAAGTGTGATTTTAGCATCTTTTACCGGTTGTCCTGTTTGGGCATCAAAAAACCGTAAGGTCAGTTTCCCATCATTCATTTCAGATTCTGTATCTTCCAATACATCAATCATTTTGGTATATTGTGCCAATAAATTGAGTGGCAAAAGACACCCTAGAATCATACAGAAAAAAGTAAAATTTTTCATATCTGTAAATTTAAAATGTTAGCGTCCCGGAAATTCTGTTTTTATTTTGGTATATAAATTGTTTTCAAAATAAATGCCACCGATAAGGGTGGAGCTAAACTGAAAAAATCCGCTTTCACGATTCAGTGAAATTAATTTATTCTCAAACCGGTCACCAACTTGTTTCATCTTAAGAAACTGTGGTTTCAGTTGCGACGACAAGGCTGAGTAAATTCCATTGGCAAATGCAAACCAAAGTCCATCCATAGTGCCAAAAGGCTTGTCATCAAATCCTGTTGTGTCATTTTTACAATTGGGTTCAGTTACATAAAATAGTTTAAATCGACTGTTATCAATTTTTAGTGAATCATAAACTAAATCCTGACTTATCCAGCGGTTATTGCTTAAATAATAGGTCATCATTTCTGAATGACCTTTTGTGTCACCTGAGTAAATAACAGAGGTTTTTATGTAAATTTTCGAATTGGTTTTGTTGTTTCCATCCACTTCTGTTTCTTTGTTGTAGAGCTCTATTGAACCATTAAAACGAATCCGCTCAACAGACTTTGGGTGTGTAGAATCAATTTCCAACTTAATAATAATCTCACCACTTTTCAGCTGTATTGTATTCAACACTTTTATTGACGAGACTGCTAAATTGCATTCATTTTTCAACTCGCAAAATTCCTCGTAGTTTGAAGATGTACTTAGGGCCGTAGCGTCATTGAAAAAATCACTCATACCACGTGCCAGTGAATTTTGCAATGCATAAACTGACAATGCTCTCATGTAAGCCTGTTGGTATGCTTTTGCTGAATCCATTCTTGGCTCTGAAATTCCAACATATCCATTTGATATATAATCACTAAAATCACAGGGTAGCATTACTTTCAATGATGTCAGAGCCGCACTCTGTTTTTTTTTAATATCGGGTAAAGTGTTCAATACATCACGAATAGAATTCTGCGAAAATAATCCCACGCAACAAATTTGAAAAGTTAATATAAAAACAAGCTGTCGCACTGGCATTCTCTTAATTTAATTACAGATCCTCTCCCTGAAGAGAGGATCTGTTGTATTCTTGCATTCTATTATTGACCAATTTTACCCATTTCCTCGTTGAAGGTTTTTTTGTATTTTTCGTAATTGTAATCAACTTTCAATTGTTCGTTGTTCGTCATTTTGTTATTGATTTGCTGCAAAATATCGCTGCCACCAAGTTCCAGACAAACGTAATATTTGTAATTTCCAGAGCTTTTAATCACTGTTGCTTTTTCGCAAATAACCACACTTCCGGCAAGTGATTGATTGATGACTTCACGGTTCATGCCTTCATAGTTTTTCATCAACTCTTCTTTGTTGTTGTAATTCCCCGATTTTACATAATTGTCAGTTACACCTTTTACCAAGGTATTGATAGCACCAGCTAAACCAGCACGGGCTTCGCTCATGGCTTTCTTCTTAGCAGTCATTTGATCCATGCTCTCACCAATGGCGCTGAAACGCAATGCTTTAGAATTGCTGTTGAATTCTGAACCTGAACAAGGTGTTTTGATTTCTACTTCTCCTGAATCAGCAGGCGAAAGCACTTTAGCAGTCTTGCACGATACAAACATCATACTCATGGCGCCAATAAACAGAACGCCGGTTGCTACTTTAAAAAAATTCTTTTTCATAACGATTTTGTTTTAAATTAATATTAAGAGAGTTATATATTCAATTTGTTGAATAATTCGTTTAATTGTTTTTGTTTTATCCAGCCGAAACAGAATTACGATTTACGGAACGCATACAATTCAGGTTTCTTTGTTTGTTTTGCCACGTTGATTTATCATTTATTTTATTTCCGGGTGATGAGAAATTTATCGTACTAATTTAAAATATCCTTTTGGACATTTACGGTTGCCTGTGAATGATCGGGCGAATAGTCAAATAATAAATTTCCTTTTCTCGAGACCATTTTGATATAATTAAGGTTATACCAAACCACTAATTTCCCAACTTTAATGCCCGACAGAATATCGATTTTGTAATCTCCTCCCGGCACTTCCGAAATGGAAATCGTGCTGTTGTTGGTTACTTTTACTTTGTCAAAACCTATGTCTCGCCCATTTTGCGTTTGAATAGTAATAACACCTTTAGCATTCTGTACGAAATTTATTCTCCCCAGATTAGTGTAAATATTCGGACATAACTTGCTGAAGGTTGGGTTGTTTTTATCCAATGCATCTTTAATTTTAGACCCGGTAAGACTAACGCCCATGTATTTTACCAACCGAATGGCTGCCATCAATCCGGCGATGGCTTTATCAGCTTGTTGTGCTACAAATCTGTCACTTTCAATCCGTAATAAATCGGATAAATCGGCTGAACTTTCCGAGGCAAAAGCTACTTTTTTTTCAGTTCCGGCCACTGCCAAAGCATTATTCATCATTCCTGAATAAAATATAACACCCGCAGCATCTACAAATAATCCTAATGTGCGATCATCCAGCTGAGCTGATGCATGTTTAACTGCTTGTTTCACACCTTGTGAGCTGAATGTCACCGAAAAAGCAGTAGAGTTGGTATCGGGCAGTGATTCTAATCCACCCCTGTTCAACCACAGTAAATCACCCGCAGGAGAATAGGATGCAACAAATAAATCCGCTTTTCCTTTTGCCGAGCTGATGCTCTTTTCACCCAATCGAATAACACCAGTGAAAACACCTGCTAAAACAATATTGCCTGATGGCGCAGTTTCAACTGACATTCCTACAGCATTACCACTGGCAACTACCGATTTTGCCCAAACGGTTTGTCCGCTCTGATTCATTTTAGCCACAAAGCAATTGTGTGTATTAGATGTTCCGTTAAGTGAAACACTCCCTAATTGTACCGGATTGGCAAAATATCCGGTTAAAAGGATATTACCATCACTGAGTGTTTTGCTGTTTTTAAGGTTACTACCTTTGTAGCAACCCGCATTTTGAACCGTTTCCCATACTTTGCCGAGCGAAATTTCTTCAGCATTTCCATTCTTTATTTCCAGTATTTGAGGTGAAACCGTTTTATATTGTGGCATAGTCAAACCGGCTGGAGCATTGACGTAAGTTGGATCTGAAACTACAAATTTACTGTTTTTGTAGACCAAATAATCTCCAATTACTGGTGCAGAAAATCCAACTGCAGCTGCCACATGTTCAGGATATTCAAGTCCGATAACTTTTAGTCCAAGCGTTTCGCGTATAAGATAGGTGAATAACACATCGCGATCGTCACAATCGGAAAAAGGATAATAGAATATTTCATCTACAAAATCGAATTTCTCACGCCCAAATTGTTCATCATCAGTTTTATACTGAAAAGCAGTTTGAACAAACCTTAGAATAAGGTTAACAGCTTTCTCTTCGTTTAAACCTGCAACGAGTGGCTTAAATGCAGCCGCGAGTGATTCTTTTGCCAATACTGAAGCTGCTGCATTCAGATTTACACTGTAGTCAACCAAAGGATAATCTTTATAGAAATTCACTAAATCAGGGTCGTAACTGATATGAACTTCATAGGGTTTATCTTCAAAACTGAACGAAAGGGTTTTATCGGCTTTTTTGCCTGCAAAATTTACAGGTGAATTGATATTAAAATCAAATGCCCGACCGGCAGCTTGATAATCTTTATCATAGGTAAAATAGTTAGCAGCTTGTAATTTTGGGAAAATATAATAATTCATTCCACCCAAAGTTAAAAAACTGGTTGCATATACTTGCTGCAAAGTTGGCACGAGCAATGCGACCTCGTTGTTCTGAAAAGCCACACGAACTCCATATCCCGAGCGAACAAGTACAAACCATGCCATCAGTCTGGCCGAATTTTCACTTTGTGGATACAGGTTTTTTGTAAATTGCTGAACAATCATAAAATAGCCATAGTCGTTGATATTCATGTCTGCTTTTGTTTGAAGCAATTGTTCAACGGCGGGAGAATAATTGGTGGCACTAACTTTTTCCCAAAACAAACCGATTGCGGGCTGATCTACTGTGGTTAAATCATACTTTGCCATAATTGGATCATACGGAATAGCTATTGACCTACCGTAAAATGAAAAACTCGTAGTTTGCATGTTAGTCATAGCCTGGGCAGGTTTTCGAATAGGTTCGACCGGCTGAGGAGTAATTTCTGCTGAAACCGTTTGGGAATTTACTATCGGCTTAATGACATGAGTTTCAACACTTGTTGGATTTTGTTTAATTACTGAGGAATTCGCCGGATTGGTTGTAGGAGGTATATAAGCCGGAATATTTTGCGGTTTTGGTTTTTCCTTTAATTTTTTTCCGCTAAAAACCTGATAATTTTCCCACTCCTTGAGCAAATAATCAGTCCATTCTTTATCCCGTTTAAGAACGTAATCGGTATATTCCTTTTGTAAGCGGGCGAGTCCTTCGTTTTGCTCAATGGCATACTTGTGCATTTTAGTTTGCTCATTTCGTTGGTATTCATCGAAAGTCTGAGCTGAGATTCCACTGACAATGAAGCTGAATAGCATCAAAAAATAAACATTAAGTGCTTTCATAATAAAATAATTTGAGGTTATAAAACATAGTTTGCTGTGTGCCAAATCCAGAAATTATAAAATTGATTTTTTATTGTCATAATTATTACAGTGTCAATCAATTTGTAGTATTACATATATGTTATTAATTTGTGATAATATGTCTAAAAGTCGTAAATTCAGAATTCTAAATTAGTCAATATCAATTAATATAAAATTGCAAGAAAAAATCATGTATAATACGTATCAACATGATAATGAGATTCATGTGATTTTCAAGCATACATAAATTAGATGAATATAAGCAAAAATCAAACAAAACACAATAAAGAGTCTACAAAACTATAGATAAAATTTAAATAATTAGCATTAAATCCTGTTTATTTTTATTTTTTATTCTACATCAACATCCTGTTTTTATATACATAAAATATTGATGATATCTGTTTCTTAATAAATTTAAAATCACCAAAGCATCTAAAAAAATGGATAACAAATTTGGCAATGTAGTTGTTTGTTAATAATATCTCAAAAGATGTTTATTAATATATATTCATAGCTGTTGTTGCTTATATTTTCATAGTTTTGTTGGTGTTTTTCATGCCTGAAATATTTAACTAAAGCAGTTTAAATATAAATTTAGGCATTAAACTATTATTCGAAAATAGAGTCTGTATAGATTCATCCTTGGTTAAAATCAAATTATACTGAATTATTTATATAATTGTCAAAATATATGAAAATAAAATCAACCTTTTTTTTTGGATTATTTTTTATTGTTTCTATTTCTGCATTTGCAGTATCAAAAAAAAACAGTGCCACATTTTCACAAATTGTCACTTCACGTTTTGCAAAACAATGGTATAATTTTCCACAAGAAAAACTTTATCTACAAACTGATAAACCATATTACAGTGCCGGAGAAGAGATCTGGTTTAAAGGTTATCTTGTAAATGCTACGACATTGGAATCAAGCGCATTAAGTCGATTCGTTTACGTGGAATTAATTGACAAACTCGATTCGGTTCTCTACCGTCAAAAAATTAAAAAAGACTCACTCGGTTTTGATGGTCATATAAAACTTAAACCCGAATTAGCTAGCGGATATTATAAACTCCGCGCATATACCTACTGGATGCAAAATGCGGGTAATGATTTTTTCTATTCTAAGAATATTCTGATTGGGAATAGCATTGACGATCGTGTTTCAAGTAAAATTGAATATGGTACTGCTGTGGATGGACAAATTCCTGTCAAACTGACTTTTACTGATGCAGTTCAAAATCCGATAAGTGGGAAAAAAGTGGAAATAGTAGAAAACTGGGGCAGTGGTTCAAAAAAGAAAAAAGTCTTAACTACCACCAATGACGGTATAATATCATGGAAAATTAAAATCAATCAAGCTGACAGTTCCAAAAAATATATGGAAGTGTCGATGAAGGACGAAAAATATACTACTAATATTTTTTTACCGGAGTTTAGCAATGATTTTGATGTGCAGTTTTTACCTGAAAGTGGAGTACTTTTGAATAATTCATTACAAACCCTTGCTTTCAAGGCTATTGGCAAAGATGGTTTGTCGGTTGATGTAACCGGAAAAATTTTTACTGATAACAATGAGGAAATATGTGATTTTTCCACCTTACATAAAGGAATGGGAAAGTTTTCCATTCAAACTCAACCAAACGAAACCTACTACGCTCTGGTAAAAAATACAAATGGAGTTGAAAAGCGGGTTAATCTCCCGAAATCTCAAAGTGAAGGCGTAATTCTTCATCTATTATCTAACCGGGGTAAAATCCTGTATGAAGTTTTTAATCAGACTAAATTACCCAATAAATCACTTTATATTCTCTTACATTCACGAGGCAAAGTTTTTGTGATTCAGCCTTTACGAAATCTGGAAGGGCAGATTTCAGAATCTTTACTTCCTCCTGGGGTAGTTACATTTGCTGTGGTCGATTCCTTGGGTCATACATTTTGTGAACGATTGAGTTTCGTACGGAATTTTAATTTGCCGAATGTTTCCATGCAAAGTGATAAACCAGATTATACTAAGCGTGAATTGGTTAATCTGGATTTAAAATTACAAACAACGCTGTCCAATCCTTTAAAAGGCAGTTTTTCTGTAAGTATAACTGATAGTCATACTGTAAAACAAGATTCGTTGGCAGATAACATTCTGAGTAATTTGTTACTAACGTCCGATTTGAAAGGATATATTGAAGAGCCAGCAGCCTATTTAGTTGATAACAAGACTGCTACCCAAGAAAAAACCGATGTATTGATGTTGACACAGGGATGGCGTCGGTTTAATACATCAGAAATTGTGAAGGGAATTTATACTAAACCAACCTATTATCTTGAAGAAGGCCAGGCACTTTCGGGTAAAGTGTTGAATTTGTTTAATGCTCCTTCCAAAAAATGTGATATTATAATGATTTCACCTTATAAAAATGTAATAAAACTCGCAAAAACAGACACATTGGGACGTTACTTGATTGATGGAATAGAATTCCCGGATAGTACCGTTTTTGTTTTGAAAGCTAAGAAACCGAAAAGCCTGACGGATGTTGAAATTATTCCCGATGATGATGATTTCCCTCAGCCAAGTGGCTATATTCCAACTCCATTGAAAATTAATATTCCTGCTGAACAGCAAGAATACTTTAAGCAAAGTAAAGAAAAATATTATTATGAAGGTGGAATGCGTGTCATTAATCTTGGAGAAGTAACGGTTAAGGCTGATAAAAAAACAAAAAGCGACGACACTTATTACTCTGGGATGGCCGATAACGAAATTACGGCAGAACAACTTGAGAAATTTCCATCGACCAGTATAATCAATTTATTATATACAATTCCAGGCATTCAGATTACTGGTGATAAAATATCCATTCGAGGTGCTACCGGGAATCCAATGTTTTTGGTAGATGAAATTGAAATTCAGGATATGGAAGAAATCTCTTATCTTACTTCGAACGATGTGGAAAGTATTCAGGTATTTAAAGGTGCAAATGCAGCTATTTTTGGTTCCCGTGGTGGAAATGGTGTGATTGTTATTAAGTTGAAGGAGGGTGTAGATTTGAAAACATCAACACCTATAAGTCTGGCTCATGTTACTCCACTCGGATATCAGAAACCTGCAGAATTTTATGTTCCGAAATATAATGTTGACAGTGTTTATAAAAGTTCAAATCCGGATTTGAGAACCACTATTTACTGGAATCCAACACTTGTTTGTGACAGTACTGGAACGATTCATATAAAATTTTATACAGCTGATACAGCTAATAATTATTCAGTAGTTCTTGAAGGAATTTCAACTTCCGGAGAAATCTGTCGATATGTGGGAATTTTAAAAAGAAAAGCTGAATAAGAAAACTCACTGAGAAACTAATCCACAGAATTTATCATTTAAGTCTTAAGGTTGATTTTGTGGATTTCATACTTACTGGTAGGTAAATCGTCGTTGACTTTCGCATTAATAATGATTAATCCTTAGTGATAGTTTAAAAGAAAAGCATAGAAATTAAAAGCTCCTGAAATTTAATTTCAGGAGCTTTTAATTTGAATCATATGAGAGGATTTTCTTATTGAACTTTATAAATATCTACATCTTCTACTTCAAATTTTTTGATAAATGCAGCATGACGACGAACTTCCACTTCTCCGTAGTTCAGATAAACTTCGGCCGATTTACGATATAAATCTTCGGTATCACGTGAAGCATCGATAAGTAACAAGTAGCTCATTACAATATGTCCGGCCATTTCAACTAAGCGTCGAGCCTGGAAATCAAGATATTCCTGATTCTTAATTTCATTTACACGGTTTACAGCATTTTCGTACAAATTAGTCATAATCTGTAAGCGTTTACGCAATGATGTAAATTCAGGATTGATAGTTTGGGTATCGTAATCACGAATTATTTTCAGATAATTGCCTGTGGTTACGTGGCGGATTGCTGCCACAACCTGCAATTGAGAAGTTCCTTCGTAAATGGTCATGATGCGCGCGTCACGGAAATGACGTTCGCAGGCATAATCTTTCATAAAGCCTGATCCACCGTGAACCTGAATTGAATCGTATGCATTTTGGTTCGCATATTCGCTTGTAAACATTTTGAGCATAGGAGTCAACGCATCTGCCAACTTAGAATATTCTTTATATTCGGCTTTCTCGTCAGCTTCCAGTTTTCGTTCATTTTCAATGGCTTCGTATGCTTTGTAAATATCTACAAAGCGGGTTGTTTCATAAAGCAAAGTTCGTGAAGCATCTAATTTGGCTTTGATAACTGATACCATTTCAAAAACTGCTGGGAATTCAATAATGGCTTTCCCAAATTGTTTACGATCGCGTGCATAAGCTAAGGCTTCGTTATAAGCAGCAGCCGAAAGCCCTACCGATTGAGCACCAATTCCCAAACGAGCACCGTTCATCAACGACATTACATATTTAATCAGACCCATGCGGCGGGTTCCAACTAATTTAGCAGGTGTGTTGTTGAACACTAATTCACAGGTTGGAGAACCTTTTATACCGAGTTTATTTTCGATACGACGAACCAAAACTGTATGGTCATGTTTGTTGTCGGCAACAAAATACGATAAGCCACGACCGTCAGAAGTTCCTTCTTCTGAGCGAGCCAAAACGAGTTTGATCTGAGCATCACCATTGGTGATAAAACGTTTTACTCCGTTCAAATACCACATTCCATCTTTTTCGTTGAGAGTTGCTTTCAATTGAACAGCTTGTAAGTCAGAACCTGCATCAGGTTCAGTTAAGTCCATCGAGCAGGTTGCACCTTCGCAAACGCGTGGTAAAAATTCATTCTTGATTTCGTCAGAAGCAAATTCTGCAATAGTTTCAGCACAATCCTGAAGTCCCCATATATTTGCGAATCCAGCATCGGCACGGGCAACCATTTCGCCCGACATAACGTAAACTATAAAAGGGAAGTTTAACCCACCGTACTGCCGTGGCAAGGTGATACCATATACGCCGGCCTGAGTCAGTGCATCGTGGTTCTCCTGAGTTCCACGGGCATAGATTACACGGCTGTTCTCAACCTGTGGCCCATCGTGGTCAACACTTTCAGCATTTGGAGCAATAATATCACCGGCAATTTCTCCGATAATTTCAAGTACTTTTTCGTAGTTGTCAATAGCATCCTCAAAATCACGGGAGGCATAATCATATTTATCTTTATCAGCAAAATTGCGCTCCTTGAGGGCAACGATTTTCTGCATCAATGGATGCGAAAGCTGAAATTTTATGGCAGGATTGTCGTTAAAAAAGTTCATATTATTTCGAGTTCTTTTTGTAATACTTAATCATTTTTGGTAATACTTCTTCAATATTTCCGGTAATTACATAATCTGCAATTTGATTGATAGGTGCTTTCGGGTCATTATTGATAGCAATAATCATAGCACTTTCCTGCATACCAGCAATGTGCTGTATCTGACCAGAAATACCACAGGCAATATACAATTTTGGACGAACAGTTGTACCTGTCTGGCCAATCTGACGTTCGTGTTCGGCAAATCCGGCATCTACAGCAGCACGTGAAGCACCAACTTCAGCACCTAAAGTGGCAGCCAGTTCGTGCAATAGTTTGAAATTTTCTGCACTTCCAACACCATAACCACCCGAAACAATTATTGGTGAACCTTTGATGTTCAGTTTCGATTTTTCCATATGCCGTTCGATTACTTCCACTACAAAATCTGTATCAGCAACGTATTTAGCAACATCCAATTTGTTTGTTTTTCCAATAAATTTGGCGTCTTTAATTTCTTTTTTCATTACACCTTCGCGAACCGTTGCCATTTGGGGCCGACAGTCAGGATTCACAATGGTTGCAACGATATTTCCACCAAATGCAGGACGAATCTGATAAAGTAGATTTTCATATACTTTTCCTGCTTTTTTATCTTCATACGTCCCAACTTCAAGCGAAGTACAGTCGGCAGTCAAACCGCTGAACAAGGCTGAAGAAACACGTGGACCTAAATCACGTCCAATTGAAGTAGCTCCCATCAAGGCGATTTGTGGTTTTTCTTCTTTAAAAAGATTTACCAGCAACGACGTATGAGGCAACGAAGTGTACGGGAAAAGACGTTTGTCATCGGCCAAATGAAGTACATCTACGCCATAAGGGAAAACCTGCGCACCAATGCCCTCCAATTTAAATCCGACAGCGAGTGCTTCTAATTTACAATTCAGTTGTTTGGCCAGACTTCGGCCTTTTGTGAGCAATTCCAGGCTAACATCGCCTACAATGCCATCTTCTATTTCAAGATATACAAATATATTGTTCATGGTTCTTATCCTATCGTATGGTTTGCAATTAATTCTTTCATCAGATCTTCGATTTCGACATCAGAAGCTGTCATTCGTTTACTTTCCTTGGCAGTAAATACAACGTTTTCAATTTGTTTTACCTTGGTTGGAGAGCCTGAAAGCCCAAGCCATTGAATTTCGTGATCAATGTCACCTACACCCCACTCCGTAATATTCAGGTAAGGATGTGTGTCGAAATAATCAGTGTAGTCATTACCTGCTTCTTGTTTTTCGGTAGGAGTGACGGCGCGTTTATATTTCATGGTCAGTTTCGCATGACGAGGTCGGCATTCAGGAGCAGAACTATTCACGGTGATTAGCATTGGAAGTGGACCTCTTACAATTTCAACGCCTCTTTCTAAACGACGTTTAACCGTGATTTTGCTGTTCGATAAATCTAAAATTTCTTCGGCATATGTAATTTGTGGAAAGCCTAATTTCTCGGCTACTTGTGGCCCAACCTGAGCAGTATCACCATCGATAGCCTGGCGACCACAAATAATTAAATCGACTTTACCCATTTTACGAATGGCACAGGCAAGTGCATAGGATGTAGCAAGCGTGTCAGAACCTGCAAATTCACGTCCACTCAACAGATAACCACCATCGGCACCCCGATACATACTCTCACGGATAATTTCAGCTGCACGGGCTGGTCCCATTGTCAGGATATGAACCGTTGCACCTTCAATCTTGTTTTTCAAGCGAAGTGCTTGTTCCAACGCATTCAAATCTTCGGGGTTATAAATGGCCGGAAGCGCTGCACGGTTTACCGTACCATCAGCTTTCATTGCATCTTTTCCCACATTGCGTGTGTCGGGTACTTGCTTTGCAAGAACAATAATTTTAAAACTCATTTTCTGATAATTAGATTAATATATTGACTTATAAACTCTATTATTTCAATAAATTCATTCGCTTTCCCGGATAGATTTCATCTATATTATATTGAAAATCTAAATTTAAAAAAAAGACCTGCAAAAGTAACTTTTTTTATTCAAATCACAATTCTTTATTGGACAAAAGTTCTAAAATGCACACAATAAATAGCCCATTAGGCATAAAAAAAACGTGGGACTTTTCACAAGGTCCCACGCCGTAATAGGTATTAGTTTTTTTTAAGGTATAAAAAAGATTGTGTTGTTTAGTTAACGATGCAAATAAACGGGTAAAAATGGAGTTGTACAAGTAGAAAAATATGTTTTACAACCTATTTTTTGATTTTTTCTCCCGTTTTAAGCTGATAAAATTGGTAAGTAATAATAAATTAGTACTGGATATCAGACAATTAAAAGAACAATTTCAGAAGTATAAAATAAAATAAAATCATTCAGTAAAATGCATATTTAATGAATAATTATTTTACATATAGAATTTGTATGCAAAGCTAAAGTATATTTTGATAAATTCACTAAACATGAATATTCATTTATGTTCTGAACAAACGAATCGCAAATATACGACTTATTTGTTAAGAATTTCTTTAATTTTTTTTATGTCAGAGTCATTGATTAGGATTTTAGCTAATATTTTAAATTACGGAGTCAAAGTATCAAATTACACTTCAGATTTTTTCCGCTTTCTTGCAAAATTCACATTTACTCGCTATCTTTGTGTATATTATAGCTCCAGAATTATTTCATGGGATTGCTACTATTTATTTGATTATTTTTCGATAAACCAACTTAAATAATTGTTGAAAATACAATTTTGTTCAACTTTTAGAGAAAGTGGTCTTGATTCTTATTTGGCTTACATAAAAATCGACGATTTTTATGTAAGTTTGCACTTCAAAATTAAAAAACCATTTGTAGGGTTAAAAACGTATGATTAAAGTAACATTTCCCGACGGTTCTGTACGCGAATTTGCCAAAGGCATTACAGGACTTCAACTGGCTGAGAGTATCAGCTCCCGACTTGCACAAGAGGTGCTTGCCATCACTGTAAACGAACAAATTTGGGACTTAAGTCGCCCGATCGAAAACGACGCAGCAATTAAATTGCACAAATGGGACGATGAAGAAGCAAAACATGCCTATTGGCACTCGTCAGCTCACCTTATGGCCGAAGCCTTGCATGAATTGTATCCTGGCATAAAATTCGGTATTGGACCAGCTATCGAAAATGGATTTTACTATGATGTAGATCCTGGCGAAGTTTCTATAAAAGAATCTGATTTGCTCGTAATTGAAGCGAAAATGATGGAATTGGCTGCACGAAAAGAAGCTATAATTCGATGCGATATTAGTAAAGCCGACGCTTTGGCACGTTTTGAAGCTATCGGTGAAGTGTATAAAACTGAGTTGATTAACGACCTGACGGATGGAACTATTACACTTTACACTCAAGGAAATTTCACGGATTTGTGCCGTGGACCGCATTTGCCCAATACCGGTGAAATTAAAGCTATCAAGGTGTTAAGTGTGGCAGGAGCTTATTGGCGTGGTGACGAGAAACGTAAAATGCTTACCCGCATATACGGTATTTCATTTCCTAAACGTAAAATGCTCGACGAATACTTAGTATTACTTGAGGAAGCAAAAAAACGGGATCACCGAAAAATCGGGAAAGAATTGGAACTATTTATGTTCTCCGAAATGGTGGGCAAAGGACTTCCAATTTGGTTGCCTCGTGGGACGGCATTGCGTCTTCGGCTTGAGGACTTTTTGAAAAAAATACAACGTCGTTTCGATTATCAGCAAGTAATGACGCCTCATATTGGGAATAAACAATTGTATGTAACCTCCGGTCATTATGCCAAATATGGTAAAGACTCATTTCAACCGATACATACTCCCGAAGAAGGAGAAGAATATCTTTTGAAACCGATGAATTGCCCTCATCACTGCGAAATTTACAAATTCAAACCTCGCTCATACAAAGATTTACCCTTACGCTTAGCCGAATTTGGAACTGTTTACCGCTATGAGCAAAGTGGTGAGTTACATGGATTAACCCGTGTACGAAGCTTTACGCAGGATGATGCACATATCTTTTGTCGTCCGGATCAGGTGAAAGATGAGTTCCTGAAAGTAATGGATATTATCTTTATTATTTTCAAAGCCCTCGAATTTGAAAACTTCGAAGCCCAGATTTCACTTCGTGACCCAAATAACAAAGAAAAATACATTGGGTCTGACGAAAACTGGGAAAAAGCAGAAACTGCAATTGTTGAAGTTTGCCGTGAAAAAGGATTGAAAGTAAAAGTTGAACTGGGCGAGGCAGCTTTCTATGGTCCTAAACTCGATTTTATGGTTAAAGATGCAATTGGACGCCGCTGGCAATTAGGAACAATTCAGGTTGACTACAATTTACCGGAGCGTTTTGAACTGGAATACACTGGCGAAGATAATGCGAAACATCGTCCTGTAATGATTCATCGAGCCCCATTTGGCTCAATGGAACGTTTCGTAGCTGTTTTGATTGAACATACAGCTGGCAAATTTCCGTTATGGTTGACTCCTGATCAAGTTGTGATTTTGCCTATCAGCGAAAAATTTAATGATTACGCATTTCAGATAGCTAAACAAATGAACTCACAGGATATTCGTGTGACAGTGGATGATCGAAATGAAAAAATAGGTCGTAAAATTCGTGATAACGAGTTGAAGCGAATTCCGTATATGTTGATTGTAGGCGAAAAGGAAGCCGAAAATAATGAAGTAGCGGTGCGGCGACAAGGTGAAGGCGACAAAGGAACTATGACAGTGGCTGATTTTTCTAAACTGATACTTGACGAAGTTGATGGATTAGTAAGTAAATACTAAACGAAAAATCAATTTATATTTAATAACCTATAAAATGCGAATCAGTTTAACTGATTCGCATTTTATTTTGAAATATCAAAGCTAACCTCAACAGTTGAAATTAGAATCGTTGCAAAAACTCACTCAGATTTACATCCCTTTGTAAATCCATTTTTTTTCGTAATCGGTAACGGTTTGTTTCAATACTTCTTATTGAAGTATTGAGTAATGGAGCAATATCTTTGGATGACAAATCCATTTTCAGATATGCACATAGTTTCTTGTCACTGGTACTTAAATCAGGGTACATTTCCCCTAATCGTTTCAAGTAATTTTCATATACAAGGTCAAAATTCTCTTCAAATTTCTTCCAGTTATTGTCGTTTTCAATGTTTTGTCGAATATTTCGTTCGATTTTACTCAATCGGGATAATATACTGTGAGAGTCCGAATTGTTTTGAATTTCATGACTTGTTTTGGTAATTGTGTCCATAATTTCGAACAGCATTTCATTTTTCCGAATCAGATTCATAGTAGAGCTCGCTAGTTCTTGTGATTTATGTCTTAATTCATATTGAAGTTGTTGGTTCTTAAGTTCCTTTATTTCCCTCTTCTTTTCCGATGTTTCCGTTTCAAAATATTTTTTCTGTTCATTTAATTCAATTTCTTTCATTTTTTCCATGTCTTTTGCCCCTTTTTTTGACTGATAATCAATTAAGAATACGATAGCTGCTAGTATGAGAATTAATAATACAAAATACACAATCAAGGCAAACTTACTTTCATACCAGGCCGGCAATATATCAAATGAAAAGCTACAAATGGCTTCTTTCGACTCCAGAATATCTCTTGCTCTAATCTTGAAGCTGTAATGTCCTTTCGGTAATTGTGTATATTCTTTTGTATTGTTAGTACTAAATTCCGACCAGTTTTCATCGATATTCTCTAACATATAACTATATTGAACCAATCCTTCATTTCTGTACTCAGGTGCAATAAATTCAAATCGCAATGAATTTTGATTGTGTCGAAATATCGATATTTTTGTGTTTTCATTCATTTTGTTCTCATTGACTGTGCCAGAACCTTGATTGGTAATAATTATATTATCCAAAAAAACCTTGAAAGTGTTTTTGGTTGAACTTCCCTGACGGGTATCAATTGAACTGAAACCATTCTCTGTACTTAGAATGAGTCTATTATTGTCAATAAAATTAAAATGTTCAAATCCTGTAATGATTTTAGGTTGTAGAATCCGATAAGTCAATGAATCCATATTAAAAGTATTGTTCATATTTTTTTTTGCCAATCCGATAAAACGTCCGGAAACAAACCACACGTCTCCATTACTACATTCGTGTAAACGCATGTAGTTCGGAACAGATTTAAACAAATTATTCCAAGCTGTATAAGGATCTATTCTGTTTTTATTCCTGTTATATATGTAAAAACCCCTTTCTGACGAAAAGATAAGTTTATTGTTTATTCTGAAAACAGTGTTACTTTGAATAGCAGGAAATCCTTTGTTGTTAAATAATTCTACCTGGGTTATACTATCCATTTCTGAATTGAAGTGTAGACGGAACATTCCCTTTTGCCAATGACTGAACCAAACCGACCCATCTGCATCTTCCTCGAACATAGGACTTGATTCTGAAAACTTACCTTTGATGAAATGAGAGAATTTCCATGAGTGCCCTGTTTTCTTTAAAATAAATAAACCCTGATATGAACAGCCTAATATTAAGTTTGGGTGAAGACGCAAGGACTTAAAATTCCAGGTACCTGTTAATTCTTCAATACGATCAGTTCGGTTTGGATAGATAATAAACGCACCATGGTCGTCGCCACAAAAAATTGTACCGTCAATTTCTGTGAGACACCAGATTTGCCCCTCGAAACCCTTTACCAGTTTCGGTTGTATTGGAAACGGACTGTTAGTTAATGGAAAAGTTGTAGAATAGAGACCTTGATTCGTGCCCAAATACAAGGTTTTGTTTTTAAGTAATGAAGTATAGCCTGCTCCATTAAGGTTATTAGTACCGAAAATATTTTGTATTGGACTGTTCAGCATTACATAATCAATGCCTTTGTCCAGACCAAGCCACAAATTATTCTGATTATCAAAAGCAACGCTTAAAACGGTATTATTTTGAAGACCTGTAAATGTATTTACATAGGTAACACTTCGATCGGTCAAATTTAATACAGCTATACCCCGTTGTACAGTTCCGAATACCAATTGATTGGCATTTCTGGCAGCGCAGAAAACCTGATTTTGTTTCAAAAAATCATCTATTCCAGTATTATAAGGTATTATTTTATTCCCATTAAATAGGTATACACCATTAAAGCTGGTTATTAATAATATATTGTCCCCATCGAGAGCTATGATAGAACAAACCTTTTTGTTTATTAGTAATTCTGATCCAGGTAAGCGGACAAACAAGTTGCCATTAAGCATAAAAACACCGCTTTTTTCACTTGTCAAAAACAATATATTATGAATAAACGCTGATGCATCTATTTTGCTGTGAAAAGGATAACCTGCAATATTTTTACCATCGTATTGATATACTGTTTTATCACCCTGGAAATAAATTTTATCATTCCCAACCTGGATATTATATAATTCATTAGATCCTTGTTTGTTAATCTCCGTTTTGGGGACTAATGAGAAATACTTGAGTTGCCCGTTTGTCTGCTTTTTGAAGTACCCGAATTCATTAAAAGTAGATGCGTAAAACCGACCATCCTTTGTGTGAACTAAGGAACGGACATTGGTTCCATTATTTATGGGGAATATAGTCCAGTTCTTACCATTAAACTGTAGTAGCCCATTATTGTTGGCAAAATACATAAAATTCGATTCATCCTGAACAATTGCCCAGTTTTGAGTTCCGGCTTTATATGTATCACGTTGAAAATTACGCACTAAAGGATGATTGGCATAACTGGTAATATAAAGAACAAAGACAATAACTGTTAATAAAACCTTTTTCATTTCATTTTTATTGTAAGGATTCATATTTCATACTTTGATAGTTCAATTTTACTACAATTAATTCAGGTGAAATGAATGTTGAAATATGTTATACAACATGTATTAATTTAAGTATCATATTATCAAGATGATATAAATTAGATTGATGTAATATTGAGTAGTGAAATTATACTACTTGCGTATTATTGTGAAGTAAAATATTTGCTGTTTCATTTATAACCACCTACATTTGCAATGTTCATTTCAGTCAAAATATTACAAATTAGTCAACATTTATTTTCAATTCTAATTTATATAATTTTTAAATTAAGTCAGTATGAAAAAAACACTATTACTTTTATTAACATTTGCATTTGCAGCTTTGGTATCAGCACAGACATGGCAGGTTTCCGGAGTAGTTACTTCTTCGGACGATGGTTTAGCTTTGACTGGAGTAAGTGTAATGGTTCAAGGTGTAAGCGGAATGGGAACTATTACCGACATTGATGGGAAATATTCTGTCAAAGTACCACAGGGTAAATCCATTGTATTTTCTTACATTGGATACCTTCCACAGACAAAACTGATCAATACTTCTACTACTATTAATGTAGTGTTGCAGGCTAACACCAAAATGCTTGACGAGGTGGTAGCTATTGGTTACGGTACTATGAAGAAAAGTGATTTAACCGGTGCTGTAACTTCGGTAGGATCTGATAAAATAAAAGAGAGACCTGTTTCAGGAATCGATCAGGCCTTACAGGGGCGTGCAGCAGGTGTAACTGTGAATTCTAACAGTGGACAACCCGGAGCTTCTGCTGTGGTTCGTATTCGTGGAATTGGTTCTATTAATAGTAACTCTAATCCAATTTATGTAGTAGACGGCGTGATTTTGGATGATATTAGCTTTCTTAGTCCCAGCGATATTGCAACTACTGAAATTCTGAAAGATGCGTCGGCAACAGCCATTTTTGGTTCGCGTGGTGCTAATGGTGTAATTTTAGTTACAACCAAACGTGGCTCGGATAACCCAAAAGGAAACATTTCGGTGGATAGTTACTTCGGAGTTCAAAATCGTTGGAATAAACTGAGCCTTATGGGTCGGGATGAATTTGCAAAAACGATTTCAACTTTTGATGGTTCAAATGATTACCTGACTCAATATGGTTTAAACAAATGGATTGAAGCGTATAAGACAGGTACTAAATCTCAGTACTTCCCAAAGATAAAGACCGATGCATATCCACAGGGAATGGATTACAACACAGTGGATACTGATTGGCAGGATGCTGTATTTCAAAAAGATGCAACTATCCAAAATCATCATATTTCTATTGATGGTGGAAGCAAAACGTCCAATTATGCTATCAGTGCCAGCTATTTTGACCAAAACGGAACTGTTATGGGTTCAAACTACAATCGTTTCACGCTACGTGTGAATACTGCACATAATATTCGTTCGTGGCTGAAAATTGGTGAGAACCTTTCGTTTATGACTTCTACCGGACGAAATGCCATGAACAACAATGCTCAGCCCGGTGCTTCCGTTTTATCAGCAGCGTTGGCAATGGCACCATGGGATCCAACCCATTATCCACAAGGTGCATGGAGTTATTCAACAGTTGCAAAAGGTGGTTATCCACAAGGTCGTGATTTGAGTGGCCAAATTTCAGCATCTTCTAACTTTAAAAACGTGACCAATCCATTCAGTATGGTTCAGAATATAGTACCAAAAGATGTTGCTGAACGTTGGGTAGGTGATGCTTATATTGAAATTACACCAATTAAAGGCTTGTTGATTCGCTCCGATATCAGCATGGATTTAGCAAATGTAAACAGTAAGTCTTTTATGTATGCTTTTGATTATTCATCGTTCGACCGAAATCTGGTTAACCATCTATCATCAAGTATGGCTAAATATTCAACTATCATCAATGAAAATACCGCAACATACAATAAAAAGATTGGAAAGCATGAATTTTCGGTATTGGTTGGTGAAACCTCACAAGAGTTTAATTACTACAAACTATCTGGTTCCGGATCATATATTACTAATCCGGAAGAAAAAAACTGGTATTTGCAATTTACTGCCAATAAACCTACCAGCACCAATCCGGATTCTGTTCGTGGAGTAGGAGATGAGGTAGCACGTACCCGTATGCTTTCATTGTTGAGTCGTGTAAACTATAAGTTTGATAATAAATATATGATTACGCTCAATTTCCGTATGGACGGTTCCAATAAGTTTCCGGAAAACCCATGGGGTTACTTTCCTTCAGTAGCTTTAGGATGGAAAATCAGCGAAGAAGCTTTTATGAAAGAAATTCAGAACCTGGACTATATGAAACTACGTTTAGGTTGGGGACAAATAGGGAATGAGAAAATTCCAAGTAATTCTTTTCAAACGAATATGTTTATTACTGGTCCCACATTCTCAGATTATATCCTGGGCTCCACTCAATCATTGGCTTCGGGAGCAACGGTTCTTACCTATGCCAATCAGGGTGGAAAATGGGAAACTCATGAACAATGGAATGCCGGAGTTGATTTCGGATTTTTTAAAGGCTTGATTTCTGGTACTGTAGATATATTTAGAAAAGACACCAAAGATGCACTGCTTACCGTAAAAGGTCCTGCTTTTGCCGGAAACCTTTATGATCCAATGAAAAATGTTGGGAATATTCGGAATGAAGGTATTGAAATCATGCTGGATCATAAAAATAAAATTGGTTCTTTTAATTACAGCTTAAGTGGGAATGTATCTTTTATCCGCAACGAGTTGACGAAATTGAATGGTGGGCAAAAAATGTACAATGGTATTGATAATATTTTACTTTGCGACGAAGGCTTACCGGTAAATACATTCTGGGGTTATAA
>CAIUTB010000093.1 GCA_903901975.1 uncultured Bacteroidales bacterium
CACAGGCAGCTAATAATATATATACTATTTTATTTTTCATTTTTCTAAAATTGGATTTAATTACAAAGTCAGTTTTAATGATAAAGTAATACGACGTGGTAATGGATAGAATTGAAATGAACCACCATAATCACCTCCGTAGAAGTCAGTCGAGCCTTCATTTTCAGGATCTCCAAGAATATACCCAGGTGCAATTGTAAGTAGATTTGAGCCCTGCAAAGCAATACGTGCAGAGGTTAACCCCAATGATTTAACCGTTTTTCTTTGAAGTGTATAACCTAGTTCTATAGATTTTAATTTCAGATAGCTGGCATCAACAATTCCTTTACTTGTAGAATTATAACCGCCCCAGGTTGCATATTTTGCATTTGTGTTTTGTGGTGACCAAACGTCTGTTTGACTTGCACCTTTCAAAAGTATATACGAGTCAACCGGATCATACGACCACATGGGATTAGTATAATTTCCAAATGATTTACTTACGCCTGTAACGCCTTGAAACAGGAAGTTAAAATCAAGACTCTCATACGATAATCCAGCAGAAAAACTATATGTCGTATTTGGACGAGTAGTAAATCCAATCGCGACTGCATCATTACTTGTTGTGGCATCTCCATTAAAGTCTAAGACTTTATCACCGCCAATAATTAAATTATTTTGACCAAGAGAATAATTCAATACTTCATCCATATTCTGGTAATATCCAATATTCTGACTTGAATAGATTTGTCCAATAGGTTTTCCCTGACTTTTCTGATAATCATTCATAAATGCCGGATCACCATACGTAATAATTCTATTTTCATTAAAATTATAATTCCCTTTTACCCAATAAAAGAATTTATCAACATGATCATTATATCCAAGCTCAATTTCGTAACCGTGTTTTTTTGTAACGCCAATGTTTTGAGCCTTCATACTTTGTCCAAACATAGCCGAAACATCACGACGAGTAGTTAGAATCCCATCTCTTTTCTCATCAAAAAGATCAATTGTACATGTTAGTTTATTATCGATCAAACCAATATCGACTCCAAGAGAATTTTTGATTGATCTTTCCCAACGTGCATTTAAGTTTGGAGCAGCACCTTCAGTTACAGTTGTAAGATTGGTTTGGGTTTGAGATGTTCCTGTCTGAATAGATTTCCAGTTAGCATATTCAGAAATATACAAGAAACCGTTGGTTCCATCGTAACCACCTTCTCCATAGGAATACCTAAGCTTAAGATTATTAAGAGTTGGCAAATTCTCTTTTATGAATTTTTCTTTGGCAATGTTCCAACCACAAGCAATAGCAGGGAAATATCCGAATCGATTGGCTGGTGCAAATTGCTCAGAACCTGCAATACCCAGGTTAGCTTCTAACAGATATCTACTATCATAATCGTATGTGGCACGTGCTACCCAGTTTTCTTCAAAATGAGGGAAAGATGAACCTGACTGACTATTTCTGCGACTAAATACACCCAACGCACTAACATTGTGCTTGCCAAAAGAGCGGGCATAGTTCATTTGAGCACTATAATATAAACTTTTGAATGGTGAACCATATTGTGAAATAGTAGATTGATAAGGATTCTGAATTGGTGATAAGCTGTTAGTCTTGTCGTAAATATGTCGTTCCCATTCGTAGGAGTTTCCAATTTCTTTATAAATAAAATACTCACCATAATATGCATAGCCACCACCACGCCATGTTGACTCATTATTATAACTAACCGACAACTTGGCATTTAATCCTTTAGTGATAAAGCTAAGATCTTGAGTTAAATTGATATCTGTTGTTAATCTATCTCGCATTGAACGTACAGTCCCAGTTTGATTATGTATATAATCTATTGATGCAGGAATGGTATAGGGTATTAAAGTTCCAGCTGTACGGCCTGAGATATTAGGATAAATTGTTGATGGATGATCTGCCACAAAAGATTCTGGATAATAGTATGGAGTTGTATAAGGAGGAGAAACCAACATGTTACTCAATACTTTTGCGGGCACTCCATAGTCTCCACCATGACTATCAGTTCCAACATAACCACCACTCGAAAAAGATAATTTTGTTGTTTTGCTTAGATTAAAATCAAAATTCATGCGGTAATTCACCCTATCATATTTATACGATGGATCATACAAAGTTTGATTATCTTTTACTATATCTCCTTCGTGTAAATAGCTTAAGGTTAAAAAGTATTTAGCATTAGCAGTACCACCTCTCGCAGATATTGATGCCTGAGTATCCATTGTAAAGTCCTTAACATTATAATTCCAAGTATCGATATCAGGGTATACATATGGCATATCATGATCACGATAATGATTAAGCACTTGATCAGACAAAATTAAATTGTAGTAATTCTTATTTCTATAAAGTTCATTCCTTGCTACTAACGTATTATAAGCATTCTGCTGAATGCTACTTGTTGAAGCTTGTTTCATTGTTTGGTCATACGAAACAGATATTTCCATTTTTCCTTCCTGACCACGCTTGGTAGTAATGAGAATTACTCCATTTGCACCTTTTACCCCAAAAACAGCGGTTGCAGAAGCATCTTTCAAAACAGAAATATTTTCAACCTCTGAAGGGTTAATATCATTCATACTACTTTCTACACCATCAACTAATACTAACGGAGTTCCACTTCCTGTTGGTGATGACATACCACGTATGTATATTTTTGAATCGTTCGACCCAGGTAGCCCTGTTGCCTGAACAGTTACTAAACCCGGAACACGACCAGCAAGAGCATTGGAAACTGATGTTACACCAGCTTTCATTAAATCTGAACCTTTTACTTGCGAAATAGACCCAACCACACTTTCTTTTTTCTGAGTGGCATAACCAACCACAACTACTTCGTCAAGACCTTTTGAATCTTCGCTAAGAACAATCTTTAAAAAGGCTTTCCCTTGTAGAGCTACTTGTTGAGATTTGTAGCCAACATACGAAACATTTAATGTTGAAGCAGATGAGACTTTGATTGAAAATTTCCCATTTATATCTGTAACAGTACCAATCTTTGTACCTTTTACTAATATGGAAACTCCTGGAAGTGACTCTCCTGATTTTTCATCAACAACAATCCCGTTTAGAGTCAGATTCTGTGCTGACACAGTTACGAGAAAAACACTGAAAAGTAATAAAAGTGTTGCTCTCAGAGAATTCAGTTTTTTATTTACTTTCTTCTTGTACATAATTTATTATATCAAAATGTTGATTTGTAATTTCAGATGATTTTTAGAAATTTCTTAGAAACTGGTATCTGTGTTAAATACACAGAGTTGGGAGGAGATAAAGAAGTAATTTTACTCATGTCTTAAAATTTATAGGTTTCTGTTTATTTTCATTGCAAAGATAATAGCCTTATTGAATTTTAAAGGTCGAACTTTTGTTGAAATCATACCTAATTTCTGTTGAACAATTTATTGATATTTATTTATCTAGCTGGTTTTCAGAATCTATACAATTATAGATAATAAAAATATCCACAACTCAACATTTTTTTGTTGATGAGTGGGCATTTTCTAAGTATTTGTAATTAACCGATGAATTACTTCAAATGCACTTGCACTCCCTGATGATTTACATCCATGTTTGAAGCAATTTTTAAATGAAACGATGCTTTTTCTGAATTGCCAATTCCTAAATAACCTAATCCGAGCATATAATGACAATGGATTTTATTGCGGAAAGTCAGGTCATCGTCCCAAATTAGTAAGTCGGGCAACGAAACGGCAAAGTAATCGAGCTTTATTTGCTCATCAAAGTGCTTTTCGCCAAAAGCAATCAAATTATCAAATCGGGATTTAGCTTCAGCTTCACGTCCTAATTTCAATAAAGCCAATCCCTGATAGAATATCTTGTCCGGTTTTTGGTCGTTGTAAAAAATGGCAGCTGCCGGTTCAGTATTTCCATCTTTGGCTAATTCCCAATATGTTTTTGCTATTTCTATTTCTCCCAATCCTTCGTAAGCACAACCCAACCAATAATGAAAATCGTTTTCCTGTGCTCCGTAAAGTTTTCCTTCACCCAGATTATGAGGGTAAACCAAACATTGTAGTAATAATTCAATTGCTGGTGCATACTCTATTTTCGATATAAACTCTTTGGCTAATTCCACTCTTGCCATCTGATATTGTGCAGGCACTTTGCCTTCACCTCCCTCCCAGGGATGAAATTGTCTTTTATCAATCAGTTCTTTTGCTTTGGTATAATTACCAATCTGATTGGACAAAGTGGCATATTCAAGATATACATCGTCCCGTTGTTCTACCAGATCAAAATATTTTTCAAGGAATTCAAGTCTCAAAGTATGTGGTCGGCAAATTCGTTTATATAACTGGTCCAACTCCATTAAAATGCGTGAATCTGTTGTATCAAGTGCAAATGCTTTTTCAAGATATTCAATTGCTTTTTCTTCCTGATTCAATTTGTTGAAATAAGCAAGCGAAAGATTTCGGAGCACCGTAGGGAACTGACTATCAAGTTCAGACGATTTCTCCCAGCAAGCAATGGCTTCGGGATACTGACGTTTGTCGTACCAAAGATTTCCTAAATAATAGGGCGCTTTGGCATCAGTTGGATTTATTTTTTGTGCACACTCCAACGCCTGAATAGCTTCTAAACGATTTGGAAAACAATATTCAGGGGCATGTGATGCAGCCTTTTTAAAAATGGATTTTGCATCTTTACTATCTAATGTCAATGCCCAAGCCATGTAATAATAGGTCATAGGCGTTGTTGGACAAACTTTTGCACCTTCTTCCAAAATTTGACTGGCCTCGGAATACATTCCAGCCGCAATATAATCCAATGCAACAATCTCATAATTATGAATTTCACCCCTCATCAGTTGGTTCATTTCAGCCAATACACCGATTTCTTTGGTCAATAAATATTTTTCAAATAGGCATCCGAAGTTAAATAAATCAATTTTCAATGAATCACTAATCCAAGTTAATGCTTCGTCGGTACGACCAAGTTTACGCAAAATAGCCGATTTCAATACACGGGCTTTATGATTATGCCAATTCCGTATCAGCGATTTTTCAACTTCGTAAAGTGCATCAGGCAGATTATTGTTTATACATGAAATCTGTGCACAACCGAAAAATCCGGCATCTTGCATAGCCGAGTTCCAGCACGATTTGTAAAAAGCATCGTAAGCTTCTTTGTTTTTACCCTGATATTGAAGTGCTAACCCTAGGTTGTATCGCGGTTCGCCATCGTAAGGATTCGGATTGCGTTGCAATTGGGTATCAATTGCTACTTTGAAGTATTTTTCTGCTTCCACAAACTGACCACGACGGAGCAGCCAAAGCCCCATGGCATTGTTGTTTCGAATGTCAGAAGCATCACGCTTCAAGGCCTCCAGATAATAATCGGTAGCGTTGTAAGTTGCATGACGGTATTGCTCCAAATGCAATCCGGTGAGATAAAGTTGTTCGCAAGTAGGCGTTTCTTCGGGTGAGAATGCTGCTTTAGCTGCTTCAGCTTCGGGACGTTCCTGCTTTTCGGTTCGTATAGCAAGCAATTCAACACCCAATGAATTCAAGACAACTAATTCAAGCTCAGGAATTTTTATTTTGCCGACTTCAATTTCTTTTACGTAAACCGTTTCGGGAGTCAAATCGACTGTTTCTTCTAAAAAACCTTTCAAAACCACCTTTGCACTTTTTTGTAAAGATGTAGCAAACACTTTCAAAATCACTTTGTCACCCACTTTATCCATGTTTAGCAACAAATCTTTCGAAGCATTTTTCACAACGCCGAGCTCACGATATGGTAAAAAATATTGTGTAAAAGTTTTTTCCTCGTACGGATTGATCCATGAAAAATCGGGCTGATTGTCGGTAAATACTCCTGCCATCAGCTCAATGTATGGTCCATCTTCATCGGTCAAATTACGATCCCACGCTTTTCCAAAATCACCATTTCCCCATGTCCATTGTTTTTTGCCCGGCGAAACATGATGATTTGCAACGTGAAGTACACCTGCTTGTGTGTCGTTTTCGTAACCACCCACAAAGTTGAACTCCGAATTGATAGCCATATACGAGGTTGGGACAGGAATATTTTTGTAATTTGAAATATCAACACCTGCCGAATAATCTATTTTATAATACGTTCCTGTGGCAATTGGGAAAGTGGATACATCTCGTTTGCCATGATCGAAAACGGCATGAACATCAGGTGGAAATACTGATTGATAAAAATCGTTGACCGCAACAGCCGGATTAGCCCACCAAAGGAAAGTTTGTGGTACTGGAGTAGGATTATAGAGTTTAGCTTTTATTTCTAAATACGCTTTTCCGGGATGAAGGGTAAATCCTGCCATTCCTTTTTGGTGAAACATTTTCTCGTTTTCGCTCACCCAAACAGTTACACTACCATCAGCATTGTGCTCAATGGTATGGTCAACAGGCAAAAAAGTACTCGGACGATGATGTTGTGGCCAGTTAAACTCAATTCCACCCGAAATCCAAGGTCCAGTTAAACCGACCAATGCCGGCTTAATAACCTGATTGTAATAGATAAAATGACGCTGTTTGATTTTATCATAAGCCATTTGCACACGACCGCCCAACTCAGGCAAAATCATGATTTTGATGTATTCATTTTCCAAAAAAACGGCTTTGTAAATCTTGTCCTGTTTTTCATCTACAATTTTTTCGATTACAGGATAGGGATAAACCACACCGCTACTTCCCTGATATACCCTTTTTTCGAGGAAAATCGGATTTTTCTCAGGTTGACCAATTTCGTAAGTGGGTATAGCCACTTCTTCGCTCCAAACCTTTACTTCATTTTTTTCTACAGTACTTTTAATTAAATACTTAGTTATCTCTTCCATGAAAATATATTGTAATAATTTATTCTATTTTTCTATTTAATTAACTCTTTCTCAATTTCTTCTAAACTTTTTCCTTTTGTTTCAGGTAATTTTTTAAGAATAAATAAAAATCCGAGCAAACAAATTCCTGCGTACACCCAGAATGTTCCTGCTGCGCCCAATCCTTTGTTCAGCAAAGGGAAAGTATAGGTAAGAATAAAACAAGCAATCCACAATCCGAATGTTGCCAATGCCATGGCAGCACCCCGAACCCGATTAGGGAATATCTCGGACAAAATTACCCACACGATAGGTGCCAGCGACATGGCATATACACCAATACCAATAACTACAAAGGACAAAACAGCAATTCCTTTAATGTGGAAATAAAATGCACTTCCAAGTAATAAATAGGTTATTGTCAAACCTACAGAGCCAAGAACCATCAGTTTTTTGCGTCCCCATTTATCTACAGTAAACATAGCCACCAATGTAAAAATAAGATTCACACTCCCTGTAATCACAATATTAAATAAGGTATCACTCACACCATACCCAGCCGCAGTAAATATCTCTTCAGCATAATTAAATACCGTATTTATACCGCACCATTGCTGGAAAACAGCCAGAACTAACCCGATTAGAAGCACATTTCTGAATTTTGGTTGAAATAAAGCCTTAAAATCAACCTTTTCGGAAACATCATCAAGTGTAGCTTGAATATTGCTCATTTCTTCGCGTGCAAATTCTTCGCCTCCGATTTTTTTGAGGGTTGGAAATGCTTTGTCGGCTTTACCTGCTTTTATAAGCCAGCGTGGACTTTCGGGGAGGAAAAATGTAAGTAAAAAGAATGCTCCGGCAGGAAAGGCGCATGCATAAAACATAAATCGCCACCCAAGCTGCCCATTCCACGATGCCCGAATGAATTCATCAGTTGCTCCAACTGGTACTTTATCGGCAATAAGCAAATTAATTACCTGAGCAGCTAAAATCCCAATTACAATAGTCATTTGATTCAAGGATACAAATCGTCCACGCAGATGTGATGGTGCAACTTCTGCAATATACATGGGTGATAGCGCTGAAGCTAATCCAATTCCAACACCACCTATCATCCTAAAAATAACAAACATTAGATAACTACCTGCCATTCCAGTTCCTATAGAAGCAATAGTAAAAAGAAATGCTGAAACTAAAAGGGGCCATTTCCTTCCAAATTTATCACTGACTACACCTGAAATCATGGCACCAAGAATACAGCCTATCAAGGCACAGCTCATAGCCCATGCTTGTAGATTTGCAGACGAAGCAATATCAAAAAAGCGTTCGTAGAAGGGTTTTGCACCACCAATTACCACCCAGTCGTAACCAAAAAGTAGTCCTCCCATAGCCGAAACCATGGAAATCCCGAAAATATAGGCATTGTTGAATTTTCTCATTTTATTATATTATTTGATGATTTTAATCAATGACAAAGATATATACCTTAAATTGAAGCGATTTGATAAGAATTGTTTGATTAAGGTAGAAGAATTGTTGTATAAAGTTTTTTTTAATTCCTTAGCTAAAGCATTGGAAATTATTTATTAGAAATATTAACTGTTTGACAATTTATAAATCGTTTTTGATTGGTACTTTTCAGTAGGATTTAGCACTATTGATGGAAAATGGGAATGATTCGGTGCATCCGGGAAATGCTGTGTTTCGAGGCAAAAGCCGGCAAACGCATCATAGTAGTTCCCATTTTTGCCTTTTTCGTTGGTCATATAGCCTGCTGTGTAAAGCTGCAATCCGGGTTCAGTGGTAAAAACTTCAAGTTTCCTGCCCGATTCTTCGTCCACTGCAATGGCTGCTGGAATGGTAATGTCGCCAGATTTTTCTAATACAAAATTGATATTATAACCTTTTTTACAAACTGAAATATGCTTCCCGATTTGCTTGAAAGCACTAAAATCATAAGCCGTATTTAATACCGGCCAAATCTTCCCTGTCGGAATAAAGTCTTTATCCGTTTCGGTATATTCAAAACTATTAATTTTCAAGAAGGTGTCTAAGACATTGCCATTCTCTTCGCCTTTCAGATTGAAATAGCTATGATTAGTTAGATTTATTACCGTTGGCTTATCAGTTTCTGCCTGATAATGAATAATAAGTTCGTTGTTATTTGTAAAAGTGTAGGTTACTTTAACCTGTAAATTTCCCGGATAATTTTCTTCCCCATCAGGACTAAAATATTTGAGAACAACACCACAATCAGCTTCATTTTCAAAGTTTTCACAGTTCCAAATCACTTTATTAAACCCATTTATTCCACCATGGTTGTGGTTTTCAACATCGTTAAGTGCCAACTGATATTCTTCTCCATTCAACGAAAAACGACCATTTTTTATTCGGTTAGCAACCCGCCCCACAATGCATCCCATATACGCAGGATTGTCCAGATAATCTTCAAAGCTATCTTTACCCAGCACGATATCAGAAAAACCCCCGTTTTTGTCGGGCACTAACCATGATGTGATAATTCCTCCATAATTGGTGATTTTAACTGTCTGATTATTTGCATTTGAAAGTGTATAAAGAAATACTTCTTTACCTTGTTTATCAACACCCCAAAAGTTTTTTGTAACCTTCATTGTGGTTTTATTTTCCTATTTTTACAAGTACACAGCCGTGAGCTTCTACCAGGGCAGTATAGTTGGTTGCAAATTTTCCAACAACTTTTTTAGACCAAAGATTACGAACCTTCAATTGACCATTCAGCCCTATTTCTTTCCAAGAAACACTAATTTCCTGTGCTTTTCCGTCATTCAAATTAAACATGGCCACATATTTCGCACCTGTTCCGGGTTGTTCGGACACCCAAATAATTAATCCGTTTCCGTTTCTGAGTTCCCGACGGTGAATCGCTTTTTGATTTACAGCAATTACTTCGGCATTGGTAATAAGTTTGGTGGTAACAGCATCATTCTCCGGCAAATATCCACCCAAAATCAATGGTGATTTGAATATGCACCAAAGTGTCATCATGGTGTATTTCTCGGTATCGGTAAAGCGTGAATATTCATCCGTAACTTCAGCAATGGTTTTGCCAAGTAACGACGCAATCCAGGCATCACCACCTGTTTTGCGTAGTTTACCAATGGGTAGCATATCGGCATCAGGCCAACGTCCGGGTTGGTCAAAATTATCCCATTTGCGCAGCAGTTCAAACTGATGTTTAAGGTATTTCCAACCATCCCAAAAATCGCCCGAAACACGCCATAAGTTTGAGTTTTCGGCCAAATGTTTTGCTTCAGAAATTGGCGATTCGCCTGGTGAGAGACTATATACAATGGCTCTTCCTGAATTGTCTATTGCTTTACGCACACCTTCTATTTCAGCTTTATGGTAGGGATAGGACATATCGTCCACTTTTACAAAATCCACACCCCAAGCAGCATATTGCTCGTACACCGAATTGATATATTCCTGCGCTCCGGCTTTAGTCAAATCCACTCCTTTCATTATGGGCGACCATTTGCAGGTATCTGTCAAACTAGCAACCTCTTTTGCAAAATAGCCTGTTCCTTTAATCGGCGTATTATAGGCAACAGCATTCCAGGGAATTCCACGTTGCACATGAATACCAAATTTCAACCCTTTGCTATGAATATAATCAGCCAATGCTTTTAACCCAACACCACCTTTTGCCGATGGATATTTAATAGTATCAGGGATTAAGCGTCCGAATTTATCAAGATTCTGTACTGGTCTATATGTGTTCGATTTAGCCGTATTTATATCTATAGGGTGATACCAACCAGCATCAATTACCACATATTCCCAACCATACTTTTTTAGATTGGCAGCCATATAATCGGTTACCGCTTTTATTTGAGTTTCGTTGGCATCCAACCCAAGACAATCCCAACTATTCCATCCCATAGGTGGCGTTGGTGTTAATGAGACTTTAGTTTTTGTTTCATTTTTTGCAATCGCTCCGAATGTAAGAGATAATGCTGTTAAAACTGTGATTAATTTGATTTTCATTCCTGTATATTTTAAATTATTCGTATTGTTAAATATTGCTAGTTTTAAATATTACATTTTATCGTTTGGTCATCTTTTCCCAAATTTCTTCCATATCTTCCAATGTACGTCCTTTTGTTTCGGGCAAATAGAACCAGATAAACACAAAGCCAATAACATTGAGAACTGCAAAAAGCAGAAAGTTAAAGACTGGACTAAAATCGAGCAAATAAGGCGACACGAGTACCACCACAAAAGTAGCCGTCCACAACATACACGACGAAAGCGAAAGAGCTTTTTCGCGAATGTAATTTGGGTAAATTTCGGATAATAACACCCACACCACGGGGCCAAGTGTAAAAGCAAAAGTGCCAATATAGCCCATTACAAAAAAGAATACCAATAAAATGGCCAAAAAGGTAAACACAAAAAATACCAATCCTACAAACATACCCTTAAAAAGTCCATCGCTGAGGTTGATATGCGCCTTTTCGAAAATGACCTGCACGTATTGAGTTACATTGTTTATCCCACAAAACTGTTGCAAAATAGCAATACCAAAACCCACCAACAAAGCGGGCAAGACGGCTACGCCTAGCAAATCGCGATAGCTTCCACTTTTGGCAATATGCTGCGTTAAAGAATTTTTTATATCACGCATTTCCTTTTCAATAAATGCCTGTTCGCCAATTTTGGTCAATACTTTATGAGCTTCCATATCGCGGTTGGCTTTTATTAACCAACGAGGTGTTTCGGGAATAAAAAACACACTTACAAAGAAAACAATTGCGGGTATAAGTGCCGAGCCAAACATCCAACGCCAGCTATCTGCATTGTTGGCATCGCCAAAATAGTAAGCACTTATGGTGGCCATCAAAATCCCTAAAATGATTGTCAACTGATTGAGCGAAACCAACTTACCACGAGCATGTGCAGGAGCAATTTCGGCTATGTACATGGGCGACACCACCGAAGCAGCACCTACGCTTGCACCTTGAATAAACCGCCACAAGCAAAGCATTTCGGAATTAGATGCCAAAGCCACACCTATTGCCGTGATTACCAGGAGTAGAGAAATAAATACCATCGTGTTTTTTCGTCCGTATTTGTTGGCAAACCAGGCAATTCCCAATGTGCCTGCCATGCATCCCAGCTCGAAAATAGCTACTACCCAACCCAGCGAAAATCCCTGCAAGCTAAATTGTTTGGTAATAAATGGAATTACACCAGTAATAATACCAAGGTCGAAACCAAACAAAAGACCACCCATGGCTGCCACAAGACTTATAAAAACAACATACAGTTTATTGTATGGATATGCTACTGAAGGGGCGTGAGTATCGATATTTTGTGAATTCATTGATTAGATTTTTAGAGTAATGAACAAAGAATAAAGATTAGTTTTTAATTGTTAATTAAAAAGCTCCCGCTTCTTCTTTGGCAATTCTGCACCAGCGCACAGCATTCATGGGGTTATTCCCAAGCGTATGATTGTCTTTCATAATTAATTCAACATTGCAGTTGCGTGTAGTATAGAGATCCTTTCGAATTTCGGCACGGATAGACGCCTCGTCCAACGATGACATAGCTAATGGTGTGGGCGACGGTTTAAGACTCATTACATAGTTATTGCCAAGAAATTCGGCCATCTTTTCCCGATTCGCCCACGGGCTGGTGGAAACGCGTCGTAATCTTGGGAATTTTTGTACTACATGCCAACGAATATCGAGCGGCTCGCAGCATCCGTAGCAATTCAATCCAAAACGTTCCATTATGGGCAGTTGATACGGAAAAATAAACTCTTCGAACATCTCTGGCGAGATACCCACCGTTTCTTGACTTTCGGTAAAGCCCCACATGTCCATGGTGCGCACATGAGCCGGATTAAAATCGGGTTGTGGTAACTGCGATGTCCATCCAAAGCCACCTGAGCCCACATAAGTACCACCCGTATTATCTGCCAACAAATTATTTTTCTCCAAAAAATCGAGCATGTGTAATTTCGAATCGCGCAAAAAAGCCATCATGCGATGCACTTCATCAGGGTATAGCATCAGGTCCATCATCAGGTTCTCCAGCCCGCGCAAGTGAATAAAATCCATGGTCATGCCCAATGTCCACCACCAAAGCCCACGCAAACGAACTTGTAGTATGTCGCCCAATATCTCCCTGGCCACTTCCACTATTTCGTTGGTTTTAGCATAGTCAACTGTAATTTCAGGAAAATGCAGTTTATCTAAATCTTCGGCATAGTCTTTTATTGGCGCATCCCACACATGCGAACCGCCATCACCACCCGAAGTATAAACCTCGGTAAGTCCCCAACCGTTGTCGGTATAACTATAAGGCACATTGAAAAAAGGTTCAATAACGCGGTCGTCCTGCATTTGTGTAGCCCAATAAATTTCCTTACGCAACCCCATTTCCCACACTCTGAAAAGTGGTTTTTCGCACAAAATCTGATCTTGTGTAATAATTTCGTTCCACCCATTTTCGGGGTCGCAAAACACCAACGGACGAACAGGTTGCAAATCGTTCAACTTAAACCAAAGTTTTTTCTTTTCGTCCTCGCGTGGATGTACAGCCAATTCGGCCACCTGCTTTGCCAGTTCGCGTAATATTTCTTTTTCGCGGGCTGAATACCGAATATCACCTGCAATGCTGTGTGTAGTACTAATTCCCAGAGCTGTTTGCTCCATTGAAGCGTCTCTCATATTTCTTAAAGTTTTTTTTATTTTATCATATTAAAAAACAACAAATCATTAAAAGCATTTTTATCATCGACAGGATAAGATGGAGCTAACAGGATTTTGCCTTTACCAAGTGATATTGCACCGGCAATTGTCAGTAGTCTATCGGGTCGCCAGAAAAAGGCACCGTAACTTTTTTGACTGCAATTGGAGACAAATGGTTCAAAACCTACCGGGTCAGACGGAGCTTCCCAACTGTTGGTGCTAATACAGCTTACACTTTGGTTTGCCTGATTACCCATGAATTTCTCCAAATAGCCCCATCCATTTCCGTTCCAATAGGGTTTTTGTTTGCCTCCCCAATAGGTAACCGATTCTTTCAAAATACGTTTTTCATATAATAAATCTGCCCATTTTTGGTCAAATTTAAGGACTAAAGTTGCACCATCTTTTACCCATTTTATCATTTGGTCAACTGATTCTGAATGGGGCTGTCCTGATGCCAATATTACATCCGGTTTTGGAGTTTTATTGGAATATAAGCCGACATTAGCATTTGCTTCGGTAAGTACATCGTAAGCCGATTGCCACTTATAAACAACAATCTTTTTGCCTGCAATATCTTTTGCGTATGAAGACGGATTTTTTAATAAAACCTGCTCGGTACCATTCGCAACTTCAAGATTCTTTTGAAACAATTTTGCTTCGAGCGTTATATAGCCGGCTTTCCAACTTTCTGAAAGAGGTACAGAAAGTGAGTCAATCAACGATTGAGTGTAAATATCATTACCTTGCACAACTACTGATTTTTGATACTGATAGTCGGTATATTTCCCGTTACCATCTTTTATTTTCAATTGTAAATTATATTCTCCTGAAGCAAGTTTATTTTCATTGATTAATGATAATTTAAATACCGCCGACTGTTTTGGCTCAAAATATTTACCATTCTGTCGAGTGATTGCTACTTGTAAAGGTCGTATCCAATAACTATAATCAGCAGCCGGACCTTTAAGATTTCTTCCTTCGTCGCAAATGGCAGAATACCAGGCCAAAAAATCATCTCCCAGACTTAAATCGGCACCACTCCAGCCATTTATTGCATAACCATCTGCACTATTGTTGAGCATGATTGCCTGCCCCAAACGACCATCGGTGTACATTAATCCTCTTCCTGCCTGTATACTTAGGTCAGCTGGTGATTTGATGAATGGGTGATTCTTAAAGTCATTTTGCGCAAAGTAAGTTGCTGTCTTTTTTGCTAAAGCCGACCATGACATATAATCGTATCCAACCGTATCAGAAGGATTTGCCAACAGATAAAAATTATCAGGACCTGTATAACAGCGCACTTCACCCCAATGAATAATACAACTATCATTGTTTGTTTTATGCGATTTTAAATCTTTTTCCTGAAAACGTGTTTCAGCTTCTATTGTATGGTCGTCAATGTAATCGAGTCGCAACTTGTATTCGTAGGGTCGCAAGTGCGGCACTACATCCGATTCACCACCAAATTGCCCACCTGACTGATTGGTAATCATGCGCGAATTGTCAATTTTAAGTGCATTTTGAAATATTTGTTTGTGAGTAACACTAAACGAATTTTGTTCATTGGCAATATTATAAATCATAACCGAAGGTGAGTTTTTATCGCGTCGCATCATGCGGTTAAATTTTTCAATAGCTACATTAACAGGGAAATAGGTTTTCTCTTTCGGATCAGTCAGCACCCATGCCGGTGGCAAAAGCTCATCGATACCGGGCGTACCTCCCGGCTCTTCGTAAATGCACAGACCCAGTTCATCTGCATATTTCAGTATCAATGGATCGCCAATACGACGATGCATACTCAAACAGTTCAATCCGATATTCTTGGCATTTTCAACACTCTTACGAGCCATTTCCGGTGTAGCATAAAATCCTGTTTGCCAATAGAAATTCCAGTCAATTGCCGAACGAATCCGAATACGTTTCCCGTTTAAGTAATAATTATGTTCTCCCTTTTCGTTGGCTTTTGCCTCAAAAACCCGAAATCCGAACCGCACTTCTTGTAGATCGGCTACATTATTATCCGATATTTTAATTTTACAATAATACAAGTTTGGACTATCTACCTCCCAACGTTTGGCATCAGGTACCGTTACATTTTTTCGGAAAAGAGTTTCCGTATTTGCTGTAATATCCACACTCCATGAAGTTGAAAAAATACTTTTACCTGTTGGATATGGAATTATTTCTGCTACCACATGAAGTGTTCGCTGGCTTTGTTCTTTATTTGCAATACAGAGTTGGAGTTCGATATTATTGGCATTCGCCGGTAAATTGTTTTTTACGAAAATGTCAGATATATAAACCTTATCCGTTGCTGTCAGACTTACATCTCCGGCAATTCCACCAAAATCGTGACCCGGTATAAGTACATATTTCGAAGCCCAGGTGATATGATGTTCGTCTGACCAGCCACGTTGTCCGCCAGGGTTTGTAATCCGGAAAGCTATTCTATTTTTTTGTCCCGCTTTTATGTAAGCCGAAATATTGCAAGTATAAGGAGTTTCGGCAATTACATCGTAACCTGCCAATTTTTCGTTGACATAAATTTCAATTCGTTGTCGGTACATTCCCACATACAGTCTGATTACTTTGTTTTTCCAATCGGCAGGAATATCGATTTCTTTCGAAAACCAACCGACTCCGTGATACCGCCATGAAGGATTTCCTTGTCCAAAAAGTTCTTCGAAGCAAGCCGGTATTTTGGCAACAATTCCTTTTTTAGAAAACAATAGGTTCCACCCGCAACTTGGGCTATTAACAGGTAATTTTGTAATATCCAACTGTTGTGGAAGATAGAGTGAATCTGTTTTCCAAATAGCGGTGCTATCGAGCCATACACGCCAGCCATTTCCGGCAAGATTGAGTGTTTGCCTATTATTTTGAGCAGTACCACTTAACACAATCATTAATAAAGAGATAGTAACAAATTGCTTTAGTAACTTCATTGTTTGAATCGAATTGATAAGTTTGAAATTATAGGTTATCTTAAAGTTATTTTGATTTTCTGATTATTCGTTTGAATAAAGAAATCGCCCTTTTCTAATAATGTTTTGCCATTGCCATCCACAAAACTTAAATCGCGTTTCGGATTAATTTGAAAAGAAAAAATGGATTCTTGTCCGGCTTTAATTTCCTTTTTTTCGAAGTATTTCAACTTCTTGATAGGTTGAGTAATGCTGGCAACGGGATCTGATATATACCAGAAAACTGTTTCCTTACCATCAATGTTTGAATCATTTTTCACTTTTAGCTCTATGGAAACAGTTTCATTTTCAGTAAAAGTCGTTTTAGAAGTTTTCAACTCAGAATAGACATAATTGCTGTAACTTAATCCATGACCAAACCAATACATTGGTTCATTTTTTACATCCTGATAGAGTCCATTCCAATCTTTGGAGGAGCTGCGGGCATTGGGGCGCATATTGTAATATGTTGGGATTTGACCCGTAACTTTTGGGAACGTAATATCTAATCGGCCCGAAGGATTTATTCTGCCCGAAATGATACCGGCAAAAGGATTTCCTCCAAAATTACCCGGCTGCCAAACTTCGAGAATGGCATCGGCAAGTGGCTCAAGTCGAATAAGTTCCAATGGTCGTCCGTTAGAAAGTACCAGAACAACCGGCTTTCCTGCTTCTTTTAGTTTTGCAGCCAATTTCTCCTGAATTGTGGGCAGGGCTATGGACGCACGCGAAGCATTTTCGCCACTCCAACCCCTTTTTTCACCCAGACATAAAACCACAACATCAGACTGAGCGGCTATTTTCATTGCATTCTCAAAATCTGACTCGTCAGTTCCTTCGAAATCACAACCTTTTGAATATAAAATATCAGCTTTGTTTTTGAATTCATTCGTCAATCCATCAAATAAGGTAACTGTATTTTCCTGTTTGCCATTGCAAGTCCATGAACCCATAATATTTCCCTGATCTTTCGCAATCGGCCCAATGATTGCAATTTTTTTAATTTTTTCTGATAATGGTAAGACATTCTTCTCATTCTTGAGTAAAACCATAGATTCTTCGGCACATTTTTCAGCCAGTTTCTGACTTTCGGGTTGTAGGTAACGATTTGCTTCTGCAATCTCTTCAACATAAGGATTATCAAACAAGCTTAAACGGAATTTCACACGCAAAATACGACGTACAGCATCGTCAATTCGGCTCATTTTGACTTCATTCTGTTTGATTTTTGCCGGCAAATATTTCACGTAAATATCATCGTTCATATCCATTTCCACCCCTGCATTTACAGCTTTTACTCCAGCATCGGCACTATCGGCAGCATAACCCTGATTTATAAGTTGATACACTGCTTTCCAATCCGAAACCACAAATCCATCGTGTTTCCATTGATTTTTTAGTACCTCGGTCAAGGTATAATGATTGGCCGAAGCAGGAACGCCAGTAATATCGTTGAACGCACTCATCAAGGTTTGTGCACCGGCATCAACTCCGGCTTTGTAAGGTGGCATAAAGGTCTCCCAAAGTGTAAGTGGCGAAACATCGGTAGCATGATAATCGCGACCACCTTCCGACAAACTGTATCCAATATAGTGTTTCAGACAAGCAGCCACAGAATATTTATCCGAAAGTTTTGCTCCCTGATATCCTTTAACCGTAGCAATACAAAATTGAGAATTGGAGTAGGTGTCTTCACCGTAAGCCTCGGACACTCTTCCCCAACGTGGGTCACGTGCCACATCTATCATAGGAGAAAATGTCCATTTAACACCCGATAAAGTGGCTTCTTTGGCTGCTATTTCGCAGGATTGACGGGTAAGTTCCGGATTCCACATACATCCTTGTGCCAGTGGAATAGGAAATATCGTTCTGAAACCATGAATCACATCCATACCTAACAGAACCGGAATTCCAAGACGAGAATGCTCCATAGCTTTTCGCTGGATTTCATTGGCAAAATGGGGATCGTTACTAAAATTAATGTACGAACCTGTCTCTGGTGTTAGTTTTCTTTTTTCGCTCTCTGCATTGTTTGCATTGTTATTCTGACCAATTATCCGTTGATTCATTTGAGCTAATTTTTCGCTCAACGTCATACGTTTCAATAGATCTTCCACTCTCTGTTCTACTGGTGCCATCCGATTTTTGTAAAGTGCTTGTTTATTTTGTGCTACAAGATTTGGAAGTAGTAAGAGTGTGAGCCAAACAATAGATAATATGTGTTTCATGATTGTTTGTAAGTTGCTATTTAACAAGTCTATAAACCTCTGTTCCTGCTAATAAAAATGAGCCAACTCCATACACTTCGCTATTTTCGCGTTTGGTGGCCCCAGGAGCAGCTCCAATGGCTTGCGCCCAGCCGAGTTTTCCATCCGCTTCAATAGCACTTACTAATGCTTTCCATCCTTTCAATGCAATTGGAGTATATTTTTTCTTATCCAAATATCCATGATTAATTCCCCAAGCTATGGCATAAGTCATAAAGCCGGTTGAGCTTGTTTCGGGAACAGGATAGGCAGCGGCGTCGAGTAAACTGGCTGTCCAGAAACCATCTTTGCCTTGCAAAGTGGCAATTTTAGTAGTCATTTCTTTAAATGTCTGAATGTATTTGGCTCTGTAAGGGTCATTTTCCGGTGTATTGTTTATTATATTTGATAATCCACCAACAACCCAACCGTTACCTCTTGCCCAGTAAACCTGTTTACCATTTTTTTCTTTTTTCCCTTTGAAATTGGTATCGCGACAAAACAAGCTATCGACCTTTACATACAAGGTGTCATAGGTGACGTCTAACTCTTTTTCTGCAAACCTGCGGTACGAATCATCGCCTGTAATGTTCGACAAACTATAATATACCGGAGGAGCCATAAAAATGGCATCGCACCAACTCCAGCGATCCTGATTGCCTTTTATATTCATTTGGAGTGGCACTTGTGGTAGATTTTTCATGATGTATTGCAAACGCTCAACTGTTGGAGCAATCATCTCAGCTTGTTTGTATTTTTTGTATAACTCCAAATACATGCGAGTTACACAAATATCGTCGCCAAAAAATATGTTCTTTGCGGGTTTCCACTTTAGTTCTTCACCAATTCCTTTCAGAAAATTCCAGTATTTTTCGTCACGGCTTAGTTTAGCCCATTCTACCATACCCACATAAAGTGCACCCTGTGTCCATTCGTCTTTAAGATAAGCATCCTTGTATTTGCTCTCTTTATGAACTGACTCTTCAAAGTGCGCAATCTGCCAGTCAGCTACCCGTTTAAGGTCTTTTTTAATCTCTTTCTTGGTAATTGCAAAAGCCGAAGCGCTGCAAATAATAAGTAAACATGTAATCGTTGTTAATCTAATGTTCATAATATATTCAATTGATAATTTAATCTTTTGTCTTTATTCTTTTGTCTATTTTATTTCCACTCCGAAAGTGAACGATGGAATTTAGTTGTATTCTCACTCACTCCTTGTGGAATAAATATAGTACATACCTTTTGTTTCATATTTGGTTTCAACACTATCTCAAAGCCGAACAAACTCTTTCCTTCATTGGGAGCATCGTATTCGTTAATCGATGTTGCACTCCATGTTTTGAGTTGTATAGGTGCTGAAGTTTCGAATTTCACCATCAACTTTTTACCATTCAACGTAAGTAGAAATTTATTTTTACCCACAATTTTCACTTTAGCTTCTGTCATGGATGTCCAACGAAGGGTATCCGTTTTTGCGATCGACTCCATTTCATCCTGAATAACCACAAATTTTTCATTCACAATGGCTGCACCTCGTTTTACTGCTTTTAACTGGTTTTCGTACACTTTTGACAAATCGGATATTGCGAATTTAAATTTCGGGTTAAATCCATACTTGTCGATTCCTGCTTTTCCTTTTACGTTTTGAAATTTGCCATTAACAGTTAATGTATTGTGTGCTAAATTATTGTACCTAAACACATTCCATCGGGTTGATTCTTGTGTTAAACTCCAAAGATTAATTCCCTTCGATTCCAGAGAATTATAATTTTGCATACCAAAATCAGATGCCCAGCGCTCACCATCTACATCTAACACAAACGAGCCAATATCCATGTGTCCGTGACTTGAGCCCGCTGAACCGGTTTTAAATCCAAGATAAATGGCGTTTTTGTCTGTCCACGAAGTTCGCATCAGACAAACAGGAGTTTCACCTTTGCCGGTAAAGGAATTGCTTTGGGGAGCTGTAACTTTATCTAAATCAATGTCTTTACCCCAAATCATTAGTGCCGGAAGTGTTCGGTCGGTGGTAAATTGAGTAAACTTATCTACTTTCGCTTGTGTTTGGGTTAATGGTAATCCATTGCCATCGGTTAGCATCAAAAAGCCGTCTTTTTCGAGATAGCTTTTTTCAACCCATAGTAAAGATGGATCGTTTAGTTGCGAAGCAAACCAAAATTGTGAAGCATTCAAAATAGAATTAGGAATACAATCCATATAATTGAAACTTTGCCCCGAAGTTCCAACCATATGCTGCAAATAGTAGGGAGTTTTAGAAAATCCGATAAAGTTTTTCATATTCAAATCATTAATTCCTACTTTTTGCAAGGCATCGAGCATGAAAATATTAAAAACAGTGCCGTATTGCCAGTACATATAACCTTCGGCAAAAGCGCCATCAGGGTCATAACTTTTCATTGGAATTGAGATTGATTGAATGGAACGGGAAAACACTTTTTCCGCCATTTCAGGTTTTTTATCGGCTATAGCCAACGCAGCATAAACTATTCCAGCATTGCAAACCTGATTCCAGTTACTGGGACCAATAAAAATAGAAGCCTGTTTTGAATCGAACGAAGGTTCAATGGCTTTGGTAATCAAAGCTTGCTCAATTGTATTTCTGGATTCGGGTGAAAGTTCATCATATAACCAATCATAACCGATTGAAACACCAAGTGCCAATTCAGCCACACCCAGAAAATGTGGAGGTTGCCAATCGCTAAAAGCTGAAACAGCCAGCAATTCTTTTTCAGCGTGTTGAGCATATTTTTTTTCACCCGAAATGCGATAAGCGTATGAAAGATAAAAGATACGGCGCAATGCCTCACGACTCACATCGAGCAAGCGTATGCCTTCGAGTTTACGTTCCAACACTGGTTTATCAAGCATATCATCCGATGCTTTTATGATAGCTTGATGCATTTTTGTCCAAGTTGGATTAACTACAATTGATTGTTGAATGGTTTTTTCTTCACCTTTTAAAAGCAAAATACGAGGATGTGAATACTGAATAATTTTTTTACTAAATGTATTCTCAGCAGGAATAACTTGCGAATGCAAAAGCAATCCAAGCAGTAAAATCTGTACTGTTTTTTGTTTTATCATTTGATTTTTTAAAGCTAAAATCGGTATATTCTATTGTCCCCAATTTGAAAGTATCTTATCGTCAGCTCCTATAAACGATTCATTTCCAGCAGGGATTAACTGGACGCTAACATTGGTTGTTGTACCAGCAGGCAATGTAATTTCGAATCCTACCATATATGTTCCTGCATTGGAAGCCTCATAACTATTCGGTGCAACTGTTGACCATGTTTTCATAGTGACTCCTATGGCTGGCGAAACAACTTTCAACGTAAGTTTCTGAGTGCCTTGAGTTAATAAAATGGATTGTGACGATTGCTGTATGGCAGGAACACCTTTGGTTAGCATATTCCAACCTAAGATAGTGGATTTGGATGGTAAATTCACAATTTCGTCGCGAATTAACCCGTATTTACCATTTACAATAGCTACTCCACGTTGCGCCGATACAACTTGCCCATTATAAACTGGCGATAAATCAGCAACCGCATACATAAAATTGGAGTTTTGATCTGAATTTTTAGTTATGGTAGCTTTTCCAGATACAATTTGTTTGGCTGCATCGAATGCGAGAGTATTGTGTACCAAATTATTATACCTGAAAACCGTCCACCGGAATGAACTTTGACTCATATCCCACGGATTACCATTAGCTTCGAGTTTTGTATAATCGTCGGCACCGTAATCCATCGCCCAGCGAGTTGTCCCAACATCAAATAAAAACGAACCTACATCCATGTGGGAGTGCGAAGTAGTCATTGTACCACCCTTAAATGCCATAGAAATAGCGTCAATATTATTCCAACTTGTACGCAAAAGCGCTATGGGTGCTTCGCCTGTTCCAAAAAAAGATTTTTTAACGGGTTCAGAGATAGAATTTGTATCGTAATTCGATGCCCATATCAGCAACATTGGCATAAAAGCATCTAAATTTGAAATGGTGGTATTGAGGTAATTTTTTTCAATCCAAAGCAGCGATGGATCGTTCAACTTTTTTGCAAACCAAAACATGGGTGGTGAAACTGTGGTACTAAGCGGAGTATCACCAAAACTATAACAACCGCCCGACGAACCAATCATATTTTCGAAATAATATGGTGTTTTCATAAAATATGTTGGCAGCAACTGAGTATCGTATTTTTTGCCGTATAGATGTTGTAAAGTTGCGATGCCTACAACTGCAAAAGAAGTCCCATAAATCCAATAGCCATAGCCTTCGGGATAAGTTCCATCCGGTCCATAAGCTGCCAATGCTGTGGGCATATATGTTGTAGCACGACTTATTACTTTCTGACAATCACTTTCTTTTTCTAACGTAGCCACTGCTGCCGTCATAATTCCCGAATGACAAACAAGATTCCAATTACTTGTTGAATTTAGAAACACACTGTTATAAGATGAATTATATGACGGATCAATCCCTTTGGTACGGATTGCAGAAACTATTTTTGTACGTGTTGAGTCGGGCAAGGTATTGTACAACCAATCATAACCAATACCAATTCCGAGAGACATTTCAGCAACATCCAGAAAATGAGTGGGATTCCAGTCCGAAAAATTACAGGCCGCATTCATTTCCAAAACAGCTCTGTCCCTGTATTTTTGATCATTGGTAACACGATACATGTAGGATAGGTAGATAATTCGGCGTTTCATTTCTCGACTCACTTCCAGCAATCGAACTCCTGTAAGTACACGCTCTTTAGGTGGTAAATTCATAAACTTATCGCATTCGGCCGAAATAAAATCATGCACTTTTTTTTGCCACGAATTCGGTACAGCGATAGCAGTTTTAATTGCTTGTTCTTCGTCTGTTCCCCAAAGAATTCGTGGGTGATTGGGCATCATAGTTGTTGGAGGAATTACAACGTCATCATCACTATTTTTGCATGATAATAATGCAAAAACCGCAAAAAATAGAATTGAAATATAAATATTTCTCATTATCAATAAATTAAGACATTATTCTTTCCCCCATTCAGTGGGTAATTTCGACAAAACCATTTCAATTTTTCCTCCATTACAAATATCGGAATGTTGGAAAGTAGGTTTTGTCCACTCTTTTCCATTTATTTTGCACGATTGAATGTAAACTACGCTTTCACCTATATTTTTTGCTAAAATAGTTAGTTTTTTTGACCCAGCAAGTGTTAGGACTGTTTTGGCATATTTTGGTGCATTCAAATAATAGATATCGGTACCCGCTTTTGGAAAAATACCTATAGCCGAAAACATATACCATGACGACATAGCTCCGGTATCATCGTTTCCTGGATACCCTGTTATATCGTAATATTTATTCATTACATAATGCGTCCAATACGAAGTTAAGTCAGGTCTTCCTGCTTCTGAGAATGAACGTGTAATCAGAAATGCTGGCTCGTTGGTTAGGTCAATCAAATGGTTTCTGAATGCGAAATCTAACCGTTTTACATAGTTTTCTTTACCTCCCATCAACTCAAACAACTTTTGGTATCCGTGCGGAATTCCGAAACTGTAAGTCCAGGTATCTCCCTCATAAAAAGGTGTTTTCCACGAACCTCCATTTTTTTGTGGATAAATACCTGCAAATTTTCCATCGGAACGACGAGCATCCATAAAACCTGTAAACCCCTTGCTCGTTAGCGTGTCGTTCCACAAGTTCACCCACCCCATACTGCGTTTCAGGTAGTTATTGTAATCTTCATTTTTGCATAATTTGCTAGCCACCTGCGCCACACAAAAGTCGTTGTAAGCATATTCAATCGTATTGGATGAACTCATCACACATTGCGGAATCCAACCCAATTCTTTGTAGCGCTTATTATTCATTTTGCTCAATGTATCTGCTTTCCAGAATTTATCAGGCAAACCATTTCGTTCATTATCAGCATTGTATTTTAATAGTTTATATACCTCATTGGCATCAATTCCTTGTACATTTTTCAACACAGCTTCAGTCAAAATATTATCCACATCATTTCCACCCTGTTCCTCCATTTTATCGCGTCCGGCAATAAATCCATCACGCACAAATCCGTTGTGTTTGAATCTGTCAAGCAGTGCCAACACATTATCAAGCAAAGCTTTATTGTCAATAAGCAACATCATTGGAAAGGCTGTTCGCCAGGTATCCCAAAAAGCATAATTATCATCCCAGTAAGGTTGATTGGATAGCCAATTGGGATTATCCTTTGAGCGGTCACGAGCCAATGTAAGCACCCGATACATAGCTGAATAGAATATCGTTTTTTCATCAACCGACTTAGATTCAATCTGGATGGCTTTTAGTTTTTCGTTCCACTCGGCTTTGCCCTGCGCCACCACTTTATCGAAATTCCAGTCAGGAAGTTCCTGTCTCAGAAACGATTCCGCTTTTTCGTAGCTACAAAATGAGATAGCCACTTTCATCAAAACAGGTTCATTCTGTGTGGTTTTAAACCTGCAGAAAGTACCTATGTGCTGATTTTTAGACTCGTCACGAGCAATAGTTGTTGTTTGTTTGTAAATGGTGTTTTCTTTCCATACTCCCCACTCTGTAAAAGGCTTACTACATTCACCCACAAAATAAACTGTGTAAGCACCTTCGGGCCAGCCAGATCTAATTTTGATTTTCCCACGAAACTGTCGTTTTTCTGCATCAATCGAAGCAATATTTTCATAGATTGTTCCGCCCATTTGGGTGGCAATATCAAGTCCTATGCTCTGTGAAGCATCGAAAACAATAGTTGCACTATCAGTGGCCGGAAAACTATAACGATACATGGCGCTGTAGTGCCTTGGACTCACTTCGGCTATAAGGTTGTAACGGTCAAGATTTGTTTTATAGTAATAAGCTTTGGTAATTTCACCTGATTTAGGTGAGTCATGCGTTCCTTTTCCTACATTTAATCCGACCTGTGGGGAAATCAAAAAATGGCCATAACTCCCCCAACCAGTACCACTTACATGCAGCTGTCCAAACCCAATAACCGGAAAACGTGGGTCGTAACCGTCATGCCCACCATAACGGTCTTTGGGGTCACGTAAAGTTTGTGGTGATGGATTTATACTCCTGCAGGGCATCATTGGACCAATCACGCAGTTGTTTGTACGATTGTCAATAACGCCAATACTCGTATTTACAAAATCGACAGGATCAGTAGCTGAGACTATTAACGTCCTTGCAAAAAATACAATTAAAAGTATAATTTTCAATCCGTAATTTTTTATTTTCATAAATGATATTCACTTCATAGTATTTTGATTGCCACAAAAGTAGTCCATTATTAAAGCAATAAAGGACTAGTAATTGTTGATAGATGTCTGAATTTTTGTCTAATCTGATAAATTTCAGTTTGTCTATGATTAAAAATACTAAGGTATTTGTATTTTTGTGAACTTAAATTTAATACTAAAGTAATAATGAAAAAACAGCTAGTTATATTCATCCTAATTCTTCAGTGTTTACTAACATATTCTCAAGCACTTAGATTCAATAAAATAACCTCAAACGAAGGACTAAGTCAGAGTGAAGTATATTCATTTATTAAAGACCGTCAGGGATTTATGTGGATTGGCACACTTGATGGTTTGAATCGGTACGATGGTTATAAGATTACTAAATACAATGTCGGCTTAAATAAATATTCCAGCTTATCAAACAATACGATTCACTCTTTAGCCGAAGACTCAAAGGGGAGAATCTGGATTGGCACTGATGACGGTTTAAATGTTTTAAACACCGAAAATCAACAACTTTTTAAAATTAAACTGCCCATTACTTCAAAAGTATTTGTCAAGATATTCCATCTTTTAGTCGATAAAACCTTACTTTGGATTTCAACAAATCAAGGATTATTTCTTACTGAAATAAGTTCGGACAGTATTACAACTATTCAGAAAAATATCCAAGAAATTAATAAACTTGGAAGTATAAATATTAAAAACAAGTTTATATCTCGTACCATCATTCTTTCTAGTGGTATATATTGCTGTGCTCTTCCTAATTCAATACTTGCTTTTCATTACGACAGATCCAAAAAGAAATGTAATCTCATTACGCTTTGTCCTGAATTCTCAAATTTAGGCGCATCACATATAATTGAAGACAAAAATAATAATTTATGGTTCAGCAATGTCAATATACCAGAAAACGGGCTTTACAGATATAATATTGAAAGATCTGAACTTACACATTTTACAAAATCTAATAGCGCCATATCTTCAAACCGGATCTCATCAATGACGTTGGACACAATCGGGAATTTATGGTTCGGAACAATTGATAATGGAATAATACGAATAAAAGCCGAATATACATCAGCCAAAGCATTTCCGGTAGATATCTTTAAAAACAATATCTTCGATCCAAAAAGTATTAATTCAAATTTGATTTATTCACTTTATGCTTCAACAGATAATCAATTGTGGATAGGAACAATCGGTAGTGGTGTCAATTTCTTAAATCTGATACAAAAAAACTTCAATCATTATATTATTCCACCTTTTGACAATGAAAAATCTGTTCATTCCAATTTTATTCGTTCTGTTTTTCTTGACAATAACAATTGTTTATGGATCGGTACTCACAATAATGGTCTATTCTTACTGAACCGCCGAACTGGCCAGTATAAAAAGATAGGATTCGATACCCAGATTATTTTTCATATCGAATGGTTTGATTCTAACACTTTGTTTGTCAGCACTTCAACAGGAACTTATTTAGTTGGTCTTGAGGGTCGGATTACCGCAGTTGGTGACATTAACAGAGCTTGTTTTTACAGTCGGAAAGTTTCACAGAACATTGTATTTGTAGGTGGTATTCTCGGATTATACCGTTTGGAATTCAAAAACAAAAAAGTTATAAGCTTGGATAATTATAATAGTAATAGTTCTAAACTAAAAATTTCATATGACAATTGTCGAATTTTACATCACGACAAACTACGGAATCAACTATGGGTAGGTACAGAAGGAGGTGGACTGAATATAATCACATTGAATAATGCTTATGAACCAATAAAATGCAGAGTTTATAAAAAAGAAGAAAATACAATCAGTAGTAATTATATTCGTTGTATTTGCCAAACAGGTGAAAACACTTTTTGGATTGGTACTCATCTTGGCCTAAACCGCTGTTCTTACACCAATAACTCGCATAATATATCTTTTAAAAGATATTTTATGTCCGATGGATTACCAAATAATATGATTCAAAGCATAACTTTCGACAACAATAAAGTTTTATGGATTGGAAGTAATTCTGGTCTGACAAGATTTGATACAGAAAAAGAAAAAATGAATTCTTACAGTGCTGCTGATGGTCTTCAAAGCAATGAGTTCTCTGAACACGCTTCATTTAAAGCTCAAGATGGTGAATTGTTTTTTGGAGGAATCAATGGTGTTAATTCATTTTACCCCGAGAAGATTAAAAGTATTAACCTGAATCCCGGTGTAACCCTCACAGACTTTTATCTGTTTAACGAAAAAATCACCCCTCAAACACCCATAAAAGGACGTGTGTTACTTGAAAATCCGATATTTCTAACAAATAAAATCAACCTCAAAGCAAAAGAAAATAATTTCAGGTTTGACTTTTCGTCAATGAACTTTCAGACTCCCGAAAACATTAAATACGCTTACAAGCTTGAGGGTTACGACAATAAATGGAATATTACGGAAGGCGGAAGTCATACCGCTACTTACACTAACTTAATGCATGGAACATACACTTTCAGGGTAAAATCAACCAACGATGATGGTGATTGGAGCAATAATGAAAGAAATATAATCATACATATTGCTACTCCATACTATCTAACCTGGTACTCATTTCTATTTTATATTATAGCGGTTGGATTAATCATTTTCTATTTCACACGTTATTCAATGATTAAAATTGCAACCAAACAGCAAATCATACTGGATGCGGAACACAATCAACGATTACATGAACTTGATATGATTCGTACACGGTTCTTTATCAATATTTCGCATGATCTGCGCACTCCTTTGACGCTTATTGCCGGACCCTTAGAGCAAATATTAAAAAATACTGATTATCCCAAACCGCTCAAAAGTCAGTTAAGTATGGTGCACCGGAATGCTACCAAACTGAAATATCTGATTGAACAATTACTCGATTTCCGTAAAGTAGAAGTTGGTAAACTTGTAACTTCACTTCGCAAAGTTGAACTCAATCAGTTTGTGAAAGATGAAGTCGACCATTTTGATTTTATTTTGAGAGATAAGGGCTTAGACTTACTTTACGACTTTAGAAAAGAAAGTTTAAACACTAATATCGACACTGAAAAAACAGCTAAAATAATTTTCAATCTTTTATCAAATGCTGTAAAATACACTAAACAAGGCTATATTGAGATAGGCATTGATACTTGTGAAATGGGTAATCCTGCAAAAAAGTTTGCTAAAATCTGGGTTAAAGATACAGGGATTGGTATTAAAAATGAAAAAATTGACCGGATTTTTGACCGCTTTTTCAATGATTCACAAAGTGCTACCGATAGTAGTTATGGCATTGGACTTTCACATTGTAAAGATTTGATTGAAGTTATGAAAGGAAGTATTACTGTTGAAAGCATACAAGGCAATGGCTCAACCTTTACAGTATATTTACCAATGGAGTTGGATAAAATAGAACAGACAATTGAAGCTATTCCGGCAATAAAAAATAAAGTAATTAAAGAGAATTTTACAGATAATAATGAAGAAATCACTTCTGTGAAACTTACTAAGCTTCAAACAGTATTAATTGCCGAAGACAATTCTGAAATGAGAGAATACATCAAAAGTTGTTTGTCAGAGCAATATAATATTCTTGAAGCCGAAAATGGAGCTGATGGCTTTGAACTTTCAAAGAAAAAAATGCCTGATCTTATTGTGAGTGACTATGTGATGCCAATAATGAATGGAATTGAATTTTGCGAGAAGATTAAAACCACACTTGAAACAAGCCATATACCGGTTATTCTTCTTACTGCACGAACAGATAACGAAATAAAACTTAAAGGTTTAGAAACAGGTGCTGACGATTATATTTCAAAACCTTTTGAAACGGATTATTTACTTACTAAAATTAGAAGTTTAATAAAAAATCGCGATTCATTACGTCAATTATTTCAAAATAATATTGTTTTTGAACCGTCAAAAATAACAGTTACATCAACAGATGAAAAGTTTTTAAATGATTTGATGAAAGAAATTGAAAAGGGAATCCCTGATTCTGATTATACAGTTGATAATCTTGAGAAAGAAATGTCTATGAGTCACGCCAAATTCTATAACAAAGTAAAAAATCTAACAGGGCTTTCCGGCAAAGAATTACTTCAAGACTTCAGATTAAAACGTGCAGCACAAATTATTACAGAGAATGATGTTAGTGTAGCCGATGTTTGCTATATGGTTGGTTTTTCAGATCCAAAGTATTTTAGTGCTTGTTTTAAAGCAAAATTTAAAGTTACGCCTACGGAATATAAAACGAATTACAAAAATGGTTCTTCTCAACAGTAACATTGTAAATCATATTCTTAAAAACTTCCTGTCACCTTTCAGGAAGTTTTTCAAACGACACGTTTAAATTTAAACAACGTTTCCAATCAATTTCCTTCAATCATTCCTTCAATCATTCCTCAAAACCTGGCGTAACCCTGGCGTAAAAGAAAGACACCTACACAACTGAATGTGTAAGTGTTTCATTTCAAAATATGCTAATATGTTTACAACTTTTTTTAATGGATTAAGACATTAGTATCTACTAAATCTCCCTGACACTTCTGACAAACAAACTCCATACAAATCCTTTGGCCTCTTGTTCGTTCAAAAACCAACTATCGATTGAATTAAATCGTGAGGATCAATTTCTCGAAGTTTTTTAATAACTGATTCTAGTTCAGGCTTTATAACTATTGAGATTTCATCCAAATAGGATTCATAGTTATTTACAAATTCAAATGCATCCATAATTTCGTTTATTCTTAATTTTATTCCGATAAGATATTGAATGACTTTTTCACACGTTGAACCGTACTTACACTATTGTTAGATAATTTAGCCGTGTTTCTGACCGAATAGCCACGTTTTAGAAACGAAATAACATCTTTGTACTCTTCCTTCATTTTTTCAGAAGTCTTTCTAGTTCCTACTTTTCTGCCAAGTTTTCCGCCTTTTTCAATGTAGTTTTGTCGACCGGAGTTTAAGCGATATTGAATGTTAGACCTTTCAATATTAGCCATCTCAGCAAGAACAGTAACAATGATGCTTGCGAGTGCATTAATTTCCTTGTTTTCATTCAAAGTATTCAACCCTAAATTCTGAACATAAACATTGATTTTGTTGGAATGAAGTGAGTCCAGGGTTTTCAAAACCTGTAATGTTGACCGGCCAATTCGTGAAAGTTCTGAAGTTAGTAACGTATCTATCTTTTGAGATATACAATAATCGATGCATTCCATTAGAATAGTTCGCTCTTCATTTTTCTTTGCTCCACTTATTTTTTCTTCAAAAATCCGACAAACTTCAAAGTTATTCTTTTGAGCATAAGATTTTAAATCAAAAATCTGACGTTCTGTAGATTGTCTATCCGTAGTAGAACTGACCCTTGAATAAATAACTGCTGATTTCATAATTCGTGTATTTAGGCTAAATTACGGCGAATTATTGAACGTACCAAATAAGTCTTTGAAAAATTTGAGGACGATTTTAATTCGTGTTCATTTATGTTCATAGATTTATTTGAATACACTTATTAATTGAATACGATTGGCTAATAAATGAGCTATTTTGAATAGTGAGGTTTCGAAGTAAGTTTTTTTTTGCTAATTGAAATATCTATTAATTTTTTTCGTAAAAACTCAAACTTATGACTTTTGATTTTATATATACAATTATAAGCACAACCGAAAGAAATTATTTTAGATTATTGGTTGTGTTTCAAAAAAAAAATCAAATAAAATATGAAAGTGTATAAAGAAGACATTGTCTGCATTGGAGATTATGCAGCAATAAATGAAGATGGCAACCTAGACTTAATGGCTTATTATCCGGGAATAAATTCTGATGAGATAATATTGCGTGAGATACTGCTTAAATATGGAGGTTATAGAATCGAAGAAGTTATCTGCTACGAAGACGCCATATGTTTCCGGACAAACTTACCTTATGAGTCATATATAAAAGCAAGAGATAATTATGTTGTGAAAAACAACAGACAAAAAAAGTATAATCAATGAGAAGGAGAACTAGAAAAGGAACAACTGATAAAATTGATCAGGATATCCTGTGGTGGAATAGTCTTGATGTTATTTGGAAAGAAGAATTAATCTCAAATCTATTGCAAAGTCGTGATTATAACGATAAAGGATTTTCAAAAAATGATATTTTTGAGAAGATAAAAGAATCAAATCAACTAATTACAGAAATTGTAAATCTAAAGAAACTGGATATTTCGCGAAAAGTGCTATCCGATTTATCTCCGATATACTACCTTAAAGATATTGATGAATTCCATATTTTTGAGCCTGATTGGCAAGACCCGGATGCAAAACAGGTGTTAGAATTGTACCCTAAATACCTTCGGTCCAAGGTAAAAAGACTTAACCTTGATGGTATACCACTGGGTGAATTGACACCTTATAGTGATTTTACGATATTTGAAGATTTTATAAATCTTGAATCATTAGAAATTCAAAGCTGTCATTTTAAATCTCTATCAGGAATTGAAAAATTGACTAAACTAAAATCATTGATGGGCGGGATGAATAACAATTTTTCTGACTTAAATCCTTTGAGAAAACTTCCACTAAGATATCTTGATTTGGAATGGACTCAGGTGAGAGACATCAGTCCACTGATTGACGTTCCAACTCTTGATTACTTGAACTTGAATTACTTGAATGATATCAATGATTTCTCTGTGTTATTACATTTGCCAAACCTGAAAACAGTTATTTTCACCGGCTGGAAAGAGGTAAAAGCTATTGAACTCAAAGATTATCTTATGAAAAATTACAGTACAAATAAATATGGAAGGATAACTATTTCATTATCAAATAAAAAAGTTGGAAATTGGAACAACCATACTCTCAATTTATCAGGTGATGAATCTTGTGATAATCTTCCTTTTTGACAATTGTAGTAGTCTAATAAAATAGTGACAAATCTGCATTTTTAAAGAAATTGATAGATACACATTCTAAGATGTAGCATAAAAAGTTTGACTGTTCTTTACAGTCAAACTTTTTACATTTAAGAAAAGCTACATCCATAAGTGATTTGAATAAAATTAAGTTGAAAATTAAACTTTATTCATCTGTTATTAGCTGATTTATTGACACAAATTGAAAATATCATGCTGTTTTTTTCTTACCTGTAGCTTTTTTTAATCGAAGAGAAATTAAGTATTTGAGATTTTTCAATTTCATATTAATCGAAGTCATAATAACCTCTTAAGTCTTCGTATTGACAATTTTCGAAACTAAAACCAGATAATATAAATTACCAATTTAGAATATGTTGATGTTCACACTTTAAAAAAATGTTGCATCTAAAACTACACCAAAACAGTGCGATATATTGCACTATATGGTGTGTTTAAATTAAAAATGCACTAATTGGCGCAATAAAGTGCTGTTTATCGCTCTTTTTCTTGCTATTAATAGAATTTATTGTACTTTTGCAAGAAAAAGAGCCGTATGATGCACTATACAGAATTGATTAAAACAATAAAAGAGCGAAGGGAAGTGTTACAAGTAACACAGGAAACCTTAGCGGAATTATCGGGCGTTGGTTTAAGGACCTTAAAGCAATTTGAAAGCGGAAAAGGAAATCCGACACTATTGACTTTACAAAAGTTAGCCGATGTACTTGGAATGGAAGTAAGTCTGACACTCAAAAACATAACTGCTAACAAATGAGAGAAGCAAAAGTATTATTTAAAGACGAGGAAGCAGCCATCTTAACCCAACACGATAATGGTTCATTTACATTCTGCTACCTTGATGATTGGTTGAATGACAAAGAAAAACCCAGTATCAGTCTTACATTACCTAAAAGTGAACAACCGTTTCATTCGGAATTTTTATTCCCTTTTTTTTACAACATGCTACCTGAAGGCTCAAATAAGCAAGTAGTATGTAAGCTTAATAGAATTGACAAAGAGGATTATTTTGGCTTGTTGATGACCACTGCAAAAAATGACTCAATAGGTGCCGTAAGAATAGTAAAAATAGAAAAATAATGAGTTTACCTGAAATAAAATATTGTCCCGGTACGCTGGCTGCTGGGTTCAACACGTACAGTAAAACATGCTTGAAAAGAGTTTTTCAAGCTAAAGCTGTTTGTCATATATTACCATACGATTCACCAGCATCCAATCCCGAGACGGATGAGCTTTTTGAACAAAACCGAAAACGGTTGTCCATTTCAGGAGTACAGGAAAAATTCTCAGTAATTCTTGAAAAAAACAAGCTAAGATTAATCAATGACGGTGAACGCGGTACATATATTTTAAAACCAATTCCAAGTGCTGGCAAAAAACCGGATCAAATGCCTGCCAATGAGCATCTAACCATGCAAATTGCCCGTCAGGTATATGGAATAGAGACAGCCGAAAATGCATTGATATTCTTTAAAAACGGAACTCCTGCCTATATCACTAAACGATTCGATGTGAAAGCTGACGGTACAAAACTTGCTCAGGATGATTTTGCATCCTTGGCTGGAAGAACACCACAAACACATGGAGAACATTACAAGTATTTGGGTAATTATTTAGATTTATTTCAAGTTATGCAGAAATATCTATCTACTTACAAATTAGAAGCACCAAAACTATTGAAAATACTAATCTTTAATTATCTGTTTTCAAATGGTGATGCTCACTTTAAAAACTTTTCTATACTTGAAACTTCAATGGGAGATTATAGATTAAGTCCTGCTTACGATCTTTTAAATAGCCACATTCACGTAGAAGATAAAGACTTTGCTTTGGATGATGGGCTATTACCCAGAAACAGGACTCAAGGGAAAATAAGTGTACAATTTGTCACACTCGCTGAAAGTGCAGGTATTAGTAAAAAGATTTTTAATGATATTATGGAGCTAATGGTATCAAAATCAATTGCAGTAGAGAAAATGATAAATGCTTCTTTCCTTGACGAAACTACTAAAAGAAATTATTTGCAGTCTTATCAGGGACGATTAATACAATTGAATAAAGTCTGACTTTCAATTTTTGAGAATAATAATACTGAAAAGACACAATTAATTAAGTTCATGTACGTCTATAAAAAGCACTGAAAGAAATCAGTGCTTTTTTATATCACTTCTGACAAACAGTGCACCTGCTCTGATTTTCATTTAAATCCAGATCATTTAACCTGCTTTAATTTGTTCATATTGAGACCATTTCAAGCTATAGCCGTATTTTTGGTCCTCATTTTAAATTACAGTTAAAAAACAATATGAATATGAGAATGACCAAGAATTTCCAAGACGCTACCATTGAGATTTTCAAAAATATCTTCAGCCCGGAACAGATTGAAAAAATGATAGAGGTTGACCTCTCTGGAATTGATAACAAATTGATTTTGCCTGCTGAAAAATATCTTGACAAGCAATTTAAAATCGCAGATTTTGTAAACCCTAACAACAGTGAGAATGCAGAATCCGATCCGAATGAAATTATCCTGGCATCATACACCCTAATGGATTTTTCTGTAGGAAACAACTCTCCAGGAATAATTACCTTCTATCAGGACAATATTAAGTTGTATATCACTTCATTGATAAATTACATTAATTCCTCAACGCCCATAGGACTTAATGCAGCACTATACATCCATTATTTCGTTATGTATGAACTATTGAGACATGAAGCATTTCATTATTATTCGGACATCAAACGGTATTTGACGGGAACTAAATTTGATATTACTATAGAAGAACGCTTAGCAGTTGCTCACACATATAATACCTTTTCAGTTCCATTTTTCAAAAGAAGGTTTGATATCGATTTTATGTATGTGTACGGTAAGTTTATGAACTTGTCCTACAATAAAAACCTGTTTGTTAAAATCAGAAACGAAAATAGAATGTTATTTGACTTTCTTTTGACCGAACATTTTATGTCGTATTACTCAACGGATTATAAAAACTGGCAACGTTATATATTAAAGGATTGTTACCAAACTCATTTCTATCCATATTTTAAAAACAGCAAGTTGGACGATTTATTAGCCAATGGTGTGCAAGTAAATAAGATAGCTGAAGAAATAAGGCTTTTTGGCATTGAAGGTGCTCAACTTATAGTTGAATAGTTCCATTAGTGGCCCAAAAGTGGCCACATTTTTCTTTCTCTGTTTCAATAAGAATCAACATCTTTGTTTTCCGGAAAATCATCAAACTCATCCAATAAGTACGGTGACAGGTTTTCACCTACAGATTTTCTGTAAAATACATTGCATATTCTCAAATAATGCGTATTTTTGCAATCATTATTGAGTAAAATTAATCAACCTATTGAGTATTTAGTGTTAATATGATAAAACGATCTAATATAGAACAATTTACAAGCCGAATAAATGAGCAAAGAAGTTTTATTCAGGTGTTGGTTGGTCCACGGCAAGTTGGTAAAACGACCCTTGTTTTGCAACTGTTGGAAGAAACAATCATTCCAAACATGTTCGAATCGGCAGATGCAGTTTTAAATTCAAACTCGGAATGGATACTTCAAATCTGGGAAACTGCTCGCTTGAGAATGAAGGCCATTCAGGCATCTGAATTTTTGTTGGTCATTGATGAAGTCCAAAAGATTGACAACTGGAGTGAAATTGTCAAACAACAATGGGATAGAGATACCCGTGAAAAAATAAACATAAAAGTTATTTTGTTAGGATCATCCCGATTGTTGATTCAAAAAGGATTAACCGAGTCGCTGGCAGGCAGGTTTGAGATTACACACTTGGGACATTGGTCATTTTCAGAAATGGAAAAGGCATTTGGATGGACAGTAGAAGAGTATATCTATTTTGGGGGTTACCCGGGCGCAGCACAATTGATACAAGATGAACTGCGTTGGCGGAATTATATAAAGGATGCACTTATTGAAACCAGTATTTCCAAAGACATTTTAATGCTTACCCGCGTGGATAAACCGGCTTTATTAAAGCGACTTTTCGAGTTAGGCGCTTTGTATTCGGGACAAATACTTTCCTATACAAAACTGATGGGGCAGTTGCAGGATGCAGGCAATACCACCACCTTATCTCATTATCTACAATTGCTCTCGGATGCCGGATTGCTTGGCGGAATTGAAAAATATGCCGGAAATGTAGTTCACAAACGGTCGTCAAGTCCTAAATTTCAGGTGTATAACAATGCTTTATTGACCGCACTAGAAAACCACACCTTTGAAGAAACACAAATAAATGCTAAGGATTGGGGACGATTAGTGGAATCTGCAATTGGAAGTCATTTGATAAATTGTTCTGTTTCGGAACGCTACGAACTTTACTATTGGCGAGAAAATAATAATGAAGTCGATTTTGTGATTAAAAAAAATGGAAAACTCATTGGAATTGAAGTAAAAAGTGGACGAAGAGCTGACAATAAAGGGATGAGCGTATTTTCTAAAAGTTATAACCCAGACAAAGTTTTATTGGTGGGTACGGGTGGAATAGGAATAGCCGAATTTCTGAAAATGAATCCAAAAGACTTGTTTTGATTTTGC
>CAIUTB010000094.1 GCA_903901975.1 uncultured Bacteroidales bacterium
AGCGCATGGTCATTTTACCATCATGGTTACGACCTCCGGATTTTGATCCGCCTACAACAAGAGATTTCTCAGGTGCGCTCGCAGTAATTGTGTCGAACGTACCTATAATCTTGTGTCTTTGCCCCGGTGTTGTGGGTCTTAATTTACGTACAGCCATTTTTTTAATTTATAGTTGGCAGTTGGTAGTTTGCAATCGGCAGTTGGTAGTCGGCATTTTACTGCTTACTGTTTACTGCTTACTGCTTACTGCTTACTGCTTACTGTTTTAGATATTGCTATAAAAATCAATTTTATCTCCGTCTTTAACTGTTACGATAGCTTTTTTATAAGCTGAAGTACTACCTTTGATAGTACCACCTTTGGTAAAGCGGCTTTTTTTCTTTGGCGCTACAACCATTGTATTTACTTCGTTTACAGTTACATCATACATAGCTTCAACAGCCTGTTTAATCTCAATCTTGTTGGCATCTTTTTGAACTCTAAAGCCATAGCGGTTCAGTTTGTCGCCCAGTTGAGTCATCTTTTCTGTAACGATTGGTTTTATGATAATTCCCATTTTCTGTCTCCTTATGCTTTAAAAATTTGTTCAATTGCTACAACCGCATCTTCAGTTAACACAAGTGTTTTGGCATTAAGAACTACGTAAGTACTTAATTCCGAAACAGTTATGACTTTCGATGAAGTCAAATTACGAGCCGACAAATATACGTTATTATTTGCAGTTGCTAAAACAATTAGCGGCTTTTTATCAGCTACCTGTAAACTTTTTGTCATTGCAACAAAATCTTTCGTTTTTGGTGTTTCAAAGTTAAAGTTTTCAACTACGGTAATCGTATTGCCCAGGGCTTTATACGAAAGTGCAGATCGACGTGCCAATTGCTTTACTTTTTTATTCAATTTGAATCTATAATCGCGTGGATGTGGACCAAACATACGACCACCACCTACACGAACACCAGATTTGATATCGCCCGGACGAGCGCCACCACCACCTTTTTGCTTTCCAAGTTTACGGGTTGAACCTGACAACTGGCTTCTGCCTTTTGACGAGTGTGTTCCCTGACGTTGATTAGCCAAATATTGTTTCACATCTAAATAAATAGCATGGTCATTTGGCTCAATACCGAAGATAGTATCGTTCAGCGATACTTTTCTTCCTGTGTCTTCTCCTTTAATATTTACTATATTCAGTTCCATGTTATTTATTGATGATTACGATTGAACCTTTACATCCGGGAACTGAACCTTTGATTAAAATCAAATTATGTTCCGGAATAACTTTTAAAATCTGTAAGTTTTGCATAGTTACTTTATCGCCACCCATACGGCCACCCATACGCATACCTTTGAATACGCGTGAAGGATACGATGAAGCTCCTAATGAACCCGGTGCACGAAGTCGGTTGTGCTGACCGTGAGTAGCCTGACCTACACCGGCAAATCCATGACGTTTTACAACACCCTGGAATCCTTTACCTTTTGAAGTTCCAACTACGTCGACAAACGTATCAGCTTCAAACATTTCACAGGTGATTGTTTCACCCAATTTGAATTCACTTTCGAATCCTTTGAACTCAACCAAGTGTCTCTGAGGTGCTACTCCGGCTGCTTTGAAAATTCCGGCTTCCGCTTTGTTGGTGTGTTTTTCAGGTTTAACCTGAAAACCTACCTGTACAGCTTCGTAACCATCGGCATCTACAGTTTTGATTTGAGTAACAACACAAGGACCTGCTTCGATAACAGTGCATGGTACATTTTTACCATCGGCACTGAAAACGGAAGTCATTCCGATTTTTTTTCCTAATAATCCTGGCATTTCAATTGTTGTTTAATGACCCTTAACCCCAATTTGGGGGATCGGCCTGTTTATTTATTTTGTTACAAGTTACGTGTTACAAGTTACAAGAACCTAACACCTAACATATTTTTTAATCCGTTCAAGTTACTCGTAACTGAATACAGTAACTCGTAACTATATTTATACTTTGATTTCTACTTCAACTCCACTTGGCAATTCAAGTTTCATTAATGCATCAACAGTTTTGCTGGTTGAGCTGTAAATATCAATCAATCGTTTGTAAGAACAAAGTTCGAACTGTTCGCGCGATTTTTTATTTACGAAAGTAGCACGGTTTACAGTAAAAATACGTTTGTGTGTTGGTAATGGAATTGGACCACTTACTACTGCACCGGTAGCTTTTACTGTCTTTACGATTTTTTCAGCTGACTTGTCAACCAAATTGTGATCGTAAGATTTTAATTTAATTCTGATTTTTTGACTCATTGTCGTTTTATTAATTATTTGTTTTATAAACTGTTTGAATCTCCCCATAAGAGTCATTCACTATCGGGTGATTCATCAATTATCAATTATCAATTATTTAATGTACAATTTCCAATTCCCCATTAATTGATAATTGGGAATTGGAAAATTGAACATTATTATAGAAGTTCTACTTTTCCCTTAGCATCTGCCACAACTACTTTTGCAATTGCATTCGTAACTTCAGCATAATGATCGAATTCCATTGAAGACGTTGCACGACCCGAAGATATAGTACGTAAAGCAGTAACATATCCGAATGTTTCAGACAGTGGCACTTTAGCTTTTACGATTCTTGCTCCTGTACGGCTCGATTCCATTCCCTCAACTTGTCCGCGACGTTTGTTCAAGTCACCAATCACATCACCCATGCTTTCTTCCGGTGTAACAACCTCCATTTTCATGATTGGTTCTAACAATACCGGTTTAGCTTTTGCACAAGCACTTTTATAAGCGATTGAAGCACAAATTTCGAATGACAACTGATCCGAGTCAACTGCGTGGAATGAACCATCTAATACAGTCACTTTCAGATTATCTAATGGGAAGCCTGCAAGGACACCATTTTTCATGGCATTTGCGAAACCTTTTTGGATAGATGGGATAAATTCTTTTGGAATGTTACCACCCTTTACCATATCAACAAACTGAAGACTTCCACCTTCAAAATCTTTGTCTCTCGGTTCAACTTTTACAATCATATCGGCAAACTTACCACGACCACCCGATTGTTTTTTATACGTTTCACGTAATTGAACCGGTTGTGTAATAGCTTCTTTATACGATACCTGTGGACGACCCTGGTTACATTCAACTTTGAACTCACGTTTCAAACGATCGATAATGATTTCAAGGTGAAGCTCACCCATACCACTAATAATAGTCTGACCGGATTGTTCTTCGGTATGAACAGTAAATGTTGGATCTTCTTCGGCTAATTTAGATAAACCTATACCCAATTTATCAAGATCTTTCTGAGTTTTAGGCTCAATTGAAATACCGATAACTGGTAATGGGAAGTCCATGGATTCAAGCGTAATCTGGTGATTTTCATCACACAAAGTATCGCCTGTACGAATATCTTTAAATCCTACACCTGCACCAATATCACCCGCTGAAATCATCTCAACCGGATTTTGTTTATTAGAGTGCATTTGGAAGATACGTGAAATGCGTTCTTTCTTTTCGGAGCGAGTGTTATACACATACGAACCTGCAGGAAGTTGACCTGAGTAAACCCGAAAAAAACACAAACGACCAACATAAGGATCGGTTGCTATCTTAAATGCCAGGGCACATAAAGGCTCTTTAGCATCAGGATGACGGATAACTTGTTTTTCAGGATCACGTGGATCAAAACCTATCGTTTCCGGAGTATCCAATGGGCTTGGCAAATAGGCACAAACGGCATCCAACATAGTCTGTACTCCTTTATTCTTGAATGCTGAGCCACAGATAATAGGATTAATTTCCATTGAAAGTGTGGCTTTACGGATAGCAACCTGAATTTCTTCCACAGTAATAGTAGAAGGATCATCAAAGTATTTTTCCATCAACACATCGTCATATTCAGCAACGATTTCGAGCATTTTATCTCTCCATTCTTCGGCTTCTTCCAATAAATCAGCAGGAATATCTTCCACATCATATTGAGCACCCATCGATTCATCGTGCCATAAGATGGCTTTCATTTTCACCAAATCGATAACGCCTTTGAATTTTTCTTCAGCACCGATTGGGATTTGAATAGGACAAGGTTTTGCTCCTAAAACTACTTGGATTTGACGAACCACTTCGAAAAAATCAGCACCCGAACGGTCCATTTTATTAATGAATCCAATACGAGGAACACTGTATTTGTCGGCCTGACGCCATACTGTTTCAGATTGAGGCTCAACACCACCAACAGCACAGAATGTAGCAACAGCACCATCCAAAATACGCAATGAACGCTCTACCTCTACGGTAAAGTCAACGTGTCCCGGAGTGTCAATCAGGTTTATTTTATATTTTTCGTCGAGATAGTCCCACGAAGTAGTTGTAGCAGCCGAAGTAATGGTAATACCACGCTCCTGCTCCTGTTCCATCCAGTCCATAGTCGCAGCACCATCATGCACTTCACCGATTTTGTGAGTCAAACCGGTGTAGAACAGAATACGCTCGGAAGTTGTTGTCTTCCCAGCGTCGATATGCGCCATGATACCGATGTTTCTATTATAACTTAAATCTCCTTTAGCCATTTTTTACTTTAAATTTCTTTATACCTTTATTATAGCTTTCAATTAAAATCTGAAGTGTGCAAATGCACGGTTAGCTTCAGCCATACGGTGCATATCTTCCTTGCGTTTGAATGCTCCGCCCTGGTTATTGAAGGCATCAACGATTTCGGCAGCCAATTTATCGGCCATCGAGCGTCCTCCGCGTTTGCGAGAGTATAATATAAGATTTTTCATTGAAATTGATTCCTTGCGATCTGCACGGATTTCTGTTGGAACCTGGAATGTAGCACCACCCACACGACGTGATTTTACTTCAACTAATGGGGTGATATTTTCAAGAGCTTTTTTCCAAACTTCTAGTGGGGATTTTTCTTCGTTCGGCAACTTGTTTTTCACAGTTTCGAGCGATGAATAGAAAATGTCGAAGGCAGTAGATTTTTTGCCATCATACATCAAGTGGTTAACAAATTTTGTTACCATTGATTCATTGAAAACCGGATCAGGTAATACGACCCTCTTTTTTGGTTTCGATTTTCTCATTTTTCTTAAAAATTTCCGTTTTTGTTTTTTTGGTTGCTTTAGTCTTACTTCAACAACTCCTCCGAGTCATTTACTCAACCTTTCATCTGCTACCTTAAAACGCAAACAAGTGTTTAAACTTGATTTTGTTAGTTCTTTTTGAAAGGAATATGGATATTAAAATCCACAAATTCTACTTATTTCTTTTTACCTTTTGCTGGTGCACCTTTAGCGGCTACTGCTCCTGCTTTTGGACGTTTTGCTCCATATTTCGAACGACGTTGTGTGCGGCCATTAACGCCGGCTGTATCGAGTGTTCCACGAACCACGTGATAACGTACTCCCGGAAGGTCTTTAACACGACCACCACGTACCATTACGATAGAGTGTTCCTGTAAATTGTGTCCTTCGCCCGGAATGTATGCATTCACTTCTTTCTGGTTAGTCAAACGTACACGAGCTACTTTACGCATTGCCGAGTTCGGTTTTTTTGGAGTTGTAGTGTACACACGAACACACACACCGCGACGCTGTGGACAAGAATCCAACGCTGGCGATTTGCTTTTGTCAATGAGTTCTGCTCTTCCTTTTCTAACTAATTGCTGAATTGTAGGCATTTTACTTTGTTTTTATATCTTTAACTGCTTTATTTTTATCCCTTTGGTTTTTCTCCAAAATGGGTTGCAAAGATAGATATAATATTTTAATTGACAATACAGCTTTGAAAAATATTTTAATTTCTTTCTGAAAAGCTTATTTAGTAGGGATTCTTAGCAAATAGTTGATTCCGGATTGCCTTACAATTTCAATATTTATTTGAGGCTTTTCAATAATTTATACAATTGGCATTTTGATATAAGTTTCTTTTCATAATGCCTATTTTACACAAGTATAGATGGCTATTCCGGACAATTAAAACTGTCTGTTGAAAGAAATTACATACTTCTTCACAACAGTTCTATTCAAACCTATAACGTGAGTGAAGAAATTAAACTTTCAAAATAATCAAAAGTTTATTTCTCAATTCTTTCAAATTTTGAGTGTAAAATTTTATCTTTGCAAATTCAATTAATTTCTCATTATTCGAATGTTTGCTAATGAAAAAGTTCATTTTTAATTACTGGAAATCGATTTTAGTAGTTTGTTGTATTTTATATCTTTCTTTTGCTCCTCCTTCTACGTTTAATGATATTCCAACATTCGATAACGAAGATAAACTGATTCATTTCCTAATGTATGCGGGCTTATGCTGCATGTTAATTTTTGATTTTCGGTTAGCCAGCAAAAAAAACAGTGCCCAATCTTTTCTCAGATATATAGTCTATCTTGTTTTTCCGGCTTTACTCGGTGGCTCTATTGAAATACTTCAACCCTTGTATTTTGGACGCGGTGGAAGTTGGTTTGATTTTCTGGCAAATATTACCGGCATTATCTCAGCCTGGATATTTATGCATATTTTCGAAGGTTTTATCAATAAAATTTTTGTCCGTAGAAGAGAATAAAAATGACCGAGGATAGCTTGAAATACAAAATTGGCATTACACTAATTAAAGGAATTGGCAATACTTTAGCCAAAAACCTAATTGCTTATGTTGGATCTGTTGAAGGAGTTTTTAAAGAGAAACAGAAAAATCTGGCTAAAATTCCGGGAATTGGCGAAGTGCTTTCTACCGAAATTGTATCTCAACAAGTCCTGGCACGGGCTGAACTGGAAGTAGAATTTATCCTGAAAAACAAAATTCAGACCTTATATTATACTGATCGCAATTACCCATATCGTCTAAAAGAATGTCCTGATTCACCCATAATACTATACAATAAAGGCTGTTCTGATTTAAATACTGGTAAATTTATTGGAATTGTTGGCACCCGAAATGCAACAGAAATTGGAAAAGAAAATTGCAAAAAACTGATTTATGAATTAGCGGCTTTGCTGCCTAATACAATAATTGTCAGCGGATTAGCTTATGGAGTTGATATCTGTGCACACAAAGCTGCACTTGAAGTGGGATTGCCAACTTTTGCTGTGATTGGGCATGGATTGGATAGGATTTATCCGGCTGCACACCGCCCTACTGCTGTAAAGATGCTTCAGAATGGCGCATTAATCACCGAATATCTGAGCGGAACTAACCCTGACAGACAGAATTTTGTGCAACGTAATCGCATAATTGCCGGATTGTGTGATGCAACAGTAGTAGTAGAATCCGCAGCCCGTGGTGGTGCGTTGATTACTGCTGAACTTGCCAACGACTATAACCGCGATGTGTTTGCATTTCCGGGGAGAGTAAACGATATATGGTCGGCCGGTTGTAATGCCCTGATTAAAAACAATAAGGCTTCATTGATTGAATCGGCTGATGATATTTTACGATTTATGAACTGGGAAAAACAGAATTCAGGATCAGCTTCGAATATTCAAACATCGCTTTTTCTGGATTTGTCAGACGAAGAACAGAGTATTGTGAGCATTTTACGCCAAAATACGGAGGGAATTCAGCTCAACGAATTAGCCATACAGTTAGAAAAACCGGTTAGTAAAATTTCTTCCATGCTACTCGAAATGGAGTTTAAAGGCATCGTAAAATGTTTGCCGGGAAATTTGTATCGAATTGTTAAGTAAAAAAAATAGTTGATTAGGTTGAATGAGTTTTAGGATGATAAAAGATGTATAGTAAAGAAGAATTAAAAGAACTGAAGAAAGAATTCTGGGAAGGATTTGCTGTGTATTGCAGCCATATCCCGGCTTTGAAACGCCGTAAAAGCAAGTTTATGCTTTATAATACGAAGATGAAAAGTGTGGAAATGAAGTTTGATGCTACACGCGAAGGTGCTTTCGTGATTCTGGAAATAAACCACCACGACGAAAAAGCCCGTCTCGAAAAATACGAACAATTTGAGAACTATAAAGTACTGATGGAAAAGGATTTTCCGCAAGGATTGATATGGAATTTTGCTTATGTTCGCGAAACGGGTAACGAAGTTTGCCGGATTTACACCCAAAAACCAGGTATCGATCTGCATCGACGCATTGAGTGGATGGAATTTTACCAATTTATGGCAACCGAAATGTTGAAACTGGAAAAGGCATTTCGAATCGTAAAAGAATCGATAGAATAGTTTTGAGAACTATGAATAAAACCATCTATTCATCTGTTGAAGAATACATTAAAGCTTTTCCTGTACCAACTCAGATGAGACTGAACGACCTCAAAAATTTGATTTGTGAACTTGTACCCGAAGCAAAGGAGAAAATCAGCTATCAAATGCCGACATTCTCACTGAACGGTGTTTTTCTTTACTTTGGAGCTTATGCCAAACACATTGGATTTTATCCGGGAGTAAAAACTATAGAATACTTCAGAGCAGAACTTTCAGACTTCAAAACCTTCAAGGGAACAGTTCAATTTCGGTTGAACCAACTGCTACCTATAGAATTGATAACGAGAATGATATTGTTTCGCGTTTATGAAAATCAGTGAATGAAGAAAAAACAGGAACCTGACAAAAAGTAATATGTAACATTATGGCTTATTTAGCCAAAAGATTAGCTTTTCTGTATGAAGCTATTAAAAAATATTGACCCTGAAAATCTATCATTTTTTTATGTTGATTAAACGAGTATTTTTTTGTACTTTTGCATCCCATAACAAAAAGTAAAAACTTAATATGGAAAAAAAGCAAATTAAAAGAGCGTTAGTGTCTGTTTATCATAAAGATAAGCTTGATGAAATTATAGTTAAACTTCATTCCGAAGGAGTAGAATTTATCTCTACGGGAGGGACACAATCTTTTATTGAATCGCTGAATATTCCATGTCAAGCTGTTGAAGATTTAACCGGTTACCCATCAATTCTGGGTGGAAGAGTTAAAACTTTGCATCCAAAAGTGTTTGGAGGCATCTTAAATCGACGTGATTTCGAAGAAGATCAAAAACAAATTGAAGAATACGAAATTCCTGAAATAGATTTGGTTATAGTTGATTTATATCCATTTGAAGCCACTGTAGCTGCGGGTGCTGATGAACCAACAACCATAGAAAAAATTGATATCGGCGGCATTTCGCTGATTCGCGCAGCTGCAAAGAATTACAACGATGTGCTAATTGTGGCTTCACAAGCTCAATACGAACCTTTGCTGGAAATGATTTCAGCAAATGGTGCAAATACCACTTTGGAAGAACGTCGCTGGTTTGCAAAAGAAGCTTTTGCGGTTTCTTCACATTACGATTCGGCTATTTTTAATTACTTTGATGCTGATGAAAAAAGTGGGTTCCGCATGAGTGAAAATGATGCTAAAGTGCTTCGCTACGGTGAGAATCCACATCAAAAAGGCATTTTCTTCGGAAATTTCGAAGATTTATTTGAACAATTACAAGGTCGGGAAATTTCGTACAACAACCTGCTTGACATTGACGCTTCTGTAAATTTGATTAATGATTTTGATGATATTACCTTTGCCATTCTGAAACATAACAATGCCTGCGGAATTGCTTCGCGTCCGGTTTTGGTTGATGCCTGGAATGCTGCATTGGCGGGTGATCCGGTTTCAGCATTCGGTGGAGTATTGATTACTAATGCAGTTATCGATAAAGCAACTGCAGAAGAAATGAACAAAATATTCTTCGAAGTAGTGATTGCTCCGGATTATGATTTGGATGCGCTGGAAATTCTGAGTCAAAAGAAAAACCGGATCATTCTGATTATCAAAGATGCCAAGTATAAAACACAACAATTCCGTTCGTTGCTGAATGGCGTGTTGATGCAGGATAAAGATACGCATACCGAATCGGCTAATGAGTTGACTGTTGTAACAGAAAAAGCACCAACTGCCGGGGAAATTGAAGATTTATTGTTTGCAAACAAAATTGTGAAACATACAAAATCAAATGCTATTGTATTTGCAAAAAACAGACAAATGTGTGCCAGTGGTGTTGGTCAAACTTCGCGCGTTGATGCATTAAATCAGGCAGTTGAGAAAGCCGGAACATTTAATTTTGATTTAAAAGGTGCTGTGATGGCTTCCGATGCATTTTTTCCGTTTCCAGACTGTGTGCAAATTGCAGCTGAAGCAGGCATTACGGCGGTAATACAGCCAGGTGGTTCAATTAACGATAAACTTTCAATAGAATCCTGCAATCAAAACGGCGTGGCGATGGTGACAACCGGATACAGACATTTCAAACATTGATAAATTACTGTACAGACGAGGCGTGCCTCGTCTCTGATACAAACTAAAATAAAACAACCTGAAATAAATTAAGAAAATGGGACTATTTTCATTTACACAAGAAATTGCTATTGACCTGGGAACCGCCAATACGATTATCATTCATAATGATAAAATCGTAGTAGATGAGCCTTCAGTAGTGGCATTAGACAGACGTACTGACAAACTGATTGCGATTGGTGAAAAAGCACGACAGATGCAAGGAAAAGAAAACGAAGGAATCCGCACAGTTCGTCCACTACGTGATGGAGTGATTGCCGACTTCTATGCTGCTGAATTAATGATTCGCGGTATGATTAAAATGATTCCTTCTAAAAATCATTTGTTTTCACCAACCCTTAAAATGGTGGTTTGTATTCCTTCGGGAAGTACTGAAGTGGAAATTCGTGCGGTACGTGACTCGAGTGAACATGCCGGTGGCCGGGAAGTATATATGATTTACGAACCAATGGCTGCTGCAATCGGTATCGGTATCGATGTGGAAGCTCCAAACGGATGTATGATTGTGGATATAGGTGGTGGCACTACCGAAATTGCCGTTATCTCACTGGGTGGTATCGTTTCCAACAAATCTATCCGTATTGCAGGCGATGACCTGACGCTGGATATTGTTGAATATATGGGACGTATGCACAACATCAAAGTAGGTGAACGTACAGCTGAATTGATTAAAATTAATGTTGGTGCTGCTTTAACCGATCTGGAAGATGCACCCGAAGATTATATTGTTCACGGACCAAACCGTATGACGGCTTTACCAATGCAAGTTCCGGTTTCGTATCAGGAAATTGCTCACTGTCTAGAAAAATCTATTTCGAAAATTGAAGCAGCTATTCTGAGTGCATTAGAACAAACTCCTCCTGAATTATATTCAGACATTGTACAGAAAGGTATTTACCTGGCCGGTGGTGGAGCATTGCTTCGTGGACTGGATAAACGTTTGACTGACAAACTAAACATACAGTTCCACATTGCCGACGATCCATTGCGTGCAGTAGCCCGTGGAACAGGCATTGCGTTGAAAAACGTGGATAAATTTTCGTTCATGATCCGATAAACTAACCCTAATTTTCGATAAATGCAGCTTTAAATCTGTGTTTATCGAATTTTTAGAAAATAAGTACTTCCCCTACGTATTTTACGGATTTATGAAGAATCTCTTTAATTTTTTGATACAGTATAGTGTTGTGATTTTATTTCTATTTTTGGAAATAATATCACTCTCCATGATTGTTCAAAATCAGGGATATCAAAAAAGTATTTACATTTCTTCAAGCAATTCGGTGGTTTCGGGCATGTATGAATGGAGTAATTCGGTAGTGGAATTTTTCAAACTCCGCACTGCCAACGATAACCTTTCGGAAGAAAACACTACACTTAAGAATCAGGTGATTAAATTGCAGAACAAGCTTTCAACCTTGAACCCCGAGGCTAAAGATTCCATACGTTTCCGCATTCCACCCGAAATGGAATATCAGTTTATATCAGCCAAGGTGATAAACTGTAGCACCAACAAACTTCAGAATTATATTACACTGAACAAGGGATCTATTGATGGGATAAAACCCGACATGGGCGTGGTGAGTGATGAAGGCGTGGTTGGAATTGTGAAAACAGTTTCCAAGCGATTTTCAGTCGTAATTCCGATTCTGAATCCGAAAATTGAAATAAGCAGTAAATTTAAACGTAACAATTATAGTGGTGGACTACTTTGGAGTGGCGAAGATTACCGCTATGCAAACCTGAAAGATATTGCCCGACACGTTGAACTTTCACTCGGTGATACGCTTATTACGAGCGGCTTGACCAGCACTTTCCCCGAAGGTGTTCCGGTGGGAATAATTGAAGATTTCAAGATTAAGGAAAGCGATGCCTATTACAAAATCAAAGTGAAACTGGCCGTGAATTTCCGAACACTTTCACACGTAAAAGTAATTGATTATCTGAATTATAATGAACAAAAAGGACTTGAAAAAAAGTCGGAAGAACAATAAATACAGTTGACAATTGATAGTTGACAGTTGATAGCGAAAACCGCTTCAACATACTAACTGATAACTATCAACTACTAACTATGAACTAAAAAGAAATGCCTGTAGCGCTTCAAAACATATTCCGCTTTCTTCTACTGGTACTGATTCAGGTACTAGTGCTGAATAATATCCAGTTTCTGGGCTTTATCAATCCATACATTTACATCCTTTTTATTCTCTCATTACCCGTCAGATTGCCACGTTGGGCAGCTTTACTACTGGCTTTCGGACTTGGACTTACCATCGATATTTTTTCAAATACCCCCGGCATGCACGCCTTTGCCAGTGTAATGCTAGCATTTTTGCGTAATCCGGTCATTAATCTGTTTATTTCAATCGACGAAGGTAATAACCCGACACCATCTTATTATACCTTCAGTGTTGGAACGTACGTGAAATATGTTGTGTTTATGGTATTCATTCACCATTTCACACTCTTTTTCCTCGAAGCTTTCTCTTTTGTACATTTTTGGCTCATGTTGGCAAAAATTATTCTCAGTTCGGCAGTCACTATTTTGCTTATTCTTGGAATACAATCGCTTAATAAAAAGTAAACCATGATAAACGATGCACTTCAAAGCAGAAGGTACGTGATTGTAGGAATCATGACTGCTGTCATTGTTTTGTATGTTTTGAGATTATTTACCATTCAGATTATCGACACGAAATATAAAAATGGTGCCGATAGCAATGCTTTCCTCAAAAAAACACAGTTTCCACCACGAGGGTTGATTTATGACCGCAACCACACTCTAATGGTCTACAACAAAGCAGCTTACGATATTGCTCTTATCATGCGTGAAATTCATGATTTGGACACCGTGGCATTTTGCAAAGCATTGAGTATTGATAAAAAATACTTGATAAATCGTCTTGCAGACATAAAAGACCGACACAAAAACCCCGGTTATTCGTCCTACACTCCTCAGCTTTTCATGACACAGCTTAACATTGAAGATGTTGCTACCATTCAACAATCGATGTACAAATACCCGGGCTTTTATATCCAAAACCGAACTTTACGGGAATACCCTTTCTCGGCTGCTGCTCACGTTTTGGGGAGTATTGGTGAAGTTTCGCGTGGCAAAATTGAAGCGGATGATTATTATAATTCCGGTGATTATGCCGGTAGGGATGGCATTGAATATACCTACGAAGAAACCTTACGGGGTGAAAAAGGAGTGGAAATTCTATTACGTGATGCCAAAGGTCGTATCAAAGGAAAATACGAAAACGGCAAGGAAGATATAGCACCGAAAGCCGGACAAAATATGACATTGACACTAGATTCCAAATTGCAAATTTTGGCTGAAAAGTTACTGAAAGGAAAAATTGGTAGTGTGGTTGCCATTGAGCCGGCAACGGGTGAAATACTTGCTATGGTTTCTAATCCATCCTTTAATCCATCACTTTTATCAGGTCGTCAACGTTCCAGAAACTATAAACAATTACTCGACGACCCTACAAAACCACTTTTAAACCGTGCCACACAGGCTCAATATTCACCCGGCTCTTCATTTAAACCTGTTCAGGCACTGGTATGCCAACAAATGGGCGGAATTAACGAAGGAACCATGTTCGGTTGTAGCGGACCGGAATCGTCGCCGGTAAAATGTACCCACCATCATGGCTCGCCTGTAAGTTTGCTCAGTGCTATCGAACAAAGTTGTAACCCCTATTTTTGGAATGCTTTCAGAGTAACGGTGGAGAAAGACGGTTATGGAGATAAAAATGCCATTTTCAGAAAAAATTTTCAGGAATGGTCAGATCGAATAAAAAGTTTTGGCTTTGGAGCAAAATTTACAGAAAGTGATATCTATGAACAGACGCGTGGATTTGTACCCACAGAGAGTTTTTTCAATAAAGTTTATAAAGCTGTTACCGGTTGGCGTGCCATTACCATTCGTTCACTGGGTATCGGACAGGGTGAAATACTGGTTACGCCACTTCAGCTTGCCAACGAGATGTGTGTCATTGCTAATCAAGGATATTATATAACGCCTCATTTGAATAGATGTGACTCAATGCTGAAAAACAAACACATAGCCAAGGTGGACAAAAAGTTTTTCCCTATTGTGAACGAAGGATTGTGGCGCGTGTTTGAATTCGGAACAGCAAAGGCAAGTAAAATTCCAGATATAAGCATGTGTGGTAAAACAGGAACTGTGCAGAATAGTCACGGAAAAGATCACGCCATTTTGGTTGGTTTTGCACCACGCGAAAATCCGAAAATAGCTATTGCCGTAGTGATTGAAAATGCCGGATATGGTTCAACATATGCTGCACCTATTTTCAGTCTGATGGTGGAACAATACCTGAAAGGCAAGATTACACGAACTGATTTAGAAGAACAAATTTCCAATATTATTACCAATTCCAATGTCCAAAAACGTTAGTATAAAATATGCATTAGACTGGACAACTGTATTTTTTTACGTTGTTTTGGTATTTATGGGCTGGATTAGCATTTACGGCGCCAGCTATAACTTCGATCAGGCCAGTATTTTTGATTTCAGTCAACGTGCCGGAAAACAGTTTATATGGATTGTAACAGCCTTTGCGTTGGGTGGCATTTTGTTACTGATTGATTCACGCCTGTATAATATCTTTGCGTGGTTTATATACGTCGCAGCTATTTTGCTGCTGATAGTCACTATTTTTGTGGCACACGACATCAAAGGTTCCCGCTCGTGGCTGGTGCTTGGTCCTGTTAGTTTTCAGCCGGCCGAATTAGCCAAAATGGCCACAGCACTTGGACTTGCCAAATATATGAGTGCCTACAATTATAAACTGAAAACATGGAAAGATTTAATTCCACTGGGAATCATCATTTTCATACCTTTTATACTCATTATTCTTCAGAACGAAACGGGTACAGCCCTGGTATATTTAGCTTTTACGCTAATGCTCTACCGCGAAGGAATGAATGGTATTGTACTTCTGATAGGCACTTTTGCCGTGGCTCTTTTTATTACAATCGTCAAACTGAGTATTGTTCCCATTCAGGTCGATCACGGAACACTGGGAATGGTAATGGGTATGTTTATGATTCTGTTGGTTCAGTTTGTCTATGCCATTTTCTTTTGCCGGAATCAAAAAGAAGCACTTATTCTGCTGCTTGGAACGATTGTGATTAGCATAGCGTCGTATGTGCTAAACTTCTGGTTTTATCTGAATTATAACTATGTTGCTATTCTCACGGTGGTAGCGTCGTGCATTTACTGGGGAATAATTGAAGTTTTCTACCGTTACAAAAAATACCTGTTTGTAGTCTTTTTCTCCATTGGGTCGGTAATGTTTTGTTTTTCGGTCGATTATCTTTTCACAAAAGTATTGGAACCACACCAACAAGTGCGTATCAAAGTGCTGCTCAATATGGATGATGCACCCTTGGGAGCAGGATATAACGTCAATCAGTCGAAAATTGCCATTGGTTCGGGTGGATTTTTCGGAAAAGGATTCCTGAACGGGACCCAAACCAAGCTGAAATACGTACCCGAGCAGGATACCGACTTTATTTTCTGCACCGTGGGCGAAGAACATGGTTTCTGGGGTTCTACGCTGGTGCTGTTTGTGTACTGGCTGCTGCTTACCCGCTTAATTCGCATGGCTGAGCGAGCGCGGGATGCATTTAGCCGGGTGTACGGCTATTGTGTGGCGAGTATTTTCTTCTTCCACCTGATGGTGAATGTGGGTATGGTACTTGGAATTATGCCTGTTATCGGCATTCCGCTACCATTTTTCAGTTACGGCGGTTCTTCGCTCTGGGGTTTTACCATTTTGCTGTTTATAATGATCCGACTGGATGCGGCAAGGCTGGAAAGATTGCATTAAACCGATATAAGTATAGATATAATAATAAAAGCATGTAGCGATACCTGCTTTTATTGTTTCTACTCAAATCAACTGAATGGTGTCATCGAAGCTCTGAAAACTACTCTGAGCCAACAAATCACTGCTCGTAAAAAACAGGTATTGCCTCCACCTCCTCCAAAACAGGATTAAGGTAATGGGTTAAGATGAAACAGAGGATATTCCGGTGGGAATATCCTCTGATAGTTTTAATAGGGTTTCGCGGTTTCTAACCGCGTGTTGATAATGAGAAAATAATGTGTAATTTTGCCACAGGATGCAATTCCCTTAGTTTGCAGTTTAAAATATTTTAAAGGTTAGTTTCTTACTTTTGTTGTATAAAAGGAGGAATTAACCGATCCCAAAAAGTGAACTATGATGCAATCAAGAGAAAAATCTCTATCGCACGAATCAGACTTTTTAGGATCAAACTGCAAATACCAAATAGAATGTTAGGCTTTGAAGCCTATTAAGGGTGTTAGTACAGGCAGTTCTTTCGGTTAATTCCAAATTTAAAAACTTCAAAAACAAAAGTATGAAAAAGTTTTTATTCATTGGGATTGACTTCTCAAAAAGTAAATTTGATGTAACTGTGCTTAAAAGCATAGATCAACAAGATTTTGCACAGGCGATCTTTTTAAATGAGAAAAAAGGATTTACCGATTTTCTCAAGTGGGTAACCAAACAATCGAATGTTCCTAAACAAGACTGGTTGTTTTGTGGAGAACATACAGGTCTTTATAGTCGTGAATTAACCGACTTCCTTATTAAAAAGAACCTGTTTATTTGGTTGGAAAATCCCTTGCAGATAAAATGTTCCTGGGGCATAAAACGAGCTAAAACAGACAAGATAGATTCGCTCGAAATTGCCCGTTATGCATTGAGATTTGAAGATAAAGCCGTTGCTTGTAAACCTGCAAATAAGGATATTGAATCACTTCGTCTGTTATTTGCATATAGGGGACGATTGGTAAAAAATAAAGTATCACTTGAAGTTTCTGCTAAGGAAACGCGACGTGTGATATCAAGGGATACTACTTCTCGCTTTATTTTTGAAAACAGTCAACATGATATTGACCGTATCAAAAAAGAGATTGAAGTAATAGAAACTAAAATGCACAATATTATTGTATCGGGAGAATTAAAGGAAAATTACCTGTTGGTAGTCACAATCAAAGGAGTGGCAATGATTACAGCGATTGCTTTAATAATCCACACAAACAATTTTGAGGCATTTAAAACGGCTCGGCAGCTTGCATGTTATTGTGGTGTGGTTCCCTTTGAGAAAAGCTCAGGAACAAGCATAAACAAAGGAAATCACATAAGCCAATTGGCAAACAAGGAGATTAAAACCTTACTGACCCAATGTGCCAGATGTGCTGTGCAATATGACAAAGAACTCTCTGCTTATTATATTCGGAAAATTGCTCAAGGTAAAAAAGACCGAATAGTAATAAACAATGTAAGGAACAAACTTATACACCGTATCTTTGCGGTTGTAAATAACAGAATCCCTTATAGAGAAAATTATTTAAATCCATTTTTGGATTGCGCTTAATAACAAATTTTAATATAAATAATTTGGATTTAAACATAGAATTCGTGCGGCAGCAGAGGCAAAAATTGATAATGTCACATTTAAAATGATGGAAAACAAATGAAAATTATTAAAGCATTTGGATACATAATTATAGGTATTTTAGTGTTAAGAATGACAATTCGTGATGAAAAGAAGTATAAAGGTATTCTTTCTTCAGGATATAGTTTGCATTTGGGTGGCTATTTTGGGGGAATTGGAGCAATAATAGTTGGATTAACATTATTGTATGAAGTTATTACTTGAGATCATTTTTTTTAATTAAAATTGGTAGGTTCCGATAATGTATCAGATTTTTTAAACCTTTAGAATAATATTTAGTATGAATCAATTTGTAAAGTTCGTGACACCATTGTTAATTGTCTTATTGGGTGTTTTGTTAAAGTTAAATGTCATCCCAAATAGCAATAACGTAAGAAAATATTGGTGGGTTCTTGTTTTAATAGGTTCTATGAATCTTTTATTTAAAATAATACTGTATTATCTCAATTCAGCTTAGCACATTGCTCCCGCGCGATTTCATCGCGTGGTGATAATTAAAATTATAAGTAATTTGACACAGGTTGAAATTTGTGCAGCAACAAGGGGTTTTGCGGTTTCTAACCGCGTTCTTCAATACCCGCGATTAGAAATCGCGAAACCCAACTCTACTAAATATACTTCATAACCATATACACCGCCACTCCCAACAGAAACAGGGCATAGATTTTCTTGAAGGTGGAGCTGTTAAGTCTGATAGCCAGCTTTGTTCCAAAAAACACCCCTCCCACTATACCTAAGGCAATAAGTGCAGCATATACCCAGTTCAGGTAACCGGCTTGCGCATACACAATCACACTGGGTAATCCCACCGGTAGTTGCAATGCAGCCAGCGAAGTAGCTGTTGCTGCTTTATTGTCGTATCGAAAGAATTTTATCAGCATAGGCACAATAACCAGTCCACCCCCTTTGCCAAACAGTCCGGCAAAAACTCCTGCTGCTATTCCCAGCAGAATAAACTGCCAGAATTGATATTGAACCGCTTCCGGTATGAGCCGGTTTTCGGGTGTGGTTTGACCTTTTTTACGGAGTAACTTAGGAATATCCAGGTATCCAATAGCCACATAAAGCAAAATGGCAGCATAAAGTTTCGAAAGTATTTTCACATCGAGTGTAACGGCCAACTCAGCCCCGAAATACGAACCAGAAACTAAACCCAACGAAATCCAGAGTGCATGTCGAACATTGATAAATCCGGCTTTATAGTAAGCGATTACTCCCAACACACCCACCGGCAATAACATGGCTGCGAGCGAGGTGGCATTGGCATTAAGTATTCCCATCCCAAAAAACGCAATCAGCGATGGTACCATAATGATACCACCGCCAATTCCAAACAAGCCGGACATAATGCCGGCACATATACCAAGTAATAAAAACGCTAATTCCATTAATTCACTAAATTTAGTTGCAAAACTAATTTTAATTTTCTGATATTGGCGCTTCTTAGCCTAATTATTGATGATAAAAATCATTGTTTATGCAAATTTGATAAATGCTTGAAACTTACATTTTAATTATTTTTCTATTTTAAAGCCAGTTTAGCAATGAATTCAAGGCCTGATTTATCAGTAATAATATGAACAATATACAATCCTGATTTCAGATTTCCGCGCTCAAATACGGCTGAATTTCCGCTGAATGATTCGCGACGGACTTCATTTCCGCTTAAATCGAGAATACTAATGTTATAATTACCTTGTTCAGCTACATTGGGCAATTCAATTACAAATCGATTGGTGGCAGGTTGTGGATAAACAAGTGCTTTCAGAATTGCCTGTGGAGTTTCAACTCCATTAGCCGGACAAGTGATTGTACTGACGGTTAGTTTAGTTCCGTTCAGACCGCTTGTCTGGTAGCAGGTGGATTGAGTTACACCAATAATGTCAACTGTTTGTGGTGAGCCGGCTTTGCTGAAAACAATGTTTACATTGGTTACTGATGGTGCAAAAGTATAGGAATACCAGCCGTTTCCAATATCAGTCATAGCTGTTCCCGGCCATCCTGCCAGTATTGGAGTTGTTCCTGTCCATGCATAAAGTGAAACTCCGGCAGTTCCCCAATCTGTTGGTTTTTTGAACGAAACGCTTATTCCATTCGTAATAACTGTTCCTACCGTGAATGTGGCCGTATAAGTGCCATCACTCACTAAATCTGCACTGTCGATAATCTGAAAATTTAACGAAGCACTTGATGTTCCTGCAATATAAGTAAGTTGAGAAATATCGGTAATTAGCTGATTCAAACTCACAGTACTTCCTCCCGAAAGAAGTGTACCGGAAGTAGGCAAACTGATTATTTTTATTCCTTTGAACGAATTTGACAGTGGGCTGCTAAATCCAAAATCGTTTGCAGTGAAAGTGTACACCTGATTTACATTAAGAGTTTTACTTATATTTTGCCCAATGGGATTATTGGTGGCAACAAGAGTTAAGGTAATCAGATAATTACTTCCGCCATTATTATCCCAGGTGTTTGAGCCCAGATTGATTACAAAATTGAGTGTTGTTACAGCTTGTGCCGGATTGTTGAATGGACCGAGTGTTACCTGCCACACTCCGTTTACAAGTGTAAATGGAGTTTCTACAGCCCCTCCTGTCGAAGTTACAGTTCCTGCCGGTTGATAGGCTGTATTTGCGGTTGTCCAGTTGTTTACACCCCAATGCAAAAACGAAGCAGCAGTGGCGTTTTTGCAACTTATAGTAATGGTATTGGCTGTAGTTGAACTTGTTGGATTCCAAATCACATTTCCGCTTGTTCCTCCATTATCGCCACTTCCATTGCTCACATAAACGTGCTGAATCGGACTACGGAACACATTTCCTTTCGTGTCAATAGCTTCCACATAATAATCTACCAAGGTGTCTTTCAGATTCTTAATCTCGGCATAACATAAATCAGCTTTTGCTTGCGGAAGAATAAAAAAGTTTAATTCCGAATCATTCGTTGGATCGGCAGCCATAGGACGGCGATTCATAGCAATATCCTGCCATGATGTAACATCGGTACCACCGGTATATGTTTCATTTTGGACATTATCAGGCGAATCTATTCCATTTAAATCGGTGCGGTACTTCAATGTTACAGATGTCAGTCCGCTTACGTCATAAGCATAGGTCCATACATGAAAATCTGACGAATAATTGACTTTTTTATAGCCGGTTGTGGGACCAAAACCTGTACTCCCCGGATTATACGGAAAACGCTGAGGTATAAAAACCGATGGTGCTGTATTATCAACCCCTGAGTGAGCATTAATCACATTTTGAGCATAATTAATGGCAATATTTCCGGTCATTGAGGCTTTCACTTCCATATCTTCTGCTTTGCCATAATACATAAAACCTGAATTCAACCCGCCAAAATAGAAATGCCATGCTTTTTCGGCGTTAGTAGCCGAAGTGCCACCATCAGCAATTTTATCTATGCGTAAATTTCCACCTTCGAGGTCTTCAGCCATGGTTATATAATTTTCGGTGGCAGTAATTACAGCCCAGTTTCGGGCATCTTCCGTCCAGCCATCCGGATTGAATCGGTAAGTCGTTGCGTCGTAAAGTGGCCATAACCAGTTGATAAACTGCGGATGTCCCCAGTCGCTCGCTGCATTTACCCACGCACCATCTTCAACATGTACAATATCTGTTGCCGGAACAGGATGATTGCTCAGAAACTGCTGAATAGTGGTTGGTTCATAACCGGCACTGGCAGCCGCATGGCTAAATCCGGTTACCGATTCGTTATAATAACTGCTTCCGCCGCCCCATGCATTGTCGCCATCGTGTGCCATCAAAACGATTGACGGCTGGGTGGTATTGCTGAATGGTTCAATATTGGATGAAATATCGCCCGTTCCATGTGTTCCAAAACCATCTAAATAGCTGATATAATTACACATGGGTACCACATCTATTTTATAGGCTGTTCCGGTTGATGGATCTATGTATTGAGCCTTGTGTGCCTGGTAACAATAGGGTGCTGCCAGCAAACTTCCTCGTCCATCAATCGTTCCCGTAAACCAGTTGTTTCCTTTTGGAGTAACAATATCAGCTTTGTTGGGAGCTTCAATATTGCCTGTAATATTATAAGGATGAACATAATCGGAAAGTGTGCGCGCCAAATGACTGTTGGCCACTACCGACCACTGAATGCCACAATCGACCAAACTTTTAATAATTCGTTCAGAAAAAGCACATTCAGCCGGCCAGTAACCTTTTGAAGTGTAACCATAATATTTATTGGCAACATATTGATGCGCTTTGATTTGTTTTACCAACGTTCTGTCACTCACTAACGGTGAAAGTGCATGGTCATTGGTAAAACAAACAATATCCAGTCGGGAAAAGCCGCCGGAAGTTTTAAGTGAGTTAGCTTCTTTGTATGGATTCATCCAACCGGCAGAATAACCCCATTGATTTTTAGCTCCGAGTGATTGGATGTTTTCCATTAATCCGCCTGAAATGCTGAGTTGTGCACCGGCATTACTAATATCTTTGATACTATTTACAGCATCGCGTGGCGTAAACTGATAAGCATTTATACGGTCGGCCAAATTAAAAATACTTTGTAAATCGTTGGTAGGATGTGGAACTGTGCTACCAGGATACATATTAGCTCCGTTTGACTTCAAACGTTGCGATTCTTCTGCATATTGTTTTGAATCAGGTTTGTCAATGCTTTTATCAGCCCAGTAATCGGGTTGATCCATGTGCCAAAGGTAGGTGGTGTGAATTTTTTGAGATGACACCGAAAAGAAAAGAAAGATAAAAAAAACTGCGAAGTAAAAGCGACGAAATAAAATAGGAGTCATAAATATTGGATTAAAGGAGTTTGGATTACAAATATAAGTCTGTAATTGCTAGCAGAAATTCAAATCAATACGATGTAGCTCGTTTTTAATCGCAAACGTTTGAAAGTTGAGTATTTCTGTTAGTTTTAATACCAAATCCTATTAATTATATTCTTTTTCGACATTTCCGGATTTTAAATTTTTGGATTTGCTATTAAATGTGTATGAAAAAAAAATACGATTAAATTAATAATTTAGAATGATCTTGCTACTAGTTAAACACTTATAATTAATAATTACTGTAACCTGAACGTGATTAAACACTACACATTTAGAGTGTTTTTGTGCAAGTCGTATATTTTTGCTACTTTTGCAAAAAATATAAACTATGACATTTGATATAGTAGTTATCGGTTATTTAGCGGGATTCTGTACTGCAACAGCCCAGTTTCCACAGGCCATAAAAGTAATTAAAACCGGTGATACAGAGAGTATTTCGTTGGGAATGTACTGTATTATGACATTTGGAATCCTGCTATGGTTTCTTTACGGAGTTTTTCTGCTAAATTTACCCATGATTCTGGCCAATGGCGTTTGCTTAATCCCTTCACTATATATACTTTACATTACTATTCGTAATATTTTCAAAGCTAAAAAACAGACGATATGAAACGAATACAAATTATAAACGGACCTAACCTGAATTTACTGGGAAAACGTGAACCATCGGTGTATGGAAGTCAAAGTTTCGAGACTTATCTGGAAGAATTAAAATCAGCCTATCCTGAAGCTCAACTAGATTATTTTCAGTCTAATACGGAAGGTGCAATCATTGACAAAATACAGGAAGTAGGATTCAGTTACGATGGAATCGTACTCAATGGCGGTGCATATACCCATACTTCTATCGCTATTGCCGATGCAATTCGCTCCATCTCGGTTCCCGTTATAGAAGTACATATTTCTAACGTTTTTAAACGCGAAGAATATCGTCACCATTCATTCTTATCAGAAGTCTGCAAAGGTTGTATCGTCGGCTTCGGAATGGATTCCTATCGGTTGGCAGTTGATGCCATATTAAAATTCTGATACATTTTCAATGCATCAGAAATATTCATCACTAAACTAATTTTTTTTAATTTGTATGTCGAAATACACTAAAATAGTTGCAACAATAAGCGACAAAAACTGTGAAGTAGATTTTATTCAGTCACTTTTTGACGAAGGAATGAACGTAGTACGCCTCAACTCTGCTCACTTACAGGAAGAGGGATTTTTGAAAATCATAAATAATGTTCGTGCTGTAAGTAATCAAATAGCCATTTTAATGGACACTAAAGGACCGGAAGTGAGAACTACCGTGGCCGAAAATAATGAAATTGAACTTCATACCGGCGATGTGGTCAAAGTGGTTGGAAACCCGGACCTAATCTCAACCCGGGATTGTATAGCCGTAAATTATCCTCATTTTGTCCGTGATTTGCATGTGGACGATGATATTTTGTTTGATGATGGTGAAATTGACCTGAAGGTAGAATCTAAAGACAATGAAGCGTTATATTGTAAGGTGTTGAATGATGGCGTGTTGGGTAGTCGCAAAAGTGTGAACGTTCCCGGCGTTCGTATTAACCTACCATCGCTTACCGAAAAGGACAAAAAAAATATCATATTTGCCATTGAAAATGAGTTAGACTTTATCGCTCACTCATTTGTGCGAAACAAACAGGATTTGCTTGATATTCACAAAATTCTGGATGAACATAACAGCGATATAAAAATTATTTCTAAAATAGAGAATCAGGAAGGTGTTGACAATATTGATGAAATTCTGGAACATACTTATGGAGTAATGATAGCGCGTGGTGACCTCGGGATTGAAGTAGCTCAGGAAAAAATTCCGGGCATTCAGCGTCGTCTTATTCGTAAATGTGTAGTGGCTCGTAAGCCGGTTATTGTGGCAACACAGATGCTTCACACCATGATTAAAAATCCACGCCCTACCCGTGCCGAAATAACTGACATAGCCAATGCTATTTATTATCGTACTGATGCGCTGATGCTAAGTGGCGAAACAGCTTATGGTAAATATCCGGTTGAAGCTGTTCGCACTATGGCCAAAGTGGCAGAGGAAGCTGAGAAAACCAAACTGGTTGAAAATGACATTCCTGTGAATATGGTAACCAATGATACCACTTCATTTTTGGCCAATGCTGCAAACGAAGCTAGTATCAAAATTGGAACAAAAGCCATTATTACTGATACTTTTAGCGGCAAAACGGCATTGCATTTGGCTGCATATCGTAGCACAAATCCGATTCTGGCTTTGTGTTATCACGAACGTTCAACTCGTGAACTGGCATTATCATACGGCGTTTTTCCGATATTTCAGGCTGAAAAAGGAAATACCCAAAAGTACTTTATTGCCGGATTACAAAAGTTTATTAAACAGGGAATGCTCAATCCTGAAGATTTTGTGAGCTACCTCAGCGGAAGCTTTGGAAGTGGTTTTGGAACGACATTCCTGGAAGTAAACCGGGTTGATAAAATTCTCGAATCACGTGAGAAATACCTGCTTCCAAATTTCTGATTCACAATAATTCACTTATAATGTTTTAAAACTTTAATTGTGCCGGAGTTGTTTAAACTCTGGCATTTTTTTTGTATCAAAGGGCTGTGCTTAAAGTTAAGCGTTAAATAGATATTTTACTAATTTTATAAAGATGAAAAAGGTTTTTTTATTGCTCATTGTTTTGTTGATTTCGGTGTCAGGAGCTTATGCTTCTTCAGGCAGCATAAAAGGTAATATTGTGGATGCTGGTGATCAGAATCCGTTGGATTATGTGAATATAGCTCTTATCAAAAAAGGTTCTCCAAAGCCGTTGGCGCTTGCCATAACCGATAATAAAGGTGGTTTTGTGATTCCATCGGTTGAAAATGGAAACTACTTTTTGCGTATTACTTATGTAGGATATGCCAGCATTTTAAAACCGGTTGAAGTTAGCGGGAAACAGCTTGTGCTGGGTAATATTCCTATGTCCGAAGATATCAAAGAGCTGAAAGGAGTCGAAGTGCTGGGCCAAGGCTCGCAAATGCACTTTGATATCGATAAACGGGTATTTAGTGTCGACCAGAATATTGCCGCTGCCGGAGGTTCTGCTTCCGACGTTTTGAAAAATATTCCTTCTGTAACAGTTGATAATCAAGGAAATGTATCGCTTCGCAAAGATGGAAACGTGGAAGTATGGATCAATGGAAAAGCATCGGGTCTGACCACCGATAACCGCGCTCAGGTATTGCAGCAAATGCCTGCCGAAAGCATTGAGTCTATTGAAATTATGACCAATCCTTCTGCTAAATTTAGTCCCGAAGGTTCCGCAGGAATCATCAATATTGTGATGAAACAAAACCGAAAAGCCGGCTATTATGGCAGTGTTTCGGCTGGTTTGACATATCCGGATGGTGGGAAAATCGGTTCCAATCTGGGTGCAAGTATCAATTATAATAGCGGAAAAGTAGATGCGTATCTGAATCTGGGCTACCGTGCCATGGATTTTCAGGGTGGCGGACAAACCGACCGAAAAAACTGGAAAAACGGCAATGATACCACTTATCTTCACCAAAACAATAAAATGAACATGGGATTCTCAGGATTGTTTCTGCGTGCCGGTGTTGATTATCATTTAGATGCTAAAAATACGCTGAGTCTTTCGGGTTTTGGAATGGCCGGTACTGGTTATCAGGATAATTATTCTGATTATTTATTTATAAATCAATCATCTGCGATATTGAAAAATTATTCAATGACTAATCTTGGAAAAGGAACTCGCCCGAGCCTGAATATGAACTTAGATTACCGGCATGATTTTGACAAAAAAGGGACATTCCTGACCGGAACATTCTCATATTCAAACCATAACCGGACAGGGAATACATTTTACAATCAGTTCGACTCAATTTCGGGCAATAAATCATCTATCAATCAGATTATTGACAGCAAAAATACAGAATATGATTTCAAAGTGGATTACACTAAAAAATTTAACGAAAACAGCAAACTGGAAGCCGGGTGGGAAAGCAAGATTAACAACCGATTAAGTACTTCATCAGGTGACAGCGTGAAATCAGATAACACTACAAACAATATCCCCGGCTATTTCGATAGTTTTAACTACAACGAACAAGTACATGCAGCTTATGTAACCTACGGTAGCAAAATAGATAAATTCACTTTTCAGGTAGGTTTACGTGCTGAGAACCTGACTAAACAATCGTCGGACAGCACACGAACGAGCTATATTTTGCCGGTAAATGTTCAGAATATCAACTCAATTCCAGTATTTCATGTCTTTCCGAGTTTTTATCTGTCGTATGCCTTACCTGCTGATGCCGAGTTGCAGTTTAATTATTCAAACCGTGTAAACCGCCCGCGTGGTCAGCAAATAAATCCATTTAAAAATTATTCCGATCCGACCAATATTTCGTATGGAAATCCCGACCTGCTACCACAATATTCATCGGCCTTAGAATTGAACTATATCAAAGCCTGGGGTGCTCAATCGCTTTCAAGCTCATTATATTATCACAATACCGACAATGTGATAGAGAATGTTCATTTCATAAACAACGGTATTATGGAAAGCACCTTTGCTAATGTTACTAAATCGCAAAATGCCGGATTGGAATTGATTGCAAAAAACAGACTGTTTAAAATTCTTAGTCTGACGACTTCATTAAACCTGTATTACAGCAAGTTAGATTCTTCAACCTATACCAATCCGTATAATTCATCGATCACAATACCAATTCCTGGTCAAAGTAACTTTTCGTGGAGTGCCAATATTCTGGCTAACTTTATGTTGAGTAAAACTTTCTCAGGTCAGATTACGGCTGAATACGAATCAGCACAACTTATTGCACAGGGTATTGAGAATGCTAAGTATTCAATTGATTTGGGAGTGCGTCAAACATTTTTGGACCGTAAACTCAGTGTCAGTCTGAATGTGAGAGATTTACTCAATTCCGACCGCGACCGCCAAACCACTTCCGGAACAGGATTTTCGCAATACTCAAACTCATATTTCCACGGACGAATGGCCATGTTGACCGTTACATATAACTTTGGGAATGTGAAACCGAAACCACAGGACATAAAGAAAATGCAGGGTGCCGGAGTAGATATGGGAATGGATAGTGCTGACTAATTTAAATACATATAAGGTCATTAGGAAAAAGTCCATTGGCCTTATATGCATTTAACCTTTTAGATTCTTCTTCTGAACTCACCACATACCAAGGCTGTTGCCACACTGACATTCAGCGATTCGGAAGTAGCCTGACCAGCTGGAAAATTTGGTATTAGCAACCGTTCGGAAACCAGTTTTTCAATTTCGTTGGAAATGCCGTTTCCTTCGTTTCCCATTACAATAATTCCGGTTTGTGTCAGCGTTTTAGAGTAAATACTTTCTCCATTCATAAATGTGCCATAAACAGGCATTTTTGACTGACATGTATTTAAGAAACCGCCCAAATTAACCACATGTACTCTTACACGTGCTAATGCACCCATACTGGCCTGAACTGTTTTTGGGTTAAATGTATCAGCTGAATGTTCAGAGCAAAAAATATCAGAAATGCCAAACCAGTCGGCAATACGGATTATAGTTCCCAGATTTCCCGGATCTTGAATATCATCAAGTGCCAAACTAAGCTTTTGGCTTAATTCTTGCACATTCCATGTATAAATTTGTTTCTCAAAAACAGCTAACACACCTTGAGGCGATTTTTGATTGGAAATTTTATTGAATTCATCAGCTTCGGCTTCAATCTTTTCGGTAGCTTTGAATTGTGGGTGTTGACTTAGCCAATCTGAGGTTGCAACTAATATTGAACACTCAAAAGCCAAAGACAAATCAATGACCAACTTGGTTCCTTCTGCTACAAAAAGTCCGGTTTCGTCCCGAAACTTTTTTTGCAACAGGCTGTTAATGAGCTTAATTTTAGCTTTTGAAATCATGATTCGATAGATTATCCCAAAATATTTTCCAAAATAATTAAGAGTTTCCCTGAAATTTAAAGACACAAAGCTACTAAAGATAACGATAAAAAAAAGCTATATTTGCAGAAAATTTTAATTCTTTGTTTTGTACCTATATGAAGTTGCGTGGTTATATGGTTTTTCTGGTGGCTATTTTGCTGATTTCGGCATGTAACACTACTAAATTTGTACCCGATGGTGAATATCTGCTGGACAAAGTAACCATCAAATCCGACAACAAAGATGTTAAGCGTGACGACTTAAAAGAATACATTCGTCAAACCCCGAATGCAGCTGTTTTCGGAGCATGGCGTATGCAATTAGGTCTATACAATTGGGCGCCAAAAGATACAATAAAAAGATTCAATCGTTTTTTAAACAGAACTCTACATAAAATCGGTGATCCACCGGTAATTTATAATACTGCACTTACTTCCCTAACCGTTCAGCAATTACAGCGATTACTTGAAAACAAAGGATATAGTAATGCCAAAGTGCATAGTAATATTAGCATTAGTGGCAAAAAAGCAAGTATAGAATATGTGGTTAATTCGAATAAACCTTATAGTATTCAGAATTACAAAATTGATCTAAAAAATGAATTCCTGAACGAAATAGCCTCTGACACATCAAAAACACTTATCAAGCCGGGAATACTGTTTGATGCTGATATTTTAAACGCTGAAAGAGAGCGAGTATGTACTCGTTTCAGACAAAAAGGATACTATAATTTCAACAAAGAATTTCTTTCATACAGCGCAGATAGTTCACTAAATTCTCATCGGGTAAATGTTACGCTCGAATTACGCGATTATTTAAAGCGATCGTTAGATTCTGTCAATAAAATCATTTTCAAACAGTTCACTATTCGAAAGGTAGTATTTTACACCAATACCGATGCAAATATTACAACCGATTTGGCGACCAAAGTGGAATTGGACACACTTCATTTTCGGGATTTTATGTTAGTAAATCCAAAAAAACGAATTCTTACGCTGGATGCTTTAGTTCAAAACACTTATATAAACCCAAAATCACTTTACAGCGATGAAACAGTTGAAAAAACTTATTCGGCATTGAACGCACTTGGTCCAATTAAATATGTGAATATTAGCTTTAAGGAGGCTGAAAACAATTCGTTGGATTGCTATATTATAGTAATTCCGTCTAAAGCTGTTTCACTTTCGGCCGAAATGGAAGGAACCTATACTGCTGGCTACTGGGGTGGAGCGATAAATGTAAATTCTACGAACCGAAATGTATTTAAAGGTGCAGAGACTTTATCATTGTTGTTGCGGGGTGCAGCCGAATGGCAAGACGGTGTATGGGCTCAGGAATATGGTGCTCAGGTTGGGCTTAAATTCCCACGATTCATGTTACCCGTTGGAAGTTATGAATTTAAACGAAGCATACATGCCAACACTGAGTTAACGAGTGCTTTCAGTTATCAATTCAGGCCGGGTGAATTTACAACTACTAATGTTGGAGCAGGGGTTAATTACTCATGGGTAAGGGGTAGATATCGTCATAATTTCCAACTTTTTGATTTAAGCTACGTACATTTCCCCGATATTCAAACGGCTTTTCGTGATAGTTTTCTGAATCCGCTAAAACCGGTATTCAATCCGTACAACTACATCGACCATCTTATCTGGCGAATGGGTTATAATGGTACTTATTCAACGTATAATGCTAATCGCCCATACCAGAATTATTCGGTAGCACGTTATTCCATTGAAACAGCAGGGAATGGTTTAAACGGATTAAGTCATTTATTTAGCAAACCTGACACAGCGGGTTATTATAAACTTTTTAATGTGCGATTTGCACAATATGTCAAAGCGGAATACAATATCACGCATCACCAGATTTTCGATAAAGGTGACCGGTTTGTATATCATTTAGGTCTTGGCTTGGGAGTCCCCTACGGAAATGGCGATGTAATTCCTTTTGAGAAACGTTTTTACAGCGGTGGCGCCAATAGCATCAGGGGTTGGAGTGAAAGCACATTGGGTCCTGGCATATACAAACGGATTGATTTACCACGTGATTTTAATCAGGTTGGAGATATTAAACTGGATATGAACTTGGAATATCGTGCCAAACTATTCTGGTTAATGGAAGGTGCGCTATTTCTGGATGCCGGAAATATCTGGACGATAAAAGATTACGATACTCAAAAAGGCGGCACATTCCATTTCGATACCTTTATGAATCAGATTGCAATTGCATACGGAGCAGGAGTTCGTTTCGACTTCTCATTCTTTATTGCGCGTGTCGACTTAGGTGTGAAATTATTCAATCCGGCAATTTCAAGTCGTAATGATAAATGGCGATTGAACCCCAATTTCAATGACGATTTTGCATTGCATTTTGCCATTGGGTATCCTTTCTGAGTTTGAAAAAAAAGATTATAAAGTTATTTATTTTTCTGCCGTCTATCCTTCTCTTCCAATTTCCTGTCTCCTAACAAATCATAAGTCATTCGGTGATAAGACGTAGTTCCAAATTTTATGATACCTTCACGGTGTTTTGGAGTTGGATAAGCTTTATTTTTGTCCCAATCGTAAACCGGAAATTCAGCGTGTAAAGCCTGCATAATTTCATCACGGTGAGTTTTGGCAAGTACGGAGGCGGCAGCAATAGAAAGATATTTACTGTCACCTTTTACAATAGTTTGATGATGAATATCGGAGTATTGTTTGAATTTATTTCCATCTACAATAATAAATTCAGGTCGTACAGTAAGTTTGTAGATAGCCCGATGCATGGCTAAAATCGAAGCATTCAGAATGTTGATTTCATCAATTTCATAATTATCAACTTCAGCAACTGCCCACGCCAATGCTTGCTTTTCGATAATCGGACGAAGTGTATCCCTTTCTTTTTCAGTAAGTTGTTTAGAATCGTTGAGCAATGAATTTTCAAAATCAAAGGGCAAAATAACAGCTGCTGCTACCACTGGTCCTGCCAAACATCCTCGTCCGGCTTCATCGCAACCACATTCCAGACTGAATTTTGAGAAATTCCCTTTTAGTTCGGTTGCTTCATAGAAGAGTTCAATATCATCAGCGGTGGTTTTGAATTTCTTGCGTTTCATTGTTGGAATTATCTTTAAAATCAAATACTTTCGTATTTTTGCCTTCCACCCATAAGGCAGGAGCAAGTTTTAAAACAGGAGCATACGCCATGGATTCAATCTTCGACTTAGGCTTAATTACTGAGAAATAGCTGTCAATTGATTGAAATAAATTTAGTAAAACACTAACCACCAGTGCATATTTAAAAGCAGCAAACAAACCTCCTAATAATTTATTTATTCCCCCTAAAGCAATTGATTCGAAGAATGAATCAAGGGATTTAGCGATTAAAATTAAAACTGTTGCAATAAGAATAAACAGAAAAAGATATGACAACGGAAGGGCGGTTTTAGGTGAAAAAGACAATGTCCGAATTAAAAATCCCGATAAAGAAGGAGCAAATGCTTTTGCCCCATAGATACCTAAAACAATGGATGCCAACGATGCCAGTTCTTTAACAAGGCCCTTGAACAAACCAAAAACAAAACCTAAAGCAATTGGAATAACAATAAGAAGATCTAAAGTGTTCATAGAATTATGTGGTTAGCTTGCAAAGGTAAGAAAAAAGTAGAAATGATAAAGTAAGGACTTTATTATTCAATAACTAATAATTATCACATTTTTTATTCTACTATATATCAGATATTTAAGCATTATTCAAAAATAACAAACAACATAATTATACTCAAATAAAGTCTTTTATATTTTTTGGCACAGAAATTGGAAAGAATTATTTATCAAAATAAAATCTGATTCCGAAAATAAATAAAGAAATAAACCACTAAAAATTTACGATCATGAAAACAAAAATAGTTGGCTTGTTAGTTTTAATTTTAGTAACTACAACCCAGTGCGTAGCACAGAAAACCTATACAGTTGAGGCTGAAAACAATGATATTAGTAATAATCTCGATTTGAAAGCTGTAGCTACAGCATTCGGAGAATCAAAGAATTTAGAAGATTTTGAACGTAGAATAAATGATTATGATAGTGGAATATCAAACCTTGACTTAAATAATGATGGTCAGGTGGATTATTTACGCGTAGTAGAAAAAATGGAAAACAACACACATGTGGTTGTGATTCAGTCGGTTCTCGATAAAGAAGTCTACCAGGATGTTGCTACTATTGTGGTTGATAAAGATCAAAACAGTAACACTACTGTTCAGGTTATCGGCGACCCTTACATTTATGGTCCGAACTATATTATAGAGCCGGCCTATTATTATACACCTTCCATTTTCTCATTTTTCTGGGGTAGCGGATATTATAGCTGGCATTCACCCTATTACTGGGGATATTATCCTGAGTACTATCATCATCACAGTCCGTTTGCATTAAACATTTATTTATCAAATATTTATGGGCATATCAATCATGATCACCGCTATTATTATTCCAACACCATACGAAACCAATATGCCAGAGATATTCATTCAAGCTTAAGTCGAAATGATTATGCCACCATGCATCCCGAAAGGACTTTCAGCAGCCGAAATGATAATGTGCGTAACAAACGTGACTTTGAATTCAATCGTAACGGGGCAGTTCGCAATGGAGCAACACGATCAGGATACCAACAAAATTCATCAGAAACAACAAAACCTGCAAGAAATTACAATAATTCGAATGGGACTAGAAATTCTCAATCGAATGGTTGGAATCATGCAAATCCGGCTAATAATTCAAGCCGTGACAACAATTATCAAAACCGTACAAATCCCTATGATTCGGGTAACAGAAATAATAATGGATTACAAAATAATAATCGGAATCAAAACAACTCAACTTCTCCGAATTACACTACTCCTCCGACCAATTATAACCGAAATTCGGACGGAAACAATACTAACCGTGTAACTCAGCCAACAATACGAAACGACAACGGAAATCAGAATAACACAATTCATCGTGACAACACAAACAGACCAAATACACAGGTAACACAGCCAAAGCCTGTAGAACGGAAACCAGTAGTTTCACAACCAATAGTAAAAGAACCACGACCTGACACGAGGGATAATTCCTCAAAAAATGACGAAAGAAAATAGATTAGAGGTTAATAGATAGATTTTGTTTTTTTGCAGAAACCGTTGGAATTAATTTTTCAACGGTTTTTTTATTTCAACGAAATCAATTAAATTTGTAGATTAATTCTTATGTTATGGCAATTCCTACATCCCGAACCAAAGAACCCGGACGCATCTTTATTAATACCCTTAAATGCGACGGTTGTGGACATTGTGTGAAAGTTTGCTCTGATTTTGGGTTTGAGCTTGTCGATCATAAAGCGGTGATTTCCAAAAATAGTATTTTCGGCTGTGTAGCCTGCGGTCAGTGCATGATGGCATGTCCCACAGGAGCTATTGCAGTCGAAGGTCGTACATTATCACCTATTCAGTTATTCGATTTACCGGATAAAGAATCAGTTCCGACATTCGACAGTTTATTGGCATTACTTCAGCGGCGACGTAGTATACGAACGTTTAAAGATAAAACTGTAGAATCTGAAAAAATCAATCAAATTCTCGAAGCTGCTCAAACAGCTCCAATGGGACTTCCTCCTTCAGATGTTCATGTCATTGTGTTTGAAAATAAAAAACAGGTTCGTGCTTTTGCGGAAGGATTTTCAGTCTATCTGAAAAGTATCCGTTGGATGGCTTCCAACTGGTTTATGACGTTAATGCGACCATTCTGGGGGAAGGCGAACGATGAAATGATGCACGAATTTATCAAACCGGTGTTTGAAATATATGTTGACAGCATGGAAAAAGGTGAAAACTGGATAAATTACGATGCACCGCTTGCGATGTATTTCTATGGCTCACCTTATACCGACCCTGCCGATCCTATTATTGCAGCTACTTACGCCATGCTTGCCGGTGAAAGCCTTGGTCTTGGAACTTGTATGCTCGGTGCTGTTCATCCGTTTATTCAGAACGGGAAGAAAGCCCGACTTTTCCGCGAAAAATGGGGTATTAAATATCCGTCCCGTGAAGGATTGTTTGTTATTTTCGGATATGCCGATGTCCATTACAAAAAGGGAGTCAAACGAACATTTGCCGATATACACCGAGTTAGCTAATTGTTCATAGTTGATAAAAATACCTTAACTGATAACTGTTCACTGTCAACTATGAACTGAGTAAAGGTATTCCTGCTCAGTTTGTCCCGGTGTAGGAATTAATTCAGCTTTACCGAGGCAATTCAGGGCATCCAAATCCATTATGCTTGAATATCCGGAGCGACAAATAATCTTTTTTGATCCAAGCAAAACTGCTGCTAATTCAGGATCGCATAAATGTGAAACAAGAGTGATATTTCCAACTTGCTTTTCAATCTTTTCAACTTGTGGTTGACCGCGAACAATTAATACTTTTTCAGCTCCGTTTTTAAATTTCAATATCAGGTTACTTTCAAAAATAGTCCGTTGAGGTTCAACTCCCGAAACAACTGCCACCACATCAAATGCTGTGTTTGGAACTGTTTTTTCCATCCCCTGAAAACGCGAAAGTGTTCCGATAAATTTCGCATTGCGGGGCAGCGGATATTTATGTGCCAAATCTCGCGATAAACCACCATTTTCAGCACGATCGGGAATCCAACATTCGTCATACCGATGGATAAAGGCTTTATGAATATGATGAACAAGCGGTTCAAGAAAAATCAGATTTGCAGGCATTTTCACCATCAACTGATGCGTCATATAAACAGAATGAACACGTGGATTCCACATTCCGAAACGATTATCGGAAATAACCTGATCGAAATGCTCAGTTCTCAATAAATCTCTCAGCCAAAGATGCTCCCGAATAATGCCACGAATGATATTGGGAAAATTGAACAGCATCGCTCCCACCTGCGATTTTCCGGATGCATAATACACTGAATAGGATGGAAATTCAATAAAACGAAGGAAAGAAAACTCCTGCTGAAGAAAAGCCAATGGATAACCATCGGCCACCACTATCACCTCATGCCCTTCAGTAATAAGTTTCCGGATAATTGGTACACAGCGCGTGGCATGACCTAATCCCCAATTAAGTGGGCAAACTAAAATCTTCATAATATGCCAATTTATAATGTGCCAATATGCTAATGAAAATAACCAGAAAAGAATATTGGCACATTGGCATATTAAATAATTAGCACATTTATTTATCCTGCCACCGAAACATCAAATCCTCTCGCTCTTACTTTTTCGGCAATAACGTTCAATTCATCAACATTGATCTTTTGAAGATTTTGAGTCGGTGCTTCACGGTCGAGAGAGTAAATCATAACTTGCCGTGGACGAATTTGTTCCAATGCCAATAGCCAGGCCTCCACTTCTTCGTCAGTTGTATTATCGAGTTTCTCGCCGTTCACTTCACCCCGTAGAAACATGGATTGAATGATTAAGCGACCGTCAAATTTCTTTAATTGTTCTATAAACCACGCTACATTAATATGTTTCCCAACGGGTTGATCCATCAGTTTCATGGTACGATCAATAGCCGAATCGAATTTCAGAATATTATTGTCAACCTTGTTCAAAGCTGCAAAAATATGCGGTTTATGAACCCGGGTGGAATTAGAAAGAACACTGACTTTCGCAGTCGGGCAATAGGTGTTTCTCAACGCTATCGTATCATCAATAATGCCCTCAAAATCGGCATGAAGCGTGGGTTCACCATTTCCGGCAAAGGTAATCACGTCGGGGATTTGTCCTTCGGCTACCATTTCCTTCAATTTGGTTTCGAGCGTTTCACGCACGTGTTCCCGATTGGGAATGGGCGATTCCTGCATGGTGGTATTAAAACCGCATTCGCAATAAATGCAGTTGAAAGAACAGATTTTAGCATCGACAGGCAGCAGGTTTACACCCAGCGAAAGCCCGAGGCGACGACTGTGAATAGGTCCAAAGATAATTTCGTGAAATAAGAACATCCAGGAGAAAATTTAATTAGAATTTAAAAAACCAGGAGAAAATTGGAAAAGGAGTTGTAGTAGCTGTTTTGGAAACTCCATCAATACTTATCACTCCAGAAAGTGAAATCTGAAAAGCACTATTGGGCTTTGATTGAAAGCGTACACCTGGCATTAGCCACACAAATGAAGCATTATTAATCTTTCCAATTGAAAGAATACCGTCAGGAGATGTATAAATATTATTTGGCTCTATAATTGATGGAAGTCCAATTTCACTATCAAAAATAAATTGTGTTTTACGGGTGATCGGGATTGTTCCTGCAAATGACAACATTGGAGCACCAGTACTGAAGGATGGGTTTGAAAATGCTCCCACAAAAAGATAACTAAACCCTATAGTAAGATTTTTTTTCTCTTTCCCCCAAGTTACTGCTGCGTTAGGACACACTAAATAAACATCAAAGTTGTCAAAGTAACCCGAAGTTCCGAATAAAGAACTAACAGAATAATGTAGATTTTCATTATTTGTTTTAAAACTATATCGGACTGAAGCTGCAAAGGGACTGGCTATCCATGCAGAAAGAATACCAACAGACAAATTATCAGTGAGTGCAAAATGAGCTTCCGGCCCCAATAAAGATAAAAGCCCATAGTTTGTCCCTTTTTTAAATGGTAAGGCATTTGACGAGAAAATATATATTGTAGAGAAGGAATTATCTTCAACATCTTGAATGTTAGTTGTTGACTTTATATCTTCTTTTTTTACAACACTTTTAATCTCTGACTTTTGAATATAGATTTTCCCTACATTTTCAGTATTTAAGAATATTTCATGACCATCATCACTTAATATCTCACCTACATATTCCAGATTATTTAGTTTGGTAACCAGATAAAGTTGTTTGGTTTTTGTACTGTCAGATTGTTGAATTTGAGCAGAAACGATGTTAGTTCCGCTATGTGTTTGTGCTTTGACTCCGCCCGAAGTAAAAAGAATCAAGAATAAGATTACTGTGCTGATTGGTTTCATAATGGTCTAATTTAATGGTTTATAAACTGTTCACTTATTACCTGTAAATCAACTATAATTTTATGATTATTCTTTCTCCCAGTGTTTTTGAGAGTTGTTTTTTGACGTTTTCCAACTGATCCCAATCTTGCATTATTCTGCTAAACAATTCTGTATCTTTCGAATCATTTGCGGCCTTTAATTCAATCAGTTTTTGTTTAATCATGTCCAGAATCAGGCTATTTTTAAATTCATAAACTACACGGGGAACCAATTCAATCAAACGTTCAGCATCTGATTCTATTTTTTTGATTTTAGAATGAATTTTACTCAGCGTATATTTTTCCGAAATCAAATCGGCAGTCAGCAAACTGATTTGGCTGTTAGGATGATACAGAAAAAAACGTTCAGCTTCAAAACCCTCTTGCTTGTGCTGCAATTTATACTCTTCAAGCATCAACACATGTATTTCATTGTAAAAAAGCAATTTATCCCGTTCTAACTCTTCCAAAATAAAATCACCAACAGTAACTGGTATTTTCTCTTCCTGATCGGCAAAACAGAAAACAACTTCGCCATGTTTTACCAAAATTTGCAGAATATTCCGTTCCTGGTCTTCAAATTTTGAAGACGAAGTGATACGGGTTACTGAATTATCACCCTCTTCCGACTGAGGCATATCGGCATTTTCGGGCTGACGGCGGGTGGCCAGTTTTTCGTTATCCGAATTTTTGAGCTTATTGATTTCGTAGTAGAGCATTTGCTCGTCGACGTTAAGCAGGGTGCTGCATTCCTTCACATATTCGCCCCGTATCGCTGTATTTGGAATAATCGAGATGCTGCGTACAATATCCAGCACTAATCCGGCACGTTTCACAGGATCATTCCCTGCATCATTAAGCAATAAATTGGTTTTGAAACGGATAAAATCGGATGCATTACGTTCCACGTATTCAATAAAATCTGAAGCATTGGTTTTACGGGCAAATGAATCCGGGTCATCACCATCGGGCAACAACAATACTTTGATGTTTAACCCCTCTTCCAGCAATAAGTCAATTCCCCGAATGGATGCCTTTATTCCGGCCGCATCACCATCATAAATCACCGTTACATTTTCGGTAAAGCGGTGAATCAGACGAATTTGACCGGGCGTAAGGGAGGTACCCGACGAAGCCACCACGTTTTCGATGCCGCTTTGATGCATCGAAATAACATCGGTATAACCTTCTACCAGAAAGCAGCGTTCTTGTTTGACAATGGCTTGCTTGGAAAAATAAATTCCGTATAACTCGTTACTTTTGTGATAAATTTCCGATTCGGGCGAGTTGACGTACTTCGCCATTTTGTCGTCCTTCTTCAGAATGCGACCGCCAAAAGCCACCACTTTTCCCGACAAGGAATGAACCGGGAACATCACACGACCACGGAAACGGTCGGTGGTTTGTCCGCTTTCGTTCTCAAGCGTAAGACCCGTTTTTACTAAGTATTCCTTATTGTATCCGGCTTTCAGAGCGGCCTGTGTAAAGGCATCCCGCTGTTCAAGGCTGTACCCGAGTTGGAATTTTTGTACTATATCGTCACGAAATCCACGTTCGCGGAAGTAAGCAAGGCCAATGGATTTGCCATCAATATGGTTGTGAAGTGTGGACGTAAAGTGTTTTTGTGCAAATTCATTGACCAGAAACATCGATTCACGATCGTTGCGAACGGCCATTTCCTCAGGCGAAAGCTCGCGTTCCTGCACCTCAATATGATACTTTCGGGCAAGGTATTTCAGCGCATCAGTATAATTGAGCTGCTCATGCTCCATGATAAAATGCACCGAGTTACCACCCTTTCCGCAACCGAAACATTTGAAAATGCCTTTGGCCGGCGACACAGTAAACGAAGGTGTTTTTTCTCCATGAAACGGACACAAACCCAGCAGATTTACCCCACGTTTACGCAGGGTAACATAATCGCCTACCACATCCTGTATCTGTGCAGCTTCGGTTATTCGGTCTATGGTAGGTTGATCAATCATTTTTTATTTGTATGGTGTAGAGTCAAGACATGCCTTGTCTCTACATGAAATACGGGATTACAAAACTACGGATTTTATTTCGGAAAAATGGGTAAGTGGAAGATTAAAAAATGATTGACTTTATCACCTTATTATTATTTCCTTTGACTTCCTGACATTTTCTTTGGTATCCGTAAGTATTTCGAGTACCTCGATTTCAATTCCCTTGCCGGTGGTACTGTCCTTCGACTTTATCTTGTCAACAGATATGCTCAAAATGCTATTTTCATTGATCAAGCATTCCTCAGCATTTAAAGTGGAAATACTTCCGTTTATCTGGTAAATACAATACGGAGAAATACTTTTGATGTATTTCTTCTTAATCCCTTCAAGTGAAATCATCTTCAATGGAATACTGTCTTTTAAAGTAATAAGCATGTATGGTGGCTTTACACCTAATATAGTTGTGTCTTTCTTATTTGAAACTTTTATTCCTACAATATCAGAAGGGTTTATCCAACCTATATTTTTTACTATAAATTTGTTATTTACAATGTATGTTGGCTCAGGCCATTTTTTTATTTGTTTATATTTGTAACTAACCATCATCTCATGCGGATTCGATGCTGTTTGTCCGAAAACAAAAACAAAACGTAGAAGAAGGATTCCCAAAAGGATTGTTCGCATGATATTTAATTTATAAGTTCCTGCAAAACTACAAATTTTGATTGAGCTTTTTTACAAATTGATTCAAAAATCTTTCTCTTCAAAAATTGCCAACAACTCCTTTCCCCTTTCTTTTCTTCCGAAAAAAACGTATCTTTGCGCTGTATTGTTGGTTAATAACCAATTTCCGAGATATGTTACGACAGCAGTTACAGCAAAAATTACAACAGAAACTTTCGCCTGCGCAAATTCAGGTTATCAAAATGCTCGAAGTGCCTACTTTGGAGCTGGAGGAGCGCATCCGTCAGGAACTGGAGGAAAATCCGGCATTGGAAGAAGGAGCTGAATCGGAGAAAGAGACTGAGGAGATGGATGATTTGAGCATTGACGATGGAGGCAACAATGATGATTTTGACCCGGAAGAGTACATGGCCGACGACGATATACCCGACTATAAACTGAAAGCCAATAATACGTCGAAAGACGACAAATACGAAGATATTCCGTTTTCAGTGGGTATGACTTTTCATGAGTTTCTGGAAGATCAGGTGGGTTTACTTAAGGTCACCGAACAGGAACGCCTGTTGATTGAATATGTAATTGGTAATATCGACGACGAAGGCTATCTACGCCGAACGCCCGAAGCTATGGTGGATGATATTGTGTTTCAGGCAGGAGTACAAACCACTGACGAGGAGATGTATCGCATCATAGAGCTGGTTCGGCAGTTAGATCCCGCCGGAGTGGGTGCTTCCAATTTGCAGGAATGCCTTTTGTTTCAACTAAAACGAAAAGAAACCTGTACTTCTGTAGAACTGGCTATCAGATTGATAAAAGAATATTTCGAGGAATTTTCCAAAAAACATTACGATAAAATTCAGCGCGGTCTGGAAATGGACGACAAAATGCTGAAAAAGGTAATGAATGAGATTATTCACTTGAACCCCAAACCCGGAAATGCCTGGGGTGGAAATATTTTGGAAAAATCAATGACGACGATTGTTCCCGATTTTATTCTGGAAAACGATGAAGGTCAGCTTTCAGTTTCGCTGAATAACAGCAATGTACCTGAGCTACGGGTAAACAGCACGTACAACGATATGTTTCAGGATTATGCCGGAAATAAACAGAATCAAAGTCGCGAAATGAAAGATGCAGTCATGTTTGTAAAACAAAAGATTGACTCCGCGCGTTGGTTTATCGATGCTATCAAACAGCGACAACAAACTTTACTCACGACCATGATTGCCATCGTGAATTTTCAACGTCAGTTTTTTATCGAGGGCGATGATACCTACATGAAACCAATGATTCTGAAAGATATAGCCGACCGTACCGGATACGATATTTCGACTATTTCACGCGTAAGCAACAGCAAATATATTCAAACAGAATTCGGCATCTTTCCGGTGAAATACTTTTTCTCGGAATCGATGACCAACGACTCCGGCGAAGAAGTTTCGACCCGCGAAATAAAGAAAATCCTGCAAGATTGCATTGATGCTGAAGAAAAGCGAAAGCCACTCAACGATGAAACCCTGGCAGAAGTGCTGAAAACAAAAGGTTATATCGTGGCGCGTCGTACCGTGGCTAAATACCGGGAACAATTGAATATTCCGGTGGCACGAATGAGGAAAGAGATTTAGATTATATGCCCCCTAAATCCCCCTTGGGGGACTTAAAGACTTTTTCTCATTAAAAATAAAAATATGAATACAATAAAAAATGATAGTTCTAACTTCAAGTCCCCCAAGGGGGATTTAGGGGGATGGTTTTTCAACATTATATCCCTAGTATTTCAGCCCTTGTTGATGCCTACTTATGCCATGATTCTGTTGATGAACATGGATATATTCTCACCATTGGCGTTATTTTGGCGCTCGGTGGCAATCGTTGGAACGATGCTTTTTACGGGAGTTTTTCCTGCAATTCCAATTTTATTAATGATGAAACGCGGTGAAATAAACGATTTGTTTATTTCCAAGAAAGAAGAGCGTACTATGCCCTATCTTTTCTCATTTATGGCTTATGTTTTCTGGGCGCTTTTTATGTGGCGGACACTTCAGTTCCCTATGTTTATTGTTGCTATGGGAATGGGTTCGGCAGCCTCGATTTTTGTAATTGTTTTGATCAATCTAAGATGGAAAATAAGTGCCCATGCCGCCGGAATGGGCGGTTTTTGCGCATCCATTTTCGGTGTTTGCTACCGCACAGCGATAAATCCTGTTTGGCTTTTCGTAGCAGTTCTTTGTATTTCGGGATTAGTAGCACTTTCGCGCCTCGAACTGAAAGCACATACGCCCGCACAGGTTTTAGCCGGGTTTCTGGTTGGCTTTGCCTTAGTATTTACACCAAGTTTCTTTTTCTAAAAGTCGACAGCCAATTGAAGGTAGTCTACATTCCATTTCTGCAATATATTTACAATAACCTGTCTGTTGACTGTTGTCTGCAGACTTAAAACTAAAATAATGATAACGATAGACCAGCTGAAAAATGTGTTGGAACGCGAGTCCGCGTTGAGGAGGTATCTTTGACGTCGATACGAAATTGATCCAAATAGAAGAAGAAGATTTGCGCACGCAAGTTCCCGGTTTTTGGGATGACACTAAGGCTGCCGAAGTACAAATGCGTAAAGTAAAAGAGTTGAAAAACTGGGTACTAGGCTACAACGCTGTGAAATCGGCGGCCGACGAACTTCAGTTGACTTATGATTTTTACCGCGAAGAAGTTACCACCGAAGAAGAAGTGGATGAAGCGTATCGTAGTGCTTTGGAGCTGATTGAAACGCTCGAAATGAAAAACATGCTTTCGCATGAGGAAGATCAACTGGGTGCGGTGATTAAAATTGTTGGTGGAGCTGGTGGAACAGAAGCCCAGGATTGGGCATCGATGCTTTTTCGAATGTACCAACGCTGGTGCGAACGTCAGAGCTATAAGTGTGAAATTACGAACCTGCAAGACGGTGACGAGGCTGGTATCAAAACCGTTACCATGCAGATTGAAGGCGAAATGGCTTACGGATATCTGAAAAGCGAAAATGGAGTGCATCGTTTGGTGCGAGTTTCTCCGTTCAACGCTCAGGGTAAACGTATGACCTCTTTTTGTTCAGTATATGTTGTTCCGTTAGTGGATGATACTATTGAAATTGAGATCAATCCGGGAAGCTTGTCGTGGGACACTTTCCGTTCGTCGGGAGCCGGTGGGCAGAACGTGAACAAGGTGGAAACGGGTGTTCGATGTCATTATAAATTTATCAACCCTGTTACCAATCAGCCTGACGAGATTGTAATTGAAAATACCGAAAGCCGTTCACAGTTTGGAAATAAAGACAATGCAATACGCTTGCTGAAATCGCAACTCTACGAACTGGAACTGGAAAAACGCCGTGCTGCATCTGCAGTGGTCGAAGCCGGTAAAAAGAAAATTGAGTGGGGTTCACAAATCCGCAGCTATGTGTTTGACGACCGCCGCGTGAAAGACCACCGTACCAATTATCAGACTTCGAACGTAAACGGAGTGATGGATGGCGATATAGATGCCTTTATCAAAGCATTTTTAATGGAATTTCCGGATTAAATCGGGTAAATTGAATTTTAAAAAGCGTATTTGGGCTATTCATTAGTCCGAAATACGCTTATTTTTCAGGACGAAACAGAACTTTGATTTTTTTTATGCTGAATAACATGAATATCCAACATTACAGACTCCATTTTTTCAACTAATTTTGTCCCGAAATTAATAACTGTATAAAGTACAATTAAAAAAAATATAGAAAACATGACAGTACAAGAATTAAAAGCAGCTTTCGAATCGGCCTACGGAAAAACCGCTGAAGCCGTATATTTCTCTCCGGGTCGCGTAAATCTGATTGGTGAGCATACCGACTATAATGGCGGTTCCGTATTTCCATGTGCATTGAGTTTTGGCACCTATTTGCTATTAGCAAAAAACGACAAAAAAGTAATGAACTTCAAATCGTTGAACCAACCTGAAATTATTTCGCTTGGTTTCGACCAGTTGACTACTCCGCTCGACAAATCGTGGGTGAACTATCCGCTTGGTGTTATTGCTCAATTTGTAAAACGTGGTATCGCTATCACTGAAGGTTACGACATTCTGATTTGGGGTAATGTGCCTAACGGCGCGGGTCTTTCGTCGTCAGCAGCGCTGGAAGTGGTTACAGCTTTTGCATTAAACGATCAATTGGGAACAGGTTTCAACCGTACGGTATTAGCACAAATCGGTCAGAAAGCCGAGCATGAATTTGCGTTGGTAATGTGTGGTATAATGGACCAATTTGTATCGGCTAATGGGGCGAAAGATCATGCTGTGCATTTAAATTGTGACACGCTTCAATTTGAACTCGTACCTGTAAAACTTGAGGGAGTTAAAATCGTAATTTCAAATACTCACAGTCCTCACAAACTGGATTCAGGAGCTTATAACCAACGTGTAGCTGAATGCAAATTAGCTGTCGAGCAATTGAATAAGGTTCGTCCGTTGAAATATTTAGCTGAATTGACTGAGGCTGAATTCAAATCCATTGAGTCGGCTATTACTGATCCTGTTGCGCGTAAACGTGCCCGCCACGTGGTGGGTGAAGTTCAACGTACTTCTGATGCAGTAAAAGCATTGAAAGCAGGCGACTTGGTATTGTTTGGTCAACTGATGAATGCTTCGCACGTTTCGTTGCGCGACGATTATGAAGTAACCGGTCCTGAACTGGATTGCATGGCTGCCGAAGCTTGGAAAATTGATGGCGTTATCGGTTCACGTATGACCGGTGGTGGTTTTGGTGGATGTACTGTTTCATTGGTAAAAGATGAAGCTATCGACACCTTTATCAACCAAGTTGGTGCGGCTTACGAAGCTAAAATTGGCATCAAACCAGAGTTCTACATTGCCGAAATTGGTGATGGAGCATGTAAAATATGACCCCCTGCCCCCTAAAAGGGGGTTCCGGGAAACAACTTTAGTATAAAATATTATTTATCTCACAAACACAAAAGCCCCTTTAGGGGGTTGGGGGTCTATGAAGACAGTAAAAGAATTAGAAATAGAATTGAACGGTAAACCGGTATCGCTTTATACCCTGTTCAACAAAAATGGCATGTCGGTGGATATAACCAACTATGGTGCAAAAATTATACGCTTGATTGTGGCTGATAAGAATGGCAAATTCGACGATGTAGTACTTGCTTTCGATACACTGGACGAAGTGATTGAAAAAGAAATTTACTACGGAGCAGTTTGCGGTCGTTTTGCAAACCGTATCAAAAATGGTAAATTTAGCATCGACGGGGTGGAATACAACTTGCCAATAAACAATGGAACAAATTCGCTGCATGGTGGTATTCACGGATACAACGAGAAAGTGTGGACCGTAAAATCAGTTTCTCAACAGGAATTGGTACTTGAACTTTTGTCGCCCGACAGTGAAGAAGGTTATCCGGGAAATCTGACGATAAGCTGCACCTATATTTTGAGCGACGATAACGAAATCAAAATGCACTACGAAGCTACGACCGATAAAGCAACCATTATTGGGTTGACCAATCACTCGTACTTCAACCTGAAAGGTGTCGGAAATGGAACGGTAAAGGACCATATGCTGCAAATCAATGCCGATTTCTACACCGTGTTAGATGAATCGTTTGCCCCTTCGGGCGAAATACGTCCGGTAACAGGAACTGCTTTCGATTTCCGAAACCCGACCTTGATTGCTGAGCGGATTGATGCTAAAGAATTTGTTCCCGGTTGGGGAATTGACAATAACTGGTGCATTCGAAAAGAACAAGCCGGAGATTGCGTGCTTGCCGGAGCAGTTTACGAGCCTACTTCAGGACGCAAATTGGAAGTTTACACAACACAACCCGGTATGCAAATCTATACCGGCAACTGGATTGAGAAACAGGTGGGCAAAGAAGGCAAAATCTACGATCGTCAGGATGCTATTTGCCTTGAAACACAAGGTTTTCCTAATTCACCAAACGTGGCGCATTTTCCAAGTTCTTTGCTCCGTCCGGGTGGAAAATATGATGAGTGGTGTATTTATAAATTTTCAGCAGAATAAAAATATTAAAGCAGCCTTTCAAAATTAATTGAAAGGCTGCTTTATTTTGTGATCCAGCTGGGGCTCGAACCCAGGACCCCATCCTTAAAAGGGATGTGCTCTACCTGCTGAGCTACTAGATCATCATTGTAATAAATGCTGATAAAAATAAAGTGATCCAGCTGGGGCTCGAACCCAGGACCCCATCCTTAAAAGGGATGTGCTCTACCTGCTGAGCTACTAGATCATTTTTTAAAAGCGGTTGCAAAGATACTGCTTTTTTTTAAAATTACAAATGCTCTTTCAAATAAAAACTGTTATATTTGGATACCACATTATAAGTCTCAAGCAAACAGCCATTTAGAATAAAAGCTCTTCATTCATTCTGTTTTGATTCAACTTGAATATATTAAATCAAGTTGTTAGAATCTCACTAAAATTCAAAATTCAATAATCAATCCTTTCCAAAAAATTGTATCTTTGCAACCTGAAATCTATTTAAATTGATTAATAATCAGAATTTTGAATAATATTACCTTCATACTTTTAACTTTAATATTTTCCGCGTTTTTTTCGGGATTGGAAATTGCATTTGTTACGTCAAACAAATTGCGTTTTGAGTTGAATAAGAAACAGCGAAACTTCACGTCGTCGATACTTTCTATATTTTACCGCAATCCTCAACAGTTTATCTCCACCATGTTGGTTGGGAATAATATATGTCTGGTAATCTATGGGCTGCTTATGGCTCAGATTATGACTCCCTGGCTTAGTTTTATGGGTAGTCAGTTTTTAATTACTTTTACTCAAACCATACTTGCTACTATAATTGTGCTGTTTACAGGTGAGTTTCTCCCAAAAACGATTTTTCGCGTAAATCCGAATCTTTTTTTGCGGTTTTTCTCCTGGCTTTTGCTCATTTTTTATGTGTTATTGTATCCTATTTCACGCTTTAGCACTTGGATTTCAATCAAAATACTTCGCCTTTTCGGATTAAAGATTAATTCCAATACGCAGGAGAATGTCTTTTCGCGTATTGATTTAAATTATTTAATTCAGGAAAGTTTTGAAAACTTCGAAAGTGAGGTAGAGTTGGAAAATGAAGTGAAGATTTTTCAGAATGCACTTGATTTTTCAAAAGTAAAATTGCGGGACTGTTTTGTGCCTAGAACCGAGATTATTGCATTGGAATACGAAAGTACAACTGAAGCTTTGAAAGAAACGTTTATTGAAACCGGATTTTCTAAAATTCCTATTTTCAAAGGGGATATTGACAACATTATCGGCTATATTCATACCTCCGAAATGTTTGAGCACCAGAAGGATTGGAAAAAACAGATTAATCAAATACCTATTGTACCTGAAACAATGGCAGCTCAAAAGCTGATGAAAATGTTTTTGACAGAGAAAAAAAGCATAGCAGTCGTTGTGGATGAGTTTGGTGGAACAGCCGGAATTGTGACACTCGAAGATATTATGGAAGAAATTTTCGGGGAAATTGAGGATGAGCACGATGTACATGATTATGTGGCTGAAAAAACCAGTGAGAATGAATATTTGTTTTCCGGACGCTTAGAAGTAGATAGCATTAATAGTCGTTTTAATCTAAATATCCCTGAATCGGATGATTATGAGACAATTGCCGGATTTGTTTTACACAATCACCAGCATTTTCCAAAAATAAATGAAGTGATTCGAATTGATCGGTTTAGTATTAAGTGCATGAAAGTAAGTAATAATCGCATTGAGTTGGTAAAAGTAACAACTGCTGGTTAAAAGTCAACCGATGAGGGTTGATCGTTGAAAATTTCGAATCGTTTTAGATTAAAAACACAGAAATTCAGCCAAAAAGCTTGGGCATTTACTTTTTTTTTGTATATTCGTGCCCTCAAATTTGTTCAAAAAATAATAACAAAAAATATAAATTTAGCACAAAAAAATGGCAACATTAGAAAAGATTAGAAGCAAAGGAGTTTTACTTGTAGTGGTAGTTGGACTTGCATTATTATCGTTTATTGTAGGGGATTTCCTGAAAGAAGGATCGACCTATTTTAATAAATCAAAAGAGACCGTTGCAAAAATTGCCGGTGATGATATTAACATTAAAGAATATGCTGCTGCAATCGATCAATTGACCGAAGTGTACAAAATTGAGACCGGAAAAACAGAATTAGGCGAAGATATGATGACTCAATTGCGTCAATCGGTCTGGGAAACGATGGTAAATGAGAAAATTCTGGACGTTCAGACCAAGAAACTTGGGCTTGCCGTAAGCAAAGATGAACTAACTGATCGGTTGATCGGAAATAACATTCACCCACTTATCACACAACGTCGTGCTTTTGCCGGCGAAAACGGACAATTCAGCCGTGAAGCATTGATGCAATTCCAAAGCACATTGGAACAAACACCTGCTAATCAGGATCAGAAACAACAAATAGAAAAACTTAAGAGCTATTGGAAATTCTGGGAAAAAACGGTTAAAACGCAACTTTTGCAGGAGAAATACAATGCGTTGATTTCGAAATCGGTAACAGCTAACACCTTAGATGCTAAAGCTAATTTTCAGGATCGCAAAGTCAGTGTTGATGTGGCCTATTTGGTTCAACCTTATTTTTTAATTTCTGACTCACTGGTAAAAGTATCGGACGGCGAAATTAGCGACCGTTACAAAAAACAAAAGGAACAATATAAATCTGAAGCTAACTGTTCCCTAAGTTATGTAGCTTTTGATAAGAAACCATTGAAAGAGGATTATAAAGAAGTTGAAACACTGATTACAAAAATTACTCCGGAGTTTAAGACTACCAACGATGTTATGGGTTTAGTAAATTCAAATTCGGATGTAATGTATGATGGAAGAAATTATTCTGAGAAAACCGTACCTGTATTATTAAAAGACTTTGCCTTTAAAGGGAACGCTGGTGATGTATTTGGTCCAACCTTTATAAACGACACCTATACCATGGCTCGCATTATGCAATCAGGTATTATGCAGTCTGATTCGGTAAAATTGCGTCACATTTTCCTGGCGACAAAAGATGAAGCGAAAGCTGACAGTTTGATTGCTGCTATAAAAAGTGGTGCCGACTTTGGGAGCTTGGCTAAACAGTATTCTGCTGTGAAACAAACAGCTGCCAACGGCGGTGAAATAGGTTGGTTACAGGAAGGCGCTCAGGGTGTTGAGAAAGAAATCACCACACAGGCATTCAGCAAATCTAAGAATGAAGTATTTACAGTTAAAAATGCTCAGGGGACTCAAATTATGCAGGTAATGGACAAAACTGCTCCACGTCATAAAGTGAAACTGGCAATTCTTGTTCGCAAGGTAGAACCAAGCAACAAATCAATCAGCAAAATATACAACGATGCAAAACAATTTGCTGTTGATTTGAAGGCTGACAACTTTGAAAAGAAAGCGAAGGAAAATAATTATATAGTTCATCCGGCAGCTGATGTAATGCAAACGACTGATAAAATTGCTGATATTGCTCAATCCCGTCAAATTGTTCGCTGGGCATTTAAGAGCAGTAAAGGCGATGTTTCTGATGTATTTGAATGTGGTGGAAAATTCGTTGTGGTTATGACTTCGGAAGTAAACAAAAAAGGATATCGTGCTGTAGATAAAGTGAAGGACCAATTGAAAGCCGAGATTATCAAGGACAAAAAAGCTGAAATGATGATTAAAAACATAAATGCTCAGTTGGCGAAAACACCTGCACTCGAAGGATTGGCAAGTTTTGTAAAGGATTCGGTAAAAACGGCAGTTGGCGTGAATTTCGGTTCATATCAGTTTGGAACAGCCGGTTTTGAACCTTCAGTAATTGGAAAGATAGCCGCATTGGCTGTTGGCAAAGTATCAGCCCCTATTAAAGGAAACTCAGGTGTTTATGTGGTTCGTACGGCTAACAAGAAAGAAAATCCACAACCCTTTGATGCAAAAATGGAGGTTATGCAGTTGAATGGCCGTATGAGTTATTCATTGCCATATATGATTATTCAGGATTTGAAAGACAAAGCTGATATTACCGATAATCGATTAAATTTCTATTGATAAATTCAATACAGAAACCCAACTATACCGAAAACGGAGTGAGTAATTTCATTCCGTTTTCTTTTTTCATCAAGTTTGTGTAACTTTGCGCAACGACCAAATTAGTTGACTGATGACAGATACGAAGAAGCAAAATCACATCAACGTGAAACACTAAACACTAAACCCGAAACAACCTATGACCAAAACAGCGCTTACAGGCAAAACTCTTGAAGAAATAAAAACAATCGTTTCAGAACTTGGTATGCCCGGATTTACGGCTAAACAGATTACGGAATGGCTGTATAAAAAACGGGTTTTCAGCTTGGACGAAATGACGAATATTTCGGCTAAGAACAGGGAATTGCTCCAGGAGAAATATGAAGTGGGTCGCACCTTAGCAGTCCAGGTTTCGGAATCGGAAGATGGAACAAAAAAATACCTGTTCAAAACCGGAGGAGGTCATTTTATCGAAACAGTTTATATTCCGGAGGAAGACCGTGCTACGCTCTGTGTATCTTCACAGGTTGGCTGCAAAATGGATTGTGTGTTTTGTATGACGGGCAAGCAGGGTTTTATTGCCCAACTGACCACCACCGAAATATTGAACCAGATTATGTCCGTTCCGGAGTCCGATAAAATCACAAACCTGGTATTTATGGGAATGGGTGAACCCTTTGACAACACCCTGGCTATGCTTCGTTCGTTGGAAATTCTGACAGCCGATTACGGTTACGCCTGGAGTCCCCGCCGCATTACGGTTTCGACAGTTGGTCTGATTCCCGGCATGAAAATTTTTCTCGAAAAATCGAATTGTCATTTGGCTGTCAGTCTGCACTCGCCGTTTTCGGACGAACGGCTGAAACTGATGCCGGTTGAAAAGGCTTATCCAATTGCAAATGTCCTGGAAATACTTCGTAAATATGATTTCAGCAAGCAGCGTAGAGTTTCCTTTGAGTATATTATGTTCGAAGGACTCAATGACAGTTTGCGGCATGCAGTGCAGTTAGCAAAAATGCTTAGGGGAATTGATTGTCGTGTCAATTTGATTCGGTTTCATTCCATCCCGGGCGTGGATTTAAAAACTGCAAGTCCTGAAAAAATGACTTTCTTCAGGGATTATCTCAACAGTAACGGAGTGGTTACGACTATCCGCCGATCCCGTGGTGAAGATATTCTGGCTGCCTGTGGCATGTTGTCTACGGTTGAAAAGGAAAAAGTGGAACAAGCAAATTGAAAATATGAGACGAATTCTTTATATCCTATCGGTTTTGGTATTGTTTCTATCCGAAACAGCTCAAACTGCATCCGGACAAAAGAACCTCGAAAATCAGATTTCAGATTCATTAACAGCCATTGCTAATAGTTATACAACAGTTGGCCGGATTACCCTCGTTGGATTTACGGCTAAAAACAATACACTGACTGTTACAGCAAGTGATAAATTCAGTTACATGCCTTTTCGTCCGGATAATGTGAAGCGTATTTACAATGCAATTTCAGTTGCCGGCACTAAAAAGTATTCCGGTTATTCTATCGTTTGTCTGGTGGAAAACCACCGTATTGAGGATTTAATCCCGAATTTCTACAAGACTGAGAATGTGGATGAAAGTCGCCAATTTTCTGTAGCTCTGCTTTCCCATCCCTTAGTTGTAAATTCTTCCCGACCTTATGACATTACATGCGGACTACAAAATCGCCACATTGCCCTTTGGCAGAGCCATGGTTGGTATTACAGTCAGAAAAGAGCCCATTGGGAGTGGCAGCGTCCAAGAGAGTTTACAACGGTCGAAGATTTATATACACAATCTTATGTGTTGCCCTATCTCGTACCTATGCTCGAAAAAGCGGGAGCGAACGTATTGCTGCCCCGTGAGCGGGATACACAGTTGAATGAAGTAATTGTCGATAATGATTCCAAAGACAACAATTCACGTTACAGAGAACAAAACGAATGGAAGAAATGGAGTAAAGGTGACTTTTGTGGTTTTGCCAATAGCAAAAAAAGCTATTTGCAGGGCGAAAATCCATTTAATTTTGGGTCCTACCGTGAGATTACTTCTATTAGCAATTCGGACGAAATAAGCAGAGCTGAATGGTTCCCCAATATCCCTGAATCGGGGAAATATGCTGTATATATTTCGTATAAAACGTTGCCAAACAGCACCACTGATGCACGTTACACTGTAATTCACAAAAGCATTAAGACAGAGTTTTCGGTCAATCAAACCATGAATGGTGGAACCTGGCTTTATCTGGGTCATTTCCAGTTCGACAAAGGACGAAACAATCAGAATAAAGTCGTGCTGACAAATTTAAGCTCCGAAGAGGAAAAAACCATTACAGCCGATGCCGTGAAATTTGGTGGCGGCTTGGGGAATATTGCCCGAAGTCCCTATATCAACGATTCAATTTCCAATCCTAAACAAACGGATAGTATTGCATCAAATCCCATTACGGTAAAATCCACCTTGTTATATCAACCCGAAATTAGCCAACATCCGCGATACACCGAAGGCTCACGGTACTGGTTACAATGGGCTGGAATGCCTGATAGCATTTACAGTCGAACCAAAGCGCAGAACGATTATTCCGATGATTTTCAGTCACGTGGTTTCTGGGTCAATTATTTAGTGGGTGGTTCTTCTGTTTCACCAGGCACGAAAGGACTTGGCGTACCGATTGATTTAGCCATGGCTATTCACAGCGATGCCGGAATGACTCTGGGAGATTCTATTGTCGGAACACTCGGCATTTGTACGGTGAAAAATACCCTTGGGAATACCGTTTTTACGAATGGCATTTCACGTTGGGCATCGCGCGATTTGGTAGATATTGTTCAATCGCAGGTTGTAGCCGATATTCGTAAAACCTTTGCTCCCGAGTGGAGTCGGCGGGGCATGTGGAATAAATCGTACAGCGAATCACGAGTTCCCGAAGTGCCAACCATGTTGCTCGAATTACTATCCCATCAGAATTTTGCCGATATGCGTTACGGTCTCGATCCACGTTTCCGCTTTACCGTGAGTCGTGCCATTTATAAAGGCATATTGCGTTATCTGGCTACAGCCAACAAAACTCCTTATGTGGTGCAACCGCTAGCGGTAGAACAGTTTAGTTGTCGTTTTATGGATAAAAATAAACTGCAATTGCGCTGGAAAGCAGTAACCGATTCATTGGAACCGACAGCACAGCCCGACAATTATGTGCTTTATACCCGTGTGGATGATAATGATTTCAATAATGGCGTGGCAGTCAGTTCGAATGAAATAATCCTAACCCTTCAGCCCGGAAAAATTTATAGTTTCAAAGTGACGGCGCTGAATAAGGGCGGCGAAAGTTTTCCTTCTGAAACATTATCGGCCTGCCGAATAGCCAATTCAAAATCGGAGGTATTAATTATCAACGGATTCAATCGGCTGAGTGCTCCGGCCAGTTTTGTAATTGACAGTACCTACGCCGGTTTTTTAAACGATATTGATGCCGGAGTTCCTTATTTGTCGGATATCTCATTTGTGGGAAAACAAATTGATTTCAGACGAAATTCAAGTTGGAAAAGCGATGATGCTCCCGGATTCGGAGGAAGTAATGCTAATTATGAAACGAAAGTGATAGCCGGCAACAGTTTTGACTATCCCTTTTTACATGGAAAAGCGATTAAGGTCGCCGGATATTCGTTTGTTTCCTGCAGTGAAAAAGCAGTTTTAAAAGGCGACATAAGCCTGAATCAATATAAATCAGTGGATTTGATATTGGGTAAACAAAAACAAACTTTCGTAGGAAATGCAAAAAAAGCACCCGATTTTAAAACTTTTCCATTAGCTTTGCAACAAACAATTGAAACATATTGTCAACAAGGTGGAAATCTAATGCTTAGTGGGGCTTATATTGGTTCGGATGGCTGTGAATCAATCAACGCATTGCCAGCCGACAGACTTTTTCTGGAAAATGTATTGAAATTCAAATTCCAAACGTCACATGCAAGTGTTGGCGGTGGAATATCCGTACTAAATTCGCCTGTCAAAGCATTCCGGAAAATGGATTTTTCTTATTATGATCAAGCAAATTCAGATGCCTATTTTGTAGAATCGCCCGATGCCATTGAACCTGTAGGAGACCAAAGTTTCAGCATTTGCCGTTATTCCGAAAATAACCGAAGCGCGGCAGTGGCTTATTCGGGCTTGTATCGGGTCTGTTCATTCGGATTTCCGTTTGAAGCAATAAAATCAGAAAAAGACAGGGCGAATCTAATGGAATCGGTATTGACTTTTTTGAATACAGAAAAGTAGTTTTTTTTTACACAAATAGTCAGGCTGATTTTTTCATTTCCCTGTGACTTTGTGTTTAACTCTTAAAATATGATAGTATAATATGGAATCAAACAGAATAATTATCGGTATAACGCACGGCGATATCAATGGTATTGGATACGAAGTCATTCTCAAAACCCTGGTTGAACCCCGGATACTGGAATCATTTATACCCGTTATTTATGGTTCGCCCAAAGTAGCGGCATTTTATCGCAAGCATTTCGATATACAGGGATTGAATCTGAATATTGTCAATTCAATTGAGGAAATCAATCATAAACGGGTGAATATTATCAATTGTGCCGACGATGAAATTAAAGTGGAGTTGGGCACTTCAACCCAGGAAGCCGGCAAAGCCTCATTGGCTGCCCTTGAACGTGCCACCGACGACCTGAAAAAAGGAGCATTACAGGCTTTGGTAACAGCACCTATCAACAAAAAGAATATACAGTCAGCCGATTTTAATTTCCCCGGACATACCGAATACCTGGAGAAAAAGTTTGGGACAAACTCCCCTGCTTTGATGATGCTGGTAAACGATGTGATGCGCGTGGCAGTAGTAACAGGCCATATTCCGTTGGATAAAGTGTCGAAAGAACTGACTGAAAAACTGATTGTTGAAAAACTGATCGTTTTAAATAATTCCTTGAAAAAAGATTTTCGCATTATTCGTCCTCGTATTGCCGTGTTAGGACTGAATCCCCATTCGGGCGATAATGGCGTAATCGGAAACGAAGAACAAACTGTGATAATTCCGGCCATGAAACAAGCCGAAGCCAAAGGGATAATAACCGTAGGTCCCTATCCGGCTGATGGTTTTTTCGGTTCGGGAAATGTGGTTAAGTTTGATGCCGTGCTCGCCATGTATCACGACCAGGGTCTAATTCCCTTTAAAACCATTTCGATGGATTCAGGAGTGAATTACACCGCCGGTCTGTCGGTTATCCGCACTTCACCCGATCACGGAACAGCCTACGACATTGCCGGACAAAATATTGCTTCCGAAGAATCTTTCCGTCAGGCTATGTACCTGGCCTACGATATCTATCAAAGCCGGAATTGGATAGAAGAAATTAGTGTCAATCCCCTGATAATCGAACAACGCTCTGAACGCCGTGAACGTGGATCAAGAGTGGAATAGTTTATAACGGCCCCCTAAATCCCCCTAAAGGGGGACTTTTGGATAGTGCGACCATTGGATTTAGTAAAAAATAGAACTAACAAAAGATAATTGCGTTTAGTTGCATTAATAAAAACACTTTGTTAGTTAGGATTTTATAGTAGACAAAATAGATTACATTTTATATCTCAAGAAAATCAATCCGGTGCCGTTGGTATCGGATTTTTTAGTAATTTAGAAACTCAAAAAGAATAACTTTATAAACTATAAACTCTTCACTTTTTTGTATATTTCCCGAAATTCGTATCTTTGCAACATGTCAAAATTTCTGCTACATTGTTGGGTTATTCTGTTATTCATTTCGGCAATGAGTGCGTGCTCACTGGTGCCTAACGAGCTGACCACCGCCGAGCAATTAATGGAGACCGCTCCCGACTCAGCCCTGCATATACTCCAACACCTTGCCCCGGCCAACTACAAATCCGACAAAAACCGGGCATTGTATGGGCTGCTGATGATACAGGCATTAGACCGAAAACACCTGCCGCTAAAACCCGATTCACTGCTTGATTTTACAATTGATTACTACCAAAACAACAAGGATCCTGACATACTGGCAACTTCTTATTTGTTTAAGGGCCGTGCATTCAAATATGCCTCACAATATGAAAAAGCAATGACATTCTACCTGAAAGCATTGGATGAAGCCAATGAATCAGACAATGATTTATTGTTGGGACGAATAAATCTGGATATGGGAGATATCAATAACATACAGGGTGATTATAAAGTAGCCCGGGAAAAATATCAAAGTGCGTACAACTGCTTCAAAAAAGCAAAATTTCAGCCCCAGGCATTTTACTCTCTTTTGAATATTGCCAGAACATACCACGATGCAAAGGATTATAAAACTGCTCAGAATTATTTTAAAAAAATTATTCCACAAGCTCACGATTCATTACAGCAAGGAGCCTTACTTCAGGAAATAGGATTGAATTTTTATGATTCAAAGCAAATAGATTCAGCACTGATTTATTTTCGCAGAATAATATCTTTTCCATATCAGGGAAATAACCGGGCTTTGAGATTCTATTATATTTCAGATCTTTTTCTTGATTTGGGGCAGTATGATTCGGCTTACGTATTTGCATTAAAGTCTTTCGAAAATAAACCGGAAATTAGAACTCAACGCGATTGCTATCGAATACTCACTAACTCAGAATTTAAAAGAGGGCATCTTCGGGAAATGTCAATGTATATGAATAAATACGTCAATTTGAGTGACTCAATCCGAAAGATCGATGCTCAGATAAAAGGCAGTTATATGGAAACCACTCATGTTGCCAAAAAGGAAGCTGCTAAAAATAAATACATAGCCTGGTATCTGGGAGCATTAACCTTACTGATACTGCTTTCCGCTTATTTTCTGTACCGCTTTATCACCCGACGAAGCCGGGAAGAAAAACAACAATTGCAGCAAACACACAGGGGTGAGAAAGTGAATATTCATAAAAAAGTGATTGAAGATAAGCGGGCTGTATTGCAGCAACAGATAGAAGACCGCAAAAAACAAATGCTGACCGAATTTAAAAATGCCGGTTCGGAGGAGCGCGAAAAGCAACTCCGGAATATCTTTATAGAACTACTGTACTATGATGAACAGGATTTATTTTACAACGAAATGGATAAATTCCTGAACGGATTAGTTAGCAAACTAAAGAACAGATACAGTACGCTTACCGAAAAAGAACTGATGTTGTGTTGTTATTTGTTGCTTCATATTCCTACTTACGATATGCTTATTCTATTTGGATATAAGAGCGACGACAGTCTGAAAAGTCTGAAAAGAAGACTTACCAAAAAAATCAATATTGAAAATGCTAGCCTTCTCGAAGATTTTTTACTGAGTATATTTTCAGAAAACTAATCTCATTTACTTCCTGCTTTAAATCATTTTTTCTCATTTACCCGTTTTCGCATTGCCCGAAAACGGGCTTTTTTTAACCTCTTTCAGGGCTAAACCAGAGCTTGCACACCAATTCCATTTTTAAGTTCTATAACTTTCTGATTTTCAGTATAGCAAAAACTTAGTTTGCACACCTCAGCACTCCCTGAAAATTTGGACTTTCCCTTTAAACTTTCCTAATTTAGCAACACGATCGATCAGAATTTTTTATCAAAACCCAAAAATTATCAACCAACGTGCCTATGAAATGAATTTAAGAATCGGAAGTGGTTCATGAACATGAATGATGATTAGCTGAATTTCATACGGCATAATTAATTTATAATTATGTTAAGTATAAAAATTTCGAAATCATGGATTTTCAGAATCTGCCTTGTTGCAGGTTTAGTTCTCTCTGCTCAGTTTAGTTTTGCGGTTGACCCGATACCGCTTCCAATACCAAAAGATGGTACTCCAAAAGATCCTCCGACACAAACAAATGGTATGACTCAGGAGCCTACGGCTTCGGCAACCATCAGTGATACGGAACTGGATGTGTACTTCGAGTATGGAGTAGGTAATGCCAGCATTACGGTGTATGATGCCTACAACAATGTAGTGGATGAGGAAGTAGAGGATACGAATTCAAGCTCCGCAGTAAGTATCGGAGTGAGTAACCGGGCAACCGGCGACTATATGATTACCGTAACTTACGGAACGACAACCCAGAGGGGATATTTCAGTATTGAATAAAAAAAAAATCGAAAAGCAGTGCAACCGACGGGTTGTTTGATAGAGCTAATGAACATAGCCCGATGTATAACCTAATCTATTCCAAAGGTTGTGCTGCTTTTCAAAACTAAAACAAAAATCTTATTTTTTTAATCAAGTGTATTTAAACAAACTTTTCAAACAAATTAAAATTTTTACAATTATGAAAAAGCTATTCATCATTCTTTCGGTTGGATTATTTATTTTCCAATCCAATGCACAATTGAGAGTAAACACTGACGGTTCTTTAAGTACCGGCTATACGGGCTATGGCGATTTAAATATGGGCAGTAATGGCTATACAAGCAATGGAACAGTATGGGGTAAATGGGCTTTTGAGATTTGGGGCGAAAATCTAAATATATGGAAGCCCTGGCCAAGTCAGAATAATGGTGAAGTAAACTATTATATGTTTCTCACGCCATCGGGTGCAATAGGAGTTGGAAAAGTTCCTACCCATCTAGCCGAAATATGCCTCGATGTAAATGGAATAGTGTATTCGTACGGGAGTGCTTTAACCTCCGATGAACGACTAAAAACAGATATCAAACCCCTTACTGACAAACTGGATAAATTGTATCAACTAAATGGAAAATCGTATAAGAAACATGCTTTGGAAGATGAAGTAGCACTGCCCGATATCAAAGATGATAAAGGCAATGAAATTAAGAAATACGAGAAATCGAAGAATAAAAAAACACATGAAACTGCGGAATTTGGTTTTTTAGCACAAGAACTAATGACTGTTTACCCCGAATTGGTTACGAAAGACACCTTAGGGTATTATGTCAATTATATTGGACTAATTCCAGTATTAGTGGAAGCACTGAAAGATCAAAAAGCACAAATTAGTGCATTGACTGATTTAGTAACTAAAACAAACTCAGCACCTAAAAAAGCAGGGGCAATAATAACCACCGGATTAACTGAAACCGATGCTTTAACCTATCCGGTATTGGATCAAAACACGCCAAACCCTTTTAATCAATCTACAACCATAGGTTTTTATTTACCAACAACCACTGGTACGGCTGCAATTTATGTGTACGATATGAATGGGGTTCAACTCAGAAGTTATAATATTACCGAAAGAGGTAAGAAAAATATTATCATAAATGGTTCGGAATTTAGTGCCGGTATGTATCTTTATGCTTTGATAGCCGATGGCAAAGTCATCGACACAAAACGAATGATATTAACTAAATAATTCAATGTTATGAAAACTAAATTATTTACTGTAATACTCTTACAGTGTTTTTGTCTATTAATCTTTTCGCAACAATTTTCCACGAAATTGTATCTGACTGATAAAAATGGACAGAAAGATACACTTGAAGTGGGATATGACCCCAATGCAACTAACGAAGTGGATGCAGCTTTTGGAGAGATCAATTATTCATCCCCAATCAATTCAGATAAATTTCAAGCATTTATAATTGGTCAGTGTTGGTTGTGTAATAATTTTTTGCAAAATCCTTATTATTTAAGAAAGCAAATTATGAAACCTTCTTCTTATTATATTTCTGAAGGAGCAATACCAATTGTATTTCCATACGAATCTTTGCCGGTTACAATAAGCTGGGATAAATCAGTATTTGTCAATGTTGACAGGGATTGTAGTATTGTTACCGATTGGCAACCAAGTAGATGGTTTGATGTAAGTGGTGATTGGGGTATTACATTAGCACATATGAATGTTGATTCTTCAATACAGTTTTCGGAAGTTAACTCTTCAACAGTATTAGAAACCATGAAAGCATCCGGATTTAACTATACAAATAATGGAACTCAATATCCATTACGAACAATTTATATGGCATTTAGTAATAGAAATATTAATGCAATTGGTGAAATTAAGTCAGATAACCAAATTCAAATCTATCCGGGTATGGTAAAGAATCAATTGAAAATAAAGAACACAAGTTCTCAATTTATCAAAACAATTAGGATACAATCATTGGATGGAAAATTTATAAGAATTCTTAATGGTTCTGACAAAGAAATTGATTGTAGTAACTATATTAAGGGAGTTTATTTCATCGATTTTGAATTTGATAATAATATAGTTCATAAAAAATTTATAAAAGAATAAATATGAAAAATACAAAGACATTTCATGTGATTTTATTTTGTTTGTTGTCATTCTTTTTAAATGCACAACAAGTGCCTAATGACTTAATTCCTGAGTTCATAGATTATAATGTTTGCTCAAGCAGCACCAGTTCTTCTATACAACAAGTGATATCTTCTGGAAATTGCACAAGTATTTCAAACGATGGACATCCTTATGATTCAAAATTTATTCCATCATCCACTCAACCTATTTTATACGTTAGAACTAACTTTATTTTTTTACAAAGAGCGGATGGTACAGGAAATTTTCAAGAAAATAATTCTGAACATCAATCATTGTTAAATGATTTTATTACTAAAATGAATTACACATATTCAAATATGTCAAATCCAAATGCACAATCTTGTTATACAGGATCGGATTTTGTCCCAGATGCTAGAATTCAATTTATAGTGAATAAAATCTACATGAAAGATAATTATGGATGGAATAACAGACATGACAACAGAGGTAGAACTATGTGTCCTGAATATTCAGACTGGTATTTAAATTATTTGGACAATCAAATTGTTGCAAACCCAAATATTCCGAGAGGAATTAATATATATTTTACTGAAGATTCAATCAATTACAGAAATCTTATAGAAGTCCAAGATTCTTTAAATTACTATGGTGCTCCTTATGCATGCTCTCAATTCCCATCTTATTATGATTATAATAGAACATCTAAAATTCATATGCCGGATGTTTATTCAAAATATTGGTTTATGAAGAATATAATTCCCACAAGGAATAATCAACCATGGGATCCAGTTGTTAGATTTTGGGAAACAGATGGGGTGGGTAGTACTTTAGCTCATGAAATTGGGCATTCACTTTGGTTAGGTCATGAATCGCCTTATTATGGATATGCTACATGTTTTTATACCATAATGAATCCAGCAGGAGCTGCACCACATAATTATCTACCTCCGTCTGAAATAGGTCGTATTTATGCAGCTTTATCTCTAACAAACTTACGCACTTTCGTTCCTAACGACACTTATTTAGGGTGCAAAGATATTAGTACAGTTGAGGTTTGGAATAATATGAGACTATACCAAAGCCTTAATATAACTTCAACAGGTCAAATGACTTTTCCATGCAATATCACTATGCCTTATCAAGCTAACATACAAGTTTCAGGACTACTAACTATTGATAATTCTAATATAAACTCGATCCAAAACGACTGGGGCGGCATAACTGTCAAATCCGGAGGTTTATTGGTTTTGAATGGAACTTCAATTTCAGATTACAATATTACCGTGGAAGCTGGTGGAAGTCTTATTATCAAAGGTTCTTTAGTAATGTCGGGGAATCATGCGATAAACGTACAAAGTGGGGGTTATCTATGTGTTGAAACAGGAACTACCGTGCAGCTAACCGACTACAACAGTGTGATAAAAATTGGAGAAGGCTCATTGAATGGTGTAAATCCGGCTCTTTCTGTTTCTTCAAGTTGTATTTCAAATCCATCGGCTATTATACCAGCCGGCAACGGTGCAATTGCTGATTTCAATCAGGATGTATATATTCAAAACCTAACCATCAGTGCAAGCCGATATATTGGAGGAAAAAATATTTATGTTGGTAATCATGTGGATACAAATCAAACATCTGGTGATGTACAGATTAATAACGGAGCCAATGTGATTTTTGATTGCAAAACTACCATTTTCGATACAGGCTTTGAATGTGCTCAAGGGAGTACCTTTGAAGTGAAGAATCATTAACTCAGTTTGGCGTAGCGTAAAAAGGTTCATGTTCGGCATAGCGTCTTTCGCTATGTCGAAGCTAAAGGCAAGGCTCTGCCTTGCATATTGAAAAAGAATATGAAAAGCAGGAGCTTTTCTTTTAGCATGACGAAGCGGG
>CAIUTB010000095.1 GCA_903901975.1 uncultured Bacteroidales bacterium
CAAAAGGCTGGTTACTTATTTTTCTCATCTTATTATCGCTCTGTTCGTGTGTAAATTAAGAAACCGCCGTATACCGAACGGTACGTACGGTGGTGTGAGAGGACAGTGAGCGAACTAATCGCTCACTTCCTACTCGATTTTGATTTATTGTGTTCGAATAACTCTTCGGATTTATTCTGCTTTTCCAATATTTTGAATTACCCAAGTTTCCAACTCTGTTATACTACTCAGACCAATATGATTTATAATACGATCACGGCGCTTGTACATAGTATTCTGACTCATGTTCAATAAAATACAACTGTCAGCTATCTTAATTTGCAAACTTATAAGAGTTATAACAATTAAATCCTGTTTAGTAAGTTGCGGATTTTCAGTTTTTAATCTGGTTATTTTCCCGTCAAAAAGATCATCTGCCTCATCGATATAATAATCTCTTTCTTTATCTGAGAATACGGATTGTTTGGTTATTTCTTCAATAAAATTTTCAAATTTGTTCTCTTCCTTAACTCCAAGTTTTAAACGTTCAAACCGTAAGGTATTCTCAATTTTATTTTGAAGTTTAGCAAGTAATATCTCTCTTTTTTTGTCATTTTCAAGTCGTTTTGTATTGATTTCATATTCCAATCGTTGTTTTTCCATTGCATGGTCAGTCTGTTTCTTTTTATGATTTCTATTAGCTAATAAAAGGCTAATTGAAATCACTAATATGACAATTAGTAAAACTCCAATTAAAATGACTTTATTTCGATTAGAAATTTTTAATTCATCTTTTTCTTTTTCTTTCTTGGCTGAATCGTATTGTTTGTCTATACTATAAAGTTGACTTTTTATTCGTTTTTGAAAGATTGAATCTCTTAGTAAATATGCTTTTTCCATATCTTCAAAAGCCGATTTATAATTTCCGGCTCCTCTCTTTAAATAAGCAGTTGTTATGAGTCTGATTTTCTTTGAATTAATATCAAACTTATCAGAACTTGAAATCCGCAGATAATAATTTGCTGAATCAGGTTTGTTTAATTTTGCATACAGATAGGACAGTATTGTTGCATAGTAAGATTTTTTATCCGGTAATACCCGATATCCTTTGAGTATATATTCTTTGGAACGGTTATAATCCCGATTATATAATAATTCTCCTTGTCGACATAGAATATTATAATAATTGATTGAATCACCCGCTTCTTTCGATAGTTTAAGAGCAAGATTAGAATAATAAAGCACATTCTTAAATGGGTAATCCATTTCATAATACATATCCGAGATTTCACGATAGGCATAGGCCTGATAAATCTTATCTTTTGATAAGTAGAAATACTTTAATGAATTTTTGAAATAGCTGAGAGACTGATTATAGATTTCATCTTTCATACACAAATAACCGATACTGAATTCAGTTAATCCCAGTAGTTTATTTTCGGTCGTTTCTGTTAAGATACCTTCTGCTTGCTTGAAAGCTTTTATGGCAACTGTATCTTTTTTGAGTTTCATATTAATGCAACCCAGCAAATAATAGGCAGTTCCACTCTGTTTCTTCAAACTGCTATTTTCATAGTAATTCAGTGCTATTCGTATTAAACTGTCCGATTTAATCTCTTTGTTTAATTTTAAGTAGGCATAAGTATAATTCAGACACCAGGCTGCATAATCAGCTTTTGACATTTTCTCCGGTTGTTGAATGGACGACAATAACCGAAAAGAACTATCAGTAGCCGTGAACATTATTTTTTCCGCTTCAAGAATCGTTTTGTTTCTGGTATAATGGACTTGGCACGATACAAAAATGAAACAAATCAATAAAATACCCCAAAACTTTAAATGATTCATAGGTTTATAATATTAAGGTTTAGCTAAGAAAAATATATTTAAGTTACAATAAAAAAATAACTGATAGTCTGTTTTTGTCCATTTGAATTGGTTAAAACAAGGGAAATTTAACTAAATAGTTTTGCCTGTACAAATAATTTATTTTTCACGAAAATTAATGCCTGATAATCAGATAGATAAAATGTTATAATTGCTCTCCTGTACAAATATTATTTTTGGATTTGAAAAATTGTCAACATAACTTTGATTGCAAAAGTAAACAATTAGTTCTAACTTTAAAAACAAAGCTTATGAAACGTTCAATTTTATTTACAGCTCTTTTTGCATTTTTTATCTGTGGAATTGCTTCGGCTACCGACAACATTATTTTAGTAAAGGACCCACCTCCACCGCCTTTTCCTATGCGTATGGAAACTGTACTTCCTGTAAGTGCTACTATTGATGCATCTCAACTGGCAATTTATTTTGAACCAACAGTGGGTGATGCTACTATTACAGTGTATGATGCTAACAACAATGTAGTGTATCAGGAAACTGTTGACACAGACAGCAATTCAAATGTATATATTTCGAGCAGTAGCTGGAGTGCAGGAAGCTACACAGTGGTGATTAGCTATGGTACTACAACAGTAAGAGGTTATTTCGATATGGAATAAACTGGTTTCCTGATTATTTAAGTGCTACAGTCAATTTTTCCGTTGAGTATAGCAGCTAAGACAGTAAATAGTTCTCTCGATAAATCATGATTTCGAACCGACTGTAGCACTTAAATTTCCGATTCTATAGGAATCCGACCTAAACCAATTAGAATTAGAACAAAATAAGCCCCCTAACCCCCTAAAGGGGGGATTAGAAAACAAAACCAATTAGTATTGAAACAAAATCAATTAGAAAAATTACAAAACCAATTGGAATTGAAACAAAATCAACTGGAATTGAAACAAAACCAATTAGTAAAATTACAAAACTAACTGGAATTGAATCAAAATCAATTAGTATTGAAACAAGACCAATTGGAATTGAAACAAAACTAATTAGAATAATTACAAAACTAACTGGAATTGAATCAAAACAAATTGGATATAAAACATAATCAATTAGAATTAGAACAGAACCAATTAGAAAAAATACAATACTAATTGGAATTGAAACAAAACCAATTGGAAAAGGTATAATACCAATTGAATAAATGTAAAATGGTATTTTAAAATCAAACTATATTTTCTCAATAAAAACATGTCTAACAATTAAAATGTAAAAAGTATGAAGAAAGATCATGCAGTTCTTGATTTTGTGAAAGCTCCGATAGCAATTAAAATTGAAACCGGACGAAGTGTGGAAACTAAAATGAGGCCTAACCCTATTTTTGCACATCCCGATGTGCCTTTTGATGACTTAAAGGCAAGTACTGACTTACTTGAGACACGGAATGTGGCAGCGCTCAATGGAGGCAAGGAGGCTACTGCCTTATTGCATCAAGCCGAAGAAGACTGGGTTAACAAGATGCGTTTAATGGCTCGTTATGTCGACCGAATTGCCGATGGCGATAGTGCTATTATTCTGGGAGCAGGATTTAACCTGGCAAAACAACCGACACCTGCTGCCCGCCCCGAATTTAGTGTGGAACAAGGCGAGAAATCGGGCTCGGTAATCCTGCAACGCAAACGGGTAGATGGTGCCCGCTCGTACATCTGGCAACAAAGTATCGATGGTAACGAATGGATTACTACACAAACAACTGCACAAGCTTCGGTTGAACTTACCGGACTTACTCCACTAACCAAATATTGGTTTCGGGTGGCAGCAGTTACTATTACCGGTACATCAGATTTCAATGATCCGGTTACGCAGGTGGTGATATAAGCTTAATAATACTCATTGGATAGTTTAGATACTATCCAATGAGTATGAGATTAACCATTAAAACTAATTCATTATGGATAAAAATAAATATATCACAAAACATAGAAGAATTCAAATAATCAACATTAAACTAAGACCTAAAGAAAGTCAGTTACCTCAAAGATATGTAGAATTAATTGATTCTATTTTTAGTCAGAAGATATCAATAAATACTTATTCTGATAAATATACTCGTATTCAATCATTATATGGCAAACAAACAGATATAATACATGGAGAGCTCGTAAATTTCACAAAACTCAATCCGGACTTGCCCTCTTATGATACAGAATCAAATGAACTAAAAATGGTTGAATTTGACACTAAAATAGGTCCTAATGCAAAAACATGTGAATACTTCTTTGTGCCAAAGCATCATAAATTTGTTTTGATTCATAATGGTAAAATATCAATTAATCAAATAGTTAAGTTTTTAGAAAAAACGAGTTTAGAAGTTCTGTATGATTATGAAGGAATTGATATTACGATAGAGAAATCATCCGAATCAATTGAAAGGATAATAAATTCGCAAGCACAATATATAAAAGTTAGTTTGTCGTATTCTAATAATGCCAATAATGATGCCTGGGCTGCTGCACTGGATGAGGAATATCGCAGCAATGGAGTTAGAGAAGTTGAAGCAATTTACAAATCAGATAAATCAAATTTGATTGATATTAGTAAGACACAAACAATAAAAGGAAATGTTGAATTGAGTCAATCAAATGGATATGTTGTAGCAAATGTTATTGAAAATGACAAGATAGTTCAAATTAACACGAATGATCATCCACGCATTGAGAAGATTTCATTTATAAATGATATTGTACAAAGTGTTTTAGATAAAGTTAACGAGATATTTGGATAACTTACGGTGAATTTATAAGAATGGCTAATCAATATAAAATGGGGCTTAAAGGATTGTTTTCAATCTATCCTAAAATAAATTTGCTCAAATCAGCAGCAATCCCATTCTTAATTGATACTGTTTTGATAATAATAGTTGTAAAATTCAAAACAGATATATATAATCTTTTAGTTTTTATAGTTGGAATTATAACATCGGTAATTCCAAACGTTTTAGGGTTTATTTTGACTGGTTATGCTGTCATTATTAGTGTTACAGAAACAAAGTATTTAAAAATAATGGTTAAGCGGATACAAGGGAAAAAAATAACATTATATCAAACGGTAAATTCAACCTTTGCGTTTGTATTACTTTCATTATGTATAACATTAATACTGGGCATAATAATAAATATAGTCGTAAATGCAAAACTTGTAGTTATTGATTTATTTGCTAACTGTTTCTGTAGAATAAATATTATGTGTCTTTTTGTGCTTATTTTTTTATTGTTATATTCTCTGTTTGCAATTTTAGATGTAATAGTCAACATATTTAATTTTGGTCAATTCATTAACGAAATTGAAGAAAATACATAATCATATTATTCCTCTGTCGTGCTGAAAATGAATATTATATGAGTAACAGGTGGTACTTGTTGTTTTATTTTATCCTAACTGTATTTATTATCAGTATCTGACTCCGTCGATTTTCAATTCTGTGCAAGCCAAACGGCATAACTTATCCTGATTTATCGGGTGCTTAGTGTATACTCATTAGTTGAATTAAATCAAATAAACAATTTAAAACAATTCATTATGAAAACAAAAATCTTTTTTACAGCACTTTGCCTGATGGCAATTATTTTTGAAAGCAATGCACAATTAAAAGTTTCCAGTGCAGGATATGTAGGAGTACAAGTAGGTACAGCGACTCCCTTATCATCATTTGCTGTAGGAGACGTTGGTGCAACTGATACTAAAGTTTCAATGGTTGGTACAAATTCAAATACTGCATTAAAAGTTCAACGATTAGGAAGCTCAACTAATATCAATTATGGTATAAATGTTTCAACGGCGTCAAATGGAGGTAGCCCTTGTTATAATTTTGGGTTGAAATCGTCAAGTTATTCATCAAGTACCTTACCGAATGCAAGAACGTATGGTGTTTTTGGTTTAGCAGGTGGTGGATTATATGGAAATTATGGGTTGTTCGGGCAATTAGCAAGTGGATATTATGGTGCAGCAGTAGTAGGATTAGTTTCTAATACTATATCTGATTATACGGATGTATATCTAACAGAACAATTTGCTGGATATTTTGTAGGAAATGTAAAATCTACTAACACCATGTATGCCACAAATTTCATTCAGAACTCTGATAAACGCTACAAGAAAAATATTGTGGATATTGATAGCAAAAAATCAATGGATAATATAATGCTATTAAACCCAGTTGAATATAATTTCAATCAACGCTATTTGAAATCGCACAAAGACTCTACGGAAATTCAACTGCCCGTATTTGATGAAAAATCGCAATTATTCACTAAAAAACATTTTGGTCTGATAGCGCAAGACCTTCAAAAAATTTATCCTGACTTAGTGTACGAAGATGCTGACGGATATTTAAGTGTTGAATATACCGGACTGATTCCGGTATTGATTCAATCTATAAAAGAACTAAAAGCTGAAATTGACGCACTTAAAACAACTAACGGGAACTCACCGGCTAAAATAGGAGCAGTACAAACAGGGCTTAATGAAACCGATCCTCTTACCTACCCTGTATTGGATCAAAATACCCCAAACCCCTTTAATCAATCAACAACAATAGGTTTTTATATCCCTGTATCAATTGCTGCTGCAACAATTTATGTGTACGATATGAATGGCGTTCAACTAAAAAGCTATATTATTTCAGAACGTGGCAAGAAAAATATTATCATAAATGGCTCAGAATTTAATGCAGGTATGTATCTTTACGCATTAATAGCCGATGGCAAAGTCATCGATACAAAACGAATGATATTAACTAAGTAATTTGGTGAAATCATGAAAGCAAATAATAAACCCATACTGAGCATCCTAATCGTTTTTATAAGTTTTTTATCGGCTAGTACTGTATATGGACAAATCGTAAAAAACGTTGAATTTAAATCAAATGATTTAATACAAGGCTCAATAGTGAAAGGCGGCACAACATATACTTATGTGCAATTAAAGAATACCCGAAGTCAAATTTCGTTAGGGAATCCTGACTTGCCTGTATTGCATTATAGATTTTATATTCCTGTGAATCAAAAGGCTGTAAGTGTAACTTTCAATAGTAAAAGTCAGAATGTAATTCAACTTAAATATGACCTGATTCCAGCTCAAAAGCCACTGCTTACATCGTGGAACCAACAGGATACCACTTTTATATCGCCTAATAAACTGGTTTATGGCAGTAGCAATGCATATCCTGCCATGCAAGCTCGAATTATAGATACAGATTATCTGGATGGTGACCTTGAATTAGTGAATATTGAAGTTAGCCCTATGCAATATTTCCCAGCTACTAAAAAGATTGTTTACAGTAGTCAGTTTGAATTGAAAATAGAAACAGTGGCAGATGATAATGCAAGTGGGAAAAAAGCACATCCCAAAAAGAGGATGAGGGAAGTGATGAGCATACTAAAATCAGTAGTTGTAAATCCTGAGCTGGCAAGTGCCGATTCGAGTTCTATTGTCCTGAAATCTGCGAATTCTTCTTCCAAGGTTATGGCGAAAGTAGGAGCTTCTACAAGTTCTACTCTTCCATATTATGAATATGTAGTTATAACTGATGCTTCATTAGTAAGCGGCTTCACCGATTTTGTAAATTGGAAAAAGCGAAAAGGAATTAATATCGGGATTGTGACTACAAACGATATCTATAGTAATTATACAGGTGACGCTATTAGTAATCCTGTCATAAATGATAACCCGGGTAAAGTAAGACAATACTTACACGATGCTCACACAAATGGACCAACAACATGGGCTTTGATTGCTGGGGATTATGATAATAATGTGCCAATAAGGTTTGTGAATTATGGTGAAGATATTCCAACAGATTCATATTTTACTGATCTTTATAATAGTTTTTCAAATGGAAATACACCAAAAGGAATACCTGATATTTATGTGGGAAGACTAATTTGTTCAAATACAACAGATATTCAAAATTGGTCAAAAAAGGTACTATTATACGAACAAAATCCAGGAAATGGAGACTATAGTTATTTGTTAAATGCTTATCATATTGAAGCGGATGAAATGCAAGATATGCATCAAGCTGACTCAGTCTCCACACGTTTACCTTATTTTACTCATAGTAAAATAGGTGAATATCCAATTTGCAATGCTACATATGATACTAATGGACAAATTTTAACTCCATCTGGATACTCAGGACAATATGGAACTTCAAAAGGAACTGATGTTGTAGCTGGGATTAATAGTCATAAGTCTGGGTTATATAGTTGGTTCTGCCATGGTGGCAGTGGAATAGGGGCTTATCATTGTTCAACTGGTCAAAGTGGTATTGGAACAATGACAAATCATTTAAATGCTTTTGGTGAAAACGGCTGGGGTATCTATGCACAAGATGCTTATGAGTATTGTTCTCCGTATGCAATGCATGAGACAGGAAACGGCCTTGATAATCTAACAAACAATAATTATCCTTCAATTCTATATTCAATTAGTTGTCGTGTTACTCCATATAATATAACTACTGGGAATAATAATGTTGGAGCAATGAATTGTGGTGAAGCATTTACAAAACTGCCTCAGACAGGCGGTATTGCATTTTTAGGAAATACCGTAGATGGCTACATATCTAGTTCATATAAAATTTATGAAAACTTTGCTGTACTTATCAACAGTGATGATTTTCATTCTCATATAGGTGTATCTGAATGTCTTTCTAGATATTCTTATCCAGATATTTATCTGGCATATTCACACAATCTGATTGGCTGCCCTGAAACACAAATGTGGACGGCATCACCTACCAAGTTTAGCAGTGCAACTGTTACCAAGAACGGGACTTCTGTAACTGTGAATACAGGGAGTGTCTCAAATTGTAAGATTTGTGTAATAAGCGCAAGTGATAATGGAGCTAGTTATTTTCAAGTGGATACACTCACGTCAGGTAAAACATTTAATAATGTACCATCTTCGTATTGTGTTACCATCACCAAACACAACTATATCCCCTATATGTATTCGTCCGACTATTATATTCAGAATGAAACTTATACAGGAACTCAAACAATCAATGCTACCAATGTAACAGCCGGTTCTAATGTAACTACGAGTAAACCAACAGGACCGGTAACAATACAATCTGGAGCGAATATTACGATTGATGCTGATGGAACTACCATAATTAATGATACCTTTGAAGTGCAAACTGGGGCTCAATTTGAAATTAAGTAATCTATTAAAACAAACGATATGAAAAGAATAATTATGTTTATGTTGTTGGTATTATCCATAGGTGTTAATGCCCAGAAATACATCCCTTTTCCTACTGAGAATTCACAATGGAATATCAAATTATCCAAAGGAGATAATTATACACCTTATTCATGCGAATTACTTAAATATGTGTTACAAGGAGACACAATTTATAATGGAAAAACCTATCACAAACTTTATTTCAATGCAGGAACACTGGAAAAACCACAGTATACAATTAAAGGTGGACTCTGTGAAATAAACAAACAAATTTTTTATCACGATTTTAGCATTTTCAAAAGTGGTTATTTATACAATATAATGCAAAAATCAAATGAATTGAGAAATTGCACTAAAAATCAACTTATGACGGTCAGTGATGAATTTCTGTTATACGACTTCAATAAAACAAAAATTGGAGATACGCTATTTACTACACCATGGGGTAATCCTATTTTGATTTCAGGTATTGATTCTGTTCTTATACAGAATCAATACCGAAAAAGATATACTTGTGGTTCGCTTTTGGGTGAATATGATTACGTAATTGAGGGTATCGGTAGTGTCAAACAAGGATTATTAGGGGCAATTACTCCGATGCCAATGTGTGGTGGTTATAACTGGGAGTTTGTTTGTTTTAGCCAAAATGGTGAAAGCATTTACAAAAACCCTGATTATGTAGATTGTAATTCTAGCAGAAGCTGGAAAGACATACCTTACGTACCATTCCCAACTGAAAATGCCCAGTGGAATGTGTTCTATGCTTCAAGCTATAATGATTCACCCATGGATACAACTTTGTTACAGTATTCACTGCAAGGAGACACAACTATAAATGGAACTGTTTATCGTAAAATGTGCCGGAATATAGGCACGATTGCTAACCCGATATACAAAAGCGTAGGTGGATTGCGTGAACAAGATAAAAAGATATATTATTATTCTGGATACGGATATACCAAATACATAGGCCCTATCATCAATGGTTCAGAGAAGCTTCTTTATGATTTTAATAAAAAGATTGGTGATGTAGTTGCAATAGATCAATGGAGAGGATACACTATTACTAAAATTGATTCTGTAAAAATAGGTAATGAGTACCGAAAAAGATACAATGATTGTATTATTGAAGGTATTGGAGATGTAAATCAGGGTTTATTATCGATGATTACTGATATTCCAACTTGTAGTATGTGTCATTTTGAATGGCATTTTGTATGCTTTAGTCAGAATGGAGAGAGTCTTTTCAAGAATCCGATTTATGTGGATTGTAATTCCGTTTTAAAAACAGCGTTGAGTGATGTAAAAGCAAACATACCCTTAGTCAAAATATCTCCTAATCCTGTGAAAGATATCCTGGTTCTTGAATCTTTAAATACCGATTTGCCTTGTACATCAGTGGAAGTAATGGATGTTATGGGGAAAAGTGTGAAATCAATTCCAATTTCCAGTTCTTTAGAGTCTAAGTTGGATTTATCAGATTGTAATGCCGGAATTTACTTTGTAATGCTAAAGTTCAAGGATAAGACAGAGTTGCATAAGATAATCAAAATATAATGTGTCTGTAATACATTAGATGTTGAATATAAGAGAACAAATGTTATCAACAAACGCTCTGTTCGGCCTAGGGTAGATTGGCGTACTTGGGTCCGGCGTAGTTTTCAACTACGTCGGGCTAAAAGCAAGGTTTTGCCTTGCATATCATAAGCGGAGCTTTTATTTTAGCTTTGACATAGCGGGATGCTATACCCAAACACAGGGAGAATAAATGTTACACTAAGGCGAACGGAACAACCAATACACATAAACTCAGGCATCCGCAGTCTGGCAGTAAATAAAGAAATGGGTGGAACATCGAAACCGCTCTCGCAATATTGTAAAGTTGAAGTAGCCGACCTCGAAATATTTGATATTGCAGCACTCTTCAATCTTATCCGCACACAATTCGACTTCGACCAACTGATATGGGAAGGTGGCGACGACCGTCAACCTGCATGGGTACATGTGAGCTACAAAACTAAAGGCAACAGGAAAGAAGTACTAAAGATGAAAGTGGTGAAGGGGAAGAAAGTGTATGAGAAATTTGGTTGAGAGCCTATAGATTATAGAATATCACTTTATTAAAACAATATTTATTAACTTTAAAAACAAACTATTATGAAAGCAAAACTATTTATTACGGTACTTTGCCTATCGGCAATTTTCTTTTTAAATGCACAAATTAAAGTAACGAGTACAGGTAAAGTTGGAATTGGAACGACAAATCCCAGTATATCGAATAATGTTACTGTAGAAGGTGATAGTGTTTTATTTAGAGCTAAAAGCAATACTGAACACGGTTTTTTATTGCAAAGGTGTTCGTTTGATCAAGTTGTGGATTTTAGTCCAATTGCTCACAATTCCAATAATTGGGAATATGATTTAGGTATGGAATTTCCATTTGATTGGTTTCATTCAATTTATGAATATATAGAAAATTCATACATTGATTATGGGTCTGTTAATACATTAGATGTATATAATTTTTATAATTATAGTGACAAGCGTTTGAAAAAGAATATTAAAACGATGTCATTTGATAAAGATCTATTTTCAAAACTTAATCCGGTTTCATTCGATATTAGCGATTCATTGCTAATAACAGACAAAGAACTAAAAGCAGGAAAAAAACCTTCAACTACTCATCAATACGGATTTCTTGCTCAAGAGTTACAAACTTTGTATCCACAATTGGTTTCAACTGATAAAAAAACAGCTTATCTGAAAGTAAAACCCTTGGAATTGTTACCTATTTTGGTAAGTGCTATTCAAGATTTGCAGGCTAAGACAGATGCTCAGGCAAAACAAATTGCAGAACTTATAAATAACCCGACTTCCGAACCTAAAAAGGTTAGTGCTAATCCAAACCCTGGAATAATTGAAACCAACGCCTTAACCTACCCTGTGTTAGATCAAAATACTCCAAACCCCTTTAATCAATCTACAACCATAGGATATTACTTGCCCACTACAATTACCAATGCAACTATCTACGTGTACGATATGAATGGCGTTCAACTAAAAAGTTATATAATTTCAGAACGTGGAAAGAAAAATATTATCATAAATGGTTCGGAATTTAGTGCAGGTATGTATCTTTATGCTTTAATAGCCGATAGTAAAGTCATCGATACAAAACGAATGATATTGACTAAATAATCCGAACAGTATGAAAACAAAAATATACATACTGACTTTGTATTTAATTATACAAAGCGTAGGGTTAGTTTATGGAGCCTATTTGACGAATGTGCCTCAAACATTGACACAACCTAATGGGCAAGTGATAAATTGTTTTATGACTGGTGATGAATATTACAGTTGGTTGCACGATACCAATAATTATACTATTGTGCAAAATACTACGACCGGATATTATTGTTATGCCATTTTAACTAACAATGAACTTGTAGCTACACAATATATTGTTGGAGTGGATAATCCTGCAAATTCGGGTTTCACTCCAGGAGTTAATATTACACAAGAGCAAATAACATCTATTAATCAACAATCACCATTACGTGTTCGTAATGCTATATATTCAAATCAAATTTTATCATATCCTTTTCCAAAGGCTGGCACATTAAATAATATTGTGATATTTATTTGTTTTTCTGACCAATCAGAATATTATTCTAATCAATCCCAATATTCTTCTTATTACAATAATTCCGTAATAGGTACTAGTTCAATGTACAATTATTATCGTGAAGTATCTTATAATAATTTTAATATTATTAGTACATTCTATCCATTGAATTATGGCTCAACATTAAAATGGTACAAGGATGCCCACACAAGAAATTATTATTTACCAAAAACATCAGTCGTTAACATTAATAATTCATATAGATTAAATACAGACTCTGGTTATACAAATTCACCACTTATTCAAGAGGGTATAATAAGACAAGAAAATTTAGTTTATAATGCAATAAATTATTTGAAAAGTCAGATATCTTCTACGTTAAATATTGATATCAATAATGATGGATATGTTGATAATGTAGATATATTAATTCAAGGAGAGTCAGATCTATCATATATACTTAAAACTAAACATAATTCTTTAGATAAAATATTATATATTTACGACAAGCAAGTTAAAAGTTATAATACTTTAATTGAATATGGAAGTTTTAATTTGGGAATTGGAGGTGTATGTCACGAAATGTATCATACTTTGGGTGCGCCAGATTTATACACTGAAGATAATAATCAATTTATATCAATAGGGGATTGGGATATAATGTCATCACCAAATATCAATATTCCTCCTTCAATGGGTGCATATATGAAATACAAATATGGTGGATGGATTGACAATATACCTGAAATAAACCAATCTGGACATTATTTTTTACAACCGATTACATCAACTACAAATAATTGCTATAAAATAGCATCATCGAATCCAAATGAATTCTTTATTTTAGAATTTCGAAAAAAAGTTGGTACATTTGAGAGTATACTACCTGGTACTGGGTTGTTAATCTACAGAGTTTGTTTAAATGTTGTCAATCCTATAGGATATGCGAGTTCTTATTACCTTTACAGATTAGATGGTACAAATGCAATTGGAGGTGACGTTAAAAATGCATACTTTGATACATCTGTTGGTCGTTCAGCATTTAGCAATATCACTATTCCAAATTGTTTTTTAGTTGATGGTTCACTAGCTAATATAAGCGTTAAGAATATTGCTGTAACTGGTAGTACTATTTCTTTTGATGTGCGGTTATGCCAGAATTCAAATATAACCCTGAGCAATACCAATCAGTTACCCGAAGTAAGTAATGCAGTAAATACCATTCAAACCTCAGGTTCGGTTATTGTAAAATCAACTGATAATGTTACTTTCGAAGCAGGAAGTGAGATAATTATAAATGCAGGCTTCGAAGTGCAAAATGGCGGACAATTACAACTTAATATTCAAGAGTGTGGTAAATAAAAAACAATAATATCATGAAAAAATTTATAAGCATATTCTGTTTTTTCTTCGTTATGTCGTTAGCCACAGCAGCCACAGCTACATTTAATATAACTGTTCCAAACGATGGTAGTCAAGATGGTCATCATCAAACTCAATGGTGTTTGATTGTTGGCAATTTTAATGGTTGGGACACAGGTAATGCGGTATATTGTCAAAAAATAAATGATACTCATTATACGGTGACATTGGATGAATCTACTTTTGCATCCGAAAATGGTATGCCTGTAACATTGGCTACGTTGCAATATCTATATTTAAATGGGCCAGATTGGGTCTATGTAATGAAGAATAGTGATGGTAGTATAATGAATTATTTAACTTATTCTGGCATTTCACCTCAAAATGATATTGTGAATTATTGGGCTTCTGGTGGTTATGAGTGTTTACGTTGTAATAAAAGAATTACCATAGATTTTTATACACCAAAGTCAGTTACGGAGTGTTATGCTACTGGCAATTTTAATGATTGGAAAACACCTGGTTATATTGGCAAACAGGATTCTACTTCCACCAAAATGACATTAAACACAGCTAAAAGTAATGCAAATGGTAATTATTTCACAATAAATATTTTTACTAAGAATGCTGATGCTTTAGCTATTAGATTTTCAGCAGGTCCATCTTGGATTTATCTTCAAAATGAAGGAGAATTACATTTAAATGATCCATCAACTAACTATCAGTATTTTGATGGAGTTATGAATCCTCCACAAGTAACATTTGCCAGAGTTTACAATTCAGGTACATTAAAAACCGTAAATATAACAGCAACTGTACCCAATAATACAAATGAGTTATATATTAAAGGTTTGAAGAATGGAATAGCTACCGATTTTATTGCAGGAAACAAAAATAGCAGTATAACATTTACTTTTACAGTTTTAGATGTAGATATGTTGGAATATAAATATTTTAGTGCAAAATCGGATACTAATGTAGAGTTAAAGGCAGATGGAACAAAGTTATCTGTAAATCGTATAGCAGATGCCCAGCAAGCAATTATATTCACTGATACTGTTTTGGGTTTATTCACCTCGGTACAGAATGTAGTTTTATATCCAACACTAATTTACCTAAACGATGGTGCTATAATGATTGAAAATGTGAAATCACGGGTTGAAATATTTGATATCTATGGACGTAATATTCAATATTCCAAACTGAATGGAAACTTTGTTTCGAAAGTATTAAGCAAAGGATTTTATGTTATTCGTATTGACGGTACTGCCAGAAAAATAGTTGTGAAATAAAATTTGCTCTGTCCACTCGGATATGTTTATTAAAAGAGAAAATGGTTACGTTGGTTGTTGGGATTTTCAAACTGTCTGTATTATAAAGATTTGTACTCCATTATGATTAAATAAAAAAAGCGGTGACTATCTTCAAAGATAATCACCGCTTTCATTTTTTTCATTTTATAGATTTTATTGCCAAATAGCTTTTCCCAGTGGAAGAATGATACGTCCGTAGGTTTTATTCAGCAGGTTTGCTCCGGCAGCATAGAATCCAAGCAACGAAATGGATAGTTCGCTCCAGGCAGCAATGGTATGCCAGTACTCACCCATTTTAAAGGCATCCATAAATAATCCCAGAAATAGAACATCGATTAAGATTAATATTGCAATCAGCACTTTGTTGGTTTTAAAAGCTGCTACGGTTACAAACACCGAAAATATAAAATAGCCCACAAAGGCAAATCCAAGCTGGCCACCATCAACTCCTGCAAGAAGTGTTGTTCCTAAAGCACCGGTTTTAATCATCCAACTCATTGCCACAGCAATCCAGAATAGTCCGTAACCACCAAAAGCGGTAGCACCAAACAGATTATTGTTTTTAAAATCATATACGCAGGCCATAAGCTGAGCTATCCCACCCAGAAAAATTGCCCACGGAATGGCCATTGAAAGTCCTGTTGTCCAACCTAATTTTTGAGATGCGGCTACCAACGTAACCATAGCCAAACCTGTTAATCCGAGTGGTGCCGGATCGGCTACCGTTACAGGTTGAATTGTTTCATTTTTCTGCATAAATAAGTTTTTAAGTTTTAAATTTACGGGCGCAAAGATACTGTAATTTATACAAGTATCGAATAGACAAATAGTTAAGTGTCTTAATTGAACTCAGGAAATTAATTGATTTTTGAAATAAAATACCATTGAGTTGAATAATTATACACAAATCATTATTTCTATTGAGTATTTGCATATCCGAAGCAAATTATTTACTTTTGCTAAGCTTTAGATAACCGATAAATCGTAAATCTAAATTCTAAAATCGTAAATTATAAAAGATGGCAGCATTTAAACGCATTTTGTTGAAACTGAGCGGTGAATCGCTCATGGGTGAAAAGCAGTACGGAATTGATGAGAAAAGATTGGGTGAATATGCTTCGCAGATAGCCGAAATAGTTGAAATGGGTGTACAGGTTGGTATTGTGATTGGAGGCGGAAATATATTTCGTGGACTGAGTGGCACTTCCAAAGGATTCGACCGTGTGCAGGGCGACCAAATGGGTATGTTGGCAACCGTAATCAACAGTTTGGCATTAAACTCTGCCTTGCAGGCAGGAGGAGTGAAATCTCGCGTGCTGACAGCTATCCGTATGGAACCGATTGGAGAGTTCTACAGCAAACAAAAAGCCATTGCCAGTTTGGAAGCTGGCGAAGTGGTGATACTTTCAGCCGGAACAGGTAATCCATTTTTCACAACCGATACCGGTTCTTCGCTTCGTGCCATTGAAATAGAAGCTGATGTAATGCTAAAAGGTACACGTGTGGATGGTATTTATACTGCTGACCCTGAAAAAGACAAGACTGCTACCAAATTCGATGAAATTACATACGACGAGATATATCACCGTAACCTGAAAGTGATGGACTTAACTGCTACCACCATGTGTAAGGAAAATAATATGCCGATTTATGTATTCGATATGGATACAGTGGGCAATCTGAAAAAGGTGTTGCTGGGAGAAAAAATTGGAACACTGGTAGCCCCCTAACCCCCTAAAGGGGGAATAGAGAGCTTACCTCATTTTTATTTAGAACACAAAACCTCAATAATTTTCAAATATAAAACTCTTATTCCCCCTTCAGGGGGTTAGGGGGCAAATTAATTTATTATGCAAGACATTAAGCCATACCTTACACATGCCGAAGACAACATGGAAGCAGCATGTCTGTTTTTAGACGAAGCATTAGCGCATATTCGCGCAGGAAAGGCCAATATCCGTATATTGGACGGTGTAAAAGTAGAATATTATGGTGCGCACGTGCCAATTTCGAATGTGGCAACTATTACCACTCCCGATGCCAAAACCATCAGCATTCAGCCTTACGAAAGAGCATTGATTGCGGTTATTGAAAAAGCTATTCTGAATTCAGATGTGGGTATAACACCTATGAATAATGGTGAAACTATTCGTCTGGGAATTCCGCCACTAACGGAAGAACGTCGTCGTCAGTTGGCAAAACAATCGAAAGCCGAATGTGAAGATGCTAAAATCTCGATTCGTAATGCGCGTCGTGATGCTATCGAACATATGAAAAAACTGGTGAAAGAAGGTCTTCCGGAGGATGTGGAAAAAGATGCCGAAGTAAGTGTGCAGAAAATACATGACAAATACATCAAGAAAATTGATGAAATGTATGCTGCCAAAGAGAAGGAAATAATGACAGTCTAAGAATTTACGATTTAAAGATTTACGATTTACAATTGGAAGTAAATTTCAGTCATCTCATTTGGTGGGATGACTGATGTTGTTTAAATGAGTAATTTATGACCGGATTAGTGGTGAAAAATACTGGCAGTTGGTATCAGGTAAAAACTGATAGTGGCGAATTGGTGGAATGCAAAATGAAAGGTCATTTTCGTATGCAGGAGATTCGCAGCACCAACCCAATTGCAGTGGGCGACTGGGTTGATTTCGATATGAATGTCGATGGAACGGCCATGATTCATGCCATTCACGACCGTCGAAACTACATTGTGCGTCGATCCTCCAATCTGTCAAAACAATCACATATTCTGGCTGCAAATCTTGATTTGGTGGCGTTGATTGTAACCGTAAATTATCCTGAAACATCCACTGTTTTTATTGATCGATTTCTGGCTACTGCCGAGGCTTATCGGGTTTCGGCTTGCGTGGTTTTCAATAAAATTGACCGGTATAATGAGTCTGAAAATGAATATCTTGAAGGATTGGTTCATTTGTATGAAACGCTTGATTATCCAATCTTTAAAATCTCAGCCAAACATAATACCAATATTGAGGAATTGTCTCACTTTTTGAGTGGAAAAACCACTCTTTTCTCAGGCAATTCAGGTGTTGGTAAATCAACCCTGATAAATGCCATTGCGCCTCATTCACTTGCCAAAACCGCTGAAATATCATCGTATCACAACAAAGGAATGCATACCACTACTTTTTCCGAAATGTTTGAACTCAGTACAGGTGGACATATTATCGACACACCGGGAATAAAGGGATTTGGTACTTTTGATATGGAAGTGGCTGAAATAAGTCATTATTTCAAGGAAATATTTGCCGTGTCAAATCAATGTAAATTTGCTGATTGTACCCATGTTCATGAACCTGATTGTGCCGTCATTAAAGCTGTTGAGAAACAGACTGTCAGTTCGTCGCGTTATCAGAGTTACCTGAGTGTGTTAAGCGACTGTAACGAAGGAAAATATCGATAAAAAGTATATTTTTATACATTTAACTATCAAATTATTGCAAAAACTGAAAGAATTACAAAAATATTAAATACATTTGCATTAAAATATTACAATCAGAATAATTTTACATCTCAAAATTGAAAATCAGATACTATGGCACAACATCAAATCGATCGATTAGACAAGAAAATTCTACAACTTATTTCGCAGGATGCCCGTATTCCATTTTTGGAAGTTGCCCGCGAATGTAATGTTTCGGGTGCAGCTATTCATCAACGTATACAAAAACTACGGAATACCGGAATTATTAAAGGTTCTGAGTTTGTGATTGATACTTATAAGGTTGGTTTTCAAACTTGTGCATATATCGGAATCATTTTAAACGATATTAAAATGTTTACCGCCGTGGTGGATGAATTGAAAAAAGTTCCTGAAGTGGTGGAATGTCATTATGCAACCGGTAAATATTCGATGTTTGTAAAGATTTATGCCAAGGATAACCGCCATTTATTACAAATCATTCTGGATCGCCTGACCCTTATACCCGGAATTGAACATACTGAAACATTCCAGATTTCGCTTGACGAAATTTTCCGCCGTCAGCTATCTGCTTTCGAAATTGATTCGACGGTAGATGTGATTGACGAAGATTAATTCTCACTATACTTAATAACAGAAAACGCCTCAATTTGAGGCGTTTCCTGTTATTAATATTTACTATACTGCGATCGTAGAAAGGAAACTGCCTGATTGTAAATCGGTTTGCTGAATTCGATAAACAATTCCTGTGGTGACGGTGGGTTTTGTGGTTCACGACTGCATAGTCGTTTTTGCTCCTCGGTCAACGCCCGGTCATCCCCTTTGTAATTTGCCCAATTTGTATTCCAAACATAAGAGCCACTAAGATTGCGACGTTGTAGTTCCTGATTCGTTTGAACATCGATAATGCGAACACTCAACACACCACCCGATATTACTTCACGTCGGAATGTAGTGAATTTTGCCGTAACTGTATTGTATGAATTGTAGGTTTTGCCCTCAATTTTTACCGTTCCAACGACTACACTATCCCGTTTATATTCACTGGTATTGCTGGATTCTTTGATGTTGCCAACCGAAAAGTCCTCAAAATTCAACACAATAGTTTGATGTGGATTTTGCATATTTTCTTTGCGGGCTTCCTCTTGTGAATAATAACGAATAAATCGATTCTGTGTGTTTTGACGAATTTCAGCCAACAGATTATTAAAAAAGTAGTCTGCTGAATACTGAAAATTAGCATTGGTGTACGGTTTCTGAACAATGACCCGTAGCGTAGCATAATAACGGGCTTCATCCAGTTTCGAAAGCACATCTTTGTAGCCATTTACATATCGGTTGGCATTCTGAAAATACTGATACGCTACTCTTGATTGGTCCAAACCACCTGCCTTCATTGCTTTAATTCCTGAATTATATGCAGACTCAGCTGCCAGTTCTCTGGCTTTGGCCAGTTCAGTGATAAATTCAGTGGGTTTAGGAATCAGTTCATACGCTTTCGGACATTTATAAATCTGATCGGCCAGATTATTTACTTTCTCGTAGGCATTCACCAGAACATCATATTTATCCTGACTGTTCAACATTAAAGCATTATCAATATCACGTTGTGCATTCTTGAAGGCAAGTGGATAAGCTTCTAACAATACAGTCTGAGCTTTCTTGCTTTTTGGATTAGAACGTAAAAAATCAATGGATTCAAGACAGGCTTTGTAATAATCTCCCTGTTTATAGGCCATATTTCCTGTAGAACAGAAAGTGAATAGAAAAGCAAGTATGCTTATTATCAGATATTTAATTTTGTTCATGTTCAATTTATTTAAGTATTTTAACTACATTCTTTCAGGAACATCAATTCCGAGTAAACTCATTCCTGTTTTGATTACCGAAGCAATGGACTCCGAAAGTACCAGTCTGAATTGTTTCATTTCCTGATTTTCCTCTTTCAAAATCGAAAAATCGTGATAAAACTGGTTGAATTCTTTCACGAGTTCATATATGTAATTGGCAATCAGTGCCGGACTGAATTCTTCACCAGCCTGACGAACTACTGAAGGAAACTCATTTAAGAGTTGAATGAGATAACTTTCTTTTTCCGAAATGCCCAACCCGATATTTTTCAGCGAACTGAATTCGATTTTTTGTTCCACTGCTTTTCGTAAAACAGATTTGATACGAGCGTGAGTATATTGAATAAAAGGGCCTGTATTGCCATTGAAATCAATTGATTCTTTCGGGTTGAAAGTCATATTCTTGCGTGGATCAACTTTCAGAATAAAGTATTTCAGCGAACCAAGTCCTACCATACGAACAATGGTTTCAATTTCCTCAGCTGTACAATTATCCAGTTTCCCTAATTCCTGTGACGTTTCACGGGCAGTTTCAATCATTTCCAGCATTAAATCATCAGCATCAACTACCGTACCTTCCCGGCTTTTCATTTTTCCTTCGGGTAACTCAACCATACCATAGGAAAAATGAACCAGATTTTTTCCCCATTCAAAACCCAGTTTGTCCAATAATAGTGCCAATACCTGGAAATGATAATTTTGCTCATTTCCAACCACATAAACCATTTTGTTGATAGGATAATCGTTGTAACGAAGTTTGGCGGTTCCTATGTCCTGAGTCATATAAACCGAAGTTCCATCAGCACGAAGTAACAACTTTTCATCCAGTCCATTTCCGGTCAAATCAGCCCAAACTGAACCATCTTCGCGACGATAAAATGCAGCGATGGCTTCACCACGTTCAACTTCCGATTTTCCTTCGAGATAAGTTTCAGATTCATAGTAAATTTTATCAAAACTTACGCCCATTTGTTGGTATGTTTTGTCGAAACCGGCATACACCCAGGCGTTCATCATTTCCCAGAGTTGACGGACTTCAGCATCATTGTTTTCCCAGGCCAGCAACATTTTCTGAGCTTCCAGGATAAGCGGAGCTGATTTCTTGGCTTCTTCCTCGGTCAGACCTTTAGAAATTAATTCCTGAATTTCGGCTTTAAAATGTTTATCAAAAATAACGTAGTATTTCCCCACCAAATGGTCACCTTTCAAACCTGTACTTTCAGGAGTTTCGCCATTTCCAAACAATTTCCATGCCAGCATGGATTTGCAAATATGAATACCACGGTCGTTTACTATATTGGTTTTCACTACTTTCCAACCATTTGCTTTTTGAATTTCAGCAATGCTATGTCCGAGTAAATTATTTCGAATATGACCTAAGTGAAGCGGTTTATTTGTGTTGGGCGACGAATACTCAATCATCATGAGTGCTGCATCTTCGGTGGCTTTTGTAATGCCAAAATCATTGTCTGAATGAATTGCATTCAGTGTTTCGAGCCAAAAGCTCTTACTGATACTCAGATTCAGAAAACCTTTTACGACATTAAATTTTGAAACAACTTCCGTATCTTTTAGTAGAAATTCACCGATTTCCTGACCAACTTGTTCGGGCGACTTGCGTGCAGCTTTCACAAAAGGAAAAGTAACCACCGTGAGGTCGCCTTCAAATTCTTTTTTTGTTTTTTGGAGTGCCGGCAGATTTGTTTCAGGTTCGAAGTCGTATAATGACTTGACAGCCTTCGCCACTGAAATATTAAGAGTCTGTTCTAAATTCATTGTTTTCGGTTTTTTTTATTCGGGTTGCAAAGATACGAAAATTAGTCTAAGTATCGAAAATGTAAGCCAACTACTAATAGATAGATTATGCTAAAAGGAGCTGCAAATATAGTGATTTGCAGCTCCTTTTTAAATTTTATGAAAGTGTATTGTGATCTGGTTTTTTTTCGATTCATCTACTGCTTGAATCGGAAAGAATTAATGAAGTTGCAGCCTTAAAGTTTTAATTTAGAAGCTCATTAAAGTTTGATGTTGAACCATTAAATAGATTCAAGTCCACATAACCTTTGATGCCAGGTAGCGTATGTTTGTTGGAAGTCTGCCAAAATGTCCAATTAACATTAGGTTTTGCTTTATAATCAACAATCCACAGCTTGCATTTTTCAGGTAAACATTCTTTGAGGTAAAGATTGAAAAATCGATTGCTACAGTAGACAATCGGGAAACAGGTGAGCTTTAATGAAATAGTCTGTATAAAATCCAGCAATTCATTACGAACCATATAAGCAGGCGGCATTCTTCTTGAAAATTCTAAATCGAGCACCGGTGGTAAATCACCTTTGCTATATTTAACGGTCGACAAAAAATTCTGCGCTTGTTCTTTTCCGCTACTTTTATAGGTGAAAAAATGATACGAGCCAACCGGTATATTATTGTCTCTGGCACGACCATAGTTTTCAGAGTATTTAATATCCCGATTTGTAGCTCCTTCAGTAGCTTTCAAAAACACAAAATGAGGTTCATTTTCACTAAGTTTGTTCCAGTCGATGGTGCTTTGATGATGCGAAACATCAAGTCCCCAGACTTCGCCCTCGGTACTTACTTTGATAGGAACAAAATTGCCGTAGAGAGTATGGTGACGTTTATGATGACGTTTCTTAGCTTCCGCCGGAAGTTGAATTAGCAATATGGCGAGAAAGGAAATTATTAATCTGATTTTCATAATCCTTAGAGTCATTTATTAGTTGATTTACGATTTGTAGAATGGATTAAATCAACAATCTGAAACAAAGATAAGTTATTCAGGTGTTAATTCCAAATCTTTTTCTTACAAATCAAAGAACTTTTAAGCTTAAATGAGGGAAAATAAGATTTCTAACAAAATAAAAAAGCCCCATCGTTTTAAACGACAGGGCTCAGGTATTATTGTTTTTCTTAGTTTAGAGCTTCCAATGCTTTTTCAATGGCACGTTGAATTCCATCAGCGTTTTTACCACCGGCCGATGCAAAAAATGGCTGACCGCCACCGCCACCCTGGATTTCTTTGGCAGCTTCGCGGGCAATGTTTACGGCATTCAATCCGTCAGCAACTAAATCATCAGAAATCAGAATGGTCAACGATGGTTTGCCATCGAATACGCACCCAGCAACGAAGAATAGTTTCTCGCTCAGTACGTTGCGGATTTGAAAGGCAAGCGTTTTTACGGCATCGACAGGCAATTCGGCATCAACCTGAATAACCTTAATTCCATTTATCTCTTTTGCTTCTTCAATCAGAATATCACGCAGGTTCATAATTTTTTCGTGCATGAAATTTTCAACACGTTTTTTCAAATCACTGTTTTCCTCAATTGATTTCTGAATAGCTGACATCAAATCGGGCGTGTTATTGAAAAACTCGCGGGCATCAGCAATGAAATCCTGCTGCTCGTCAAGCAGTTTTTCAACACCTTTAGCAGATATGGCTTCCAACCTACGGATACCGGCAGCAATCGAAGTTTCAGCAATAATTCGTACAAGTCCTATTTCACCGGTTGCTTGAACGTGTGTGCCACCACAAAGCTCGGTAGAAGTTCCAAACTGGATAACACGAACTGTTTCGCCGTATTTTTCGCCAAACAAAGCCATTGCTCCAAGAGCTTGCGCCTCGGCAATGGGTGTGTCGCGCATTTCGTTCAATGCGTAATTTTCGCGAATTTTACGGTTGGCGATAGTTTCCACAGCCCGAATTTCTTCTTTCGTCATTTTCTGGTAATGCGAAAAGTCAAAACGCAATGCATCCGGACTTACGTACGAACCTTTCTGCTCCACATGTGTGCCCAATACTTCACGTAAAGCCTCGTGAAGCAAGTGTGTAGCCGAGTGGTTACATTCAGTAGCCTTACGCTTTTCGGTATCGATAGTAGCCCTAAAGGTTGCCGTAACGTCCGAAGGAAGTTGTTTGGCAATATGAACCGCTAAGTTGTTTTCTTTTTTAGTATCGAGGATTTCAAGTGTTTCTTCTTCATAAACTAAAACACCGCTATCGCCTACCTGACCTCCCATTTCTGCATAGAAAGGCGTGTTGGAAAGTACGAGTTGGTAGTATTCCTGATTCTTTTGTTTAACCTTGCGGTAACGCAGAATTTCAGTGTCGAAGGATGTAAAATCGTAACCCACAAATACGCTGTCACCTTCGCGAACGCTTACCCAGTCGCCGGTTTCGGTAGCAGCAGCATTGCGTGCACGCTCTTTTTGTTTTTGCATTTCGGAGCTAAACTCATCGATATTTACGGTGAAATTGTTTTCACGCAAAATCAATTCGGTCAAATCCAATGGGAATCCAAACGTGTCGTATAGTGTAAAGGCCACTTTGCCTTCAATTTCGGTTTTGGCAGCAGCTTTGGAGTCGGCCATTACTTTGTCGAGCAAACGGATACCGGTTTCGAGTGTGCGCAGGAACGATTCTTCTTCTTCCTTGATTACTTTTTCAATTAACGATTTTTGCGAAACCAATTCAGGATAAGCTTTACCCATGTTTTCACTCAATACATTGATAAGGTTAAACATGAAAGCGTGACGTTGACCCAGGAACGTGTAACCATAACGCACTGCACGACGCAAAATACGACGGATGACATAACCGGCTTTGGCATTTGAAGGCAATTGGCCATCAGTTATCGAAAATGCAATGGTACGAACGTGATCGGCAATAACGCGCATGGCGATATCCACTTTTTCGTTCTTGCCATATTCAGCACCACATACGCGGCCAATTTCGGCAATTACAGGTGTGAAAACGTCGGTGTCGTAGTTGGATTGAACGCCCTGAATAGCCATACACAAGCGTTCAAAGCCCATACCGGTATCAATTACCTTGGCAGGAAGTCCTTCGAGCGAACCGTCGGCTTTACGGTTGTATTGCATAAACACGTTATTCCAAATCTCAATTACTTGCGGGTGACTTCCGTTTACGAGCGTCAGACCGTCAATTTTAGCGCGTTCGTCGTTGTCGCGGATGTCGATATGAATCTCGGAGCAAGGACCACAAGGTCCTGTATCGCCCATTTCCCAGAAATTGTCTTTTTTGTTTCCGTTAATAATACGGCTTTTTGGGAGGAATTGTTCCCAAATTTGTGCAGCTTCATCATCGCGCTCCAATCCTTCAGGTGCATAGCCTTCGAAAACGGTTACGTAAAGGCGGTCGGTATCCAGTTTCAATACGTCAACCAGGTATTCCCAGGCCCATTCGATAGCTTCTTTTTTGAAATAATCGCCAAACGACCAGTTACCTAACATTTCGAACATGGTGTGGTGATAGGTATCGTGACCAACTTCCTCCAGGTCGTTGTGTTTTCCGCTTACCCGAAGGCATTTTTGCGAGTCCGCAATCCTTGAGTATTTGATTGGGTCGTTGCCCAGTATAATGTTTTTGAATTGATTCATTCCGGCATTGGTGAACATCAAAGTAGGATCATCTTTGATAACCATGGGTGCTGACGGAACAATTTTGTGCCCTTTTGATGCGAAAAAATCGAGAAAAGATTGACGAATTTCTTGTGAAGTCATTTTTTATGTCTTATGTCTAAAGTCAATGGTCTAATGTCTTGTTTCATAGTTCTAAAGTTCGGATTTATCCGGATTTTACTTTCGACTTTTTACTCCTGACTTTCGACCATTCAGTCTTCTAGGTTAATAATATCAAATAAAGACTGCAAAAGTAGCTCAATTTTATTACTTTTGTAGCAATTATTGTTATAAAAATTGCAATAATCGGTTGATTTTCTTTCTGAAGCAGTTGATTTTTAATTATTTTATTGAAATTTTTATCAGAAGGTTTTGTACTTTACTCTTCCGGTAAAAATGAAATTGATTTATGGCAAAAAAAAAATTCCATTTCAATCCCGAAACCTTAAGTTATGAGCAAATTGAGCATACCATTACTCATTGGCTCAAACAATTGGCTATTCACGCGCTTTCGGGAGTATCCCTGGGTATAATATTTTTCTTTATTTTTGTTTCCACTATTCAATCTCCCGAAGAAAAGCAACTGGTTCAGGAAAAATCTCATATGGAAGCTCAATACAAAGTGCTTGAAAAACAAATGCAGGAACTCGGTTATGTCATGACTGATTTACAGCAACGTGACGATAATTTGTATCGTGTTGTTTTTCAGGCTGATCCGATTCCACTTTCAGTACGACGGGGAAGTTCCGCCAATACAGAATACTATGAGCAATTGCTTGATATGACTAATTCTGAAATTGTGGTGTCGACTTCCAAAAAACTGGGTGAACTGAAAAAGGAACTTTATATCCAATCCAAATCGTATGACGAACTGGTACTTTTGGCCAAGAATAAGGAAACTATGCTTGAGAATCTTCCTGCCATTCAGCCAGTTCTGAATAAAAACCTGAAATACATGGCATCAGGCTATGGGTGGCGTATAGATCCTATTTATCACTCCCGACGATTTCATGCAGGGATGGACTTTACCGCACCCATCGGAACAAACATTTTTGCAACAGGAAACGGGGTTGTTGTTGGTGCAGGTTGGGAACAGGGTTATGGAAACTGCGTTCAGATTAATCACGGTTACGGATATGTTACGTTGTATGGTCACATGAGTGCCATCAAAGCACGTGTGGGTCAGAAAGTTAAACGTGGTGATATTATCGGATTAATTGGAAGTACCGGAAAATCTACCGGGCCACACTTGCACTACGAGGTTCATTACAAGGGAACTATCATGAATCCGCAAAATTATTATTACCTCGATTTGTCGCCTGCTGAATACGATAAGATGGTTCAGATGAGCAACAATGCAGGACAGATATTTGACTAAAAAGCCCTCTTAATCCACCTAAAGGGGGAATATTTGATAGTTTTATCTTTCATAATATGAAGAAAATACAAGAAGAAAGTAATTTTAGCTCCCCTTTAGGGGTTGGGGGCAGCATCGGCATTTTCGATTCGGGTTACGGTGGTTTGACTATTTTGGAAAAAATACGTGCTGAATTGCCTCAGTACGACTATATTTATCTCGGCGACAACGCCCGAACTCCTTACGGAACACGTTCGTTTGATGTGGTGTATAAATTTACACTGGAATGTGTAAATCAATTGTTTGAAATGGGTTGTCAGATGGTGGTACTGGCCTGTAATACCGCTTCTGCAAAAGCATTGCGCACTATTCAGCAAAAAGACCTGCCATTAATTGACCCGAACCGACGTGTGTTGGGTGTAATTCGTCCTACGGTAGAAGCGGTGGGTATAATGACCAAAACCAAACATATTGGTCTGCTGGCAACCGTTGGAACGGTACAATCCAATTCTTATCCGCTGGAAATTGCCAAGTTACATGAAAATATTGTGGTAACTTCCGAAGCCTGCCCGCTGTGGGTTCCGCTGATTGAGAACAACGAACATAACACCGAAGGCGCTGATTATTTTATCCGCAAAAACGTAGAAAACCTGCTTACTGCCGACCCTCAGATTGACACGGTGATGCTGGGTTGCACGCATTATCCGCTTATCGTTGAACAAATTAAAAGCTATCTGCCGGAGTCGGTAAAGGTAGTTTCGCAGGGTGAAATTGTAGCTCAAAGTCTGGCTGATTACCTGCAACGTCATCCCGAAATGGCTGTCAAATGTACTAAGAGTGGTTCTGTCCGCTATCTCACTACCGAATCGGTAGAGAAATTTGCTTCTTCTGCTTCCATTTTCCTGAACCAAGAAATTCGGGCGGAACATATTGATTTGGGGTAAATATTTATAATACTTGCAAGTAGATATTTTAGACCATGAAGAAGTCATTAATTTCTATTTTTGTATTTTTTATTTGTATTTCGGCTCAATCGCAGTACAACAAAAGCGTTATTTTAAAACCTATTCTGAAAACCGATACCACGTCCATTGGTCAAAGGATTGCTTATCCACAATTTGCGAACGATGAAGTTTCGATAGTAAAAGTCACTATTCCACCCGGGAAATCAACAGGCTGGCACAAGCACACCTTCCCTGTTTTTGCTTACGTGCTTAATGGGATGCTAACCGTTGAAATTGAGAATAAAAAGACACTTCAGTTTGCAAGAGGTTCATCTTTCTCAGAAGTTATAAATACACTACATAATGGAGAAAACAATGGAAAGGAAGATGTGGTACTAATTGTTTTTTTTATGGGTGAAAAGGGAAAACCGCTTTCGGTGCATTGAAAGTAGAATTTATTGAACAAGAACAGCCGTTTTGCAGGTAAATGCAAAACGGCTGTTCTTGTAATGTTTCATTTGTTTATGCCGGTTGCCAGAAGCAAACTTTAGGCGATACGATAGCACCTTCCGTTTTCAGGGCTTTCATTGCTTTATCCACTTCTTTACGGTCTAGACCTGTCAATTCTACCAGTTTTCCTGCATTTACCGGTACACCTGCTTTTTTCATGGTTTCCAGTACGATTTGTTTTGTTTCCATAATGATTTAAAATTTACCCCTAACCCCTAAAGGGGAATCAGGTTTGTTTATAATTATATAGTTAAAATATGAAGACTAAGTAATTAAATTCCCCTTTAG
>CAIUTB010000096.1 GCA_903901975.1 uncultured Bacteroidales bacterium
GGAAATACGGATTTGCATAATGAATACATTGTAACGCACTGATTAGTATAACAAGAGCCGTGTGATGGGAGACTATCAAGCACGGTTCTGTGAGAGGCTTAGGGTGAAACTCCCTTTGCCTACTCGACGCCTCGGTCGTTATGTTTAATTGAAAAAAAACAATTTCGGTATTGCAGTTTCAGTAGAATTGTATATCTTTGATACTATCAAATGATACTATTACAAATCAAGAAGTATGAAACCACCCTATCAAATAACAAGTGAAATTTTAAAACTGACATCTTCGATTTCAGAAAAAATAGGCGAAGTTAAGTCGGCAAAACTAATTAAACCACCTACTGAATTACGCAAGAGAAACAGAATAAAATCTATTCAATCATCCCTTGAAATTGAAGGAAATACGCTGACTATAGGGCAAATAACAGATTTGTTTAATAACAAAAGAGTGCTTGCACCCCAAAAAGACATCATTGAAGTAAAGAATGCTATCGAGCTCTATTCAAAGCTTAATGAATTGAATGCCTATGAAATAGACTCTTTATGTCGCGCCCATGGAATATTAATGAACACATTAATAGAAAATGCCGGACAATTCCGTAGAACTGCAGTTGGAATTATAAAAGGAAATAATATCACACATGTAGCACCTCCAGGAGATATCGTTTTTCCTTTAATGAAAGACTTGTTTGATTACTTAAAAAACGACAACGATATATTGCTCATAAAAAGTTGTGTATTTCATTATGAGTTAGAATTTATTCACCCATTCATTGACGGGAATGGAAGAATGGGACGATTATGGCAAACAATGATATTAAAAAACTATTCTCCGGTTTTTGAATACTTACCCATAGAATCATTAATAAAAGAACGTCAACAAGATTATTATGATGTTCTTGGGAAGTCAGACAATCAGGGGAATTCTACCGGATTTATTGAATTCATGCTTGAAATTATTAATATTGCTTTAGAAGATTTATTAAAAACCCAAAACCTGACATTAACCGGTTCGGATAGAATAAGACTATTCAAGAATTTTATTGGAAATGAATTATTTACAAGACAAGAATATTTAAGACATAATAAAGAAATCTCCACTGCAACTGCCAGTCGTGATTTAAAAGAAGCGGTCGACAACGAAATAATTGAAAAAGAAGGAGAAAAGCGTTTGACTAAGTATCGATATAAAAACTAAACAAAATACACGCTTTGTTCATTGGCTGGCTGATCCCGTATTAGCTTCGCTGATTTTCAATTCAGCTTGTCGTTCCACGACAGCGAATGTTCCCGCAAAATGAAACACACCGTGTATCGGTACCGCCTCTGCCCATAGCCTCGGTTGTTATGTGCAACAGCAAAAAAAATAAAGAGCGACTTTGTTGCTAGAAAAAAGACGAAAATAACAACGAAATAAAACAAATGTTTAAACAACAAAACTTATTAATTATGCTACATAGAACTTACTTTTTAAAAACCGTAGCTTTAACTTTAGCTCTTTTGACTTTTGTAGCTTGCGACAAGACAAATGTTCTGGAAGTGAAAACTGCTGAATTTTCAGTTAATCATGACTCAATTTACTTAACAAAACCAGTAATTTTCACAGCTAATGATTCTTTAGGTGGTAATGAGTACTCTTGGGATTTTGGAGATGGAAGTACTGTAATAGGGAAATATAATGTGACTCACACTTATGAAAAAGGTGGAATCTATTTAGCTTCAATGACTATAAATGGATTTAAAAGCGAAAAAGCAATAACTGTATATAAAGGCACTCTTAGTTTTAGAATTGTGAACAAAAGCAGTAAGTTTTTCGAATGCCTAACATATATTGACAACTATAGTAGTAGTGTAACACGTTTTCTTGTTGACTCAAAATCAGAAACTGACACTATTTATGGCTGGTCATCCACTTATAATCAAAAAATGCACATTTTTGGTGTCTCATTTTTCATTAACAACTCAGAATATACATTTCCTGAGTTCTTGTGGATAGAAGACTTTAAACACACTGATATAATTGTTTCAGACACAACAAAAATAGTTCCTAGAAGTGGAATTACATTTCCAAACGGAGTCATGATTAAGGATTTATAGAGTATTCCGCATTTCGACAAGACAGAAAAAAAATGGAATTCTCCGCGGTTTGACAAAATTTTACGAATTTCGACAATTTTGTTTAACTCGAATAGAAAGAAGCGGAAGCTTTTGCGTAAGCGACAACAAATCTGCATTTAGTCACGAATGAAAAAAAAAACGATACACAACCAAGCTGCATGCACATAATACAGCCCTCAGTCGTTAGTTCCATTCTGATAATGTTTCAATAATCAAGAATATAAATTGTAATAATTATTTCTATGAAAACAAAAAAAAATCGCTCCGTTTTGGCAGTCGTGTTGCTATTGTTAGCTATTACAAATAGTTATGCAACATTTAGTTACAACATTAGCTTTACTGCTTCGGGTGTTAGTACTTCGGTGGGTAGTGTGCAAGTACAAAACTTAACCAAAGGTACTAATGCTACTGTATCAAGTGGCAACACATTGACTTTAACTGATCAATCAACAGCTATTGATGTGCTTAGTGTCGGTGAGGCAGGTATTCGGATTTCGCAAAACACAAGTACCGGAATATCTACCCTTACATTTTTTGCCGGCGAGGCCGGTAACACACAAGTGGCTGCTTATGCCCTTGATGGCCGAAAAGTGCTGGGGCAAATTACTCGTTTGGAAGCGGGTGAAAATTCGCTGGAACTTTCATTGCCAGCAGGGATGTATGTTGTTCGGGTATCGGGATCAGGATATACCTATTCTGCTAAGTTACAAAGCCAAACAAATAATGTAACCCAAGCCGGAATTAAATATCTGACTCATACAAACGTTGAAGCTTCAACTCCACAGAAAAGCATAGCGACAAAGACAGCAACAACTACCATGATTTATACCATAGGCGACAAACTACTCTATACTGCTACTTCAGGAACATATATAGCATCTACACCCGATGTACCTACAGAAAGCAAGGTCATCAACTTTAATTTCGCCACTATACCCACTTCAGCAATACCTGCCGGTACGTTTAGCATGGGTAGCCCCACAACTGAAGTGAGTAGAAGTTACGACGAAACCCAACATTCGGTAACGCTTACAGCTTTTCGAATGAGTAAATACGAGATTAGCAATGCACAGTTTGCCGCATTTTTAAATGCCAAAGCCATAGGTAGCAATGGTATTTGGAGTACTGCGCCGGTATATAATACCCAAACCTTGTATTATTCCAATTATTCTATGGGTTTAGTTTATAACGGTTCACTATGGATAGTAGTAACAAATTACGAAAATATTCCGGTGGATAATGTAACATGGTATGGTGCAGCTGAGTATGCGACTTATATAGGTGGAACTTTGCCTTCCGAATCACAATGGGAATATGCTTGCCGGGCCGGCACTACCAGTCCTTTTAGTACCGGTAATTTCTTAACTAATCTGCAGGCGAACTACAATTGGTCTGCACCTTATAATGGTGGAACGAATACCGTAACTACCTTCTATGGCAAACCTAAAACAGTAGGAACTTATACAGCCAATAACTACGGTTTGTCTGAAATGCATGGAAATATGTATGAATGGTGTTCCGACTGGTACGGCACTTACCCTGCTTCCGCTCAAACTAACCCCACAGGCACTGCCACGGGCACCTACCGTGTAGTTCGTAGTGGCAGTTGGGGGAGCGAGGCTTCGAGTTGCCGCTCTGCTTCACGCAATTGTAACGAACCGAACGTTACTGGAGGGTCGATAGGTTTTCGGGTAGTTTTAATCCCTTAGTTCACTTTATATTATTTTGAGCAGACATAGAAACCTCTGCTCCCGCCCGATTCCTGGCAAGCCTATCGAATATGCCGGGAAGCGGTAGTGGCAAAGCCGAGCGGTATTGCGTGGGCTACAACTGTTTAAAATATTGTTTTGAAGTTATTTATCAGCAAAATGCCACACGATAGAATACGTGTGACAGGGGAGATTATAAGGCAATTTTGGGCAGAATTTAGAGAGTAGTTGTCATGACTGCTCTTTTTTTTACACAAACTGCTACAAATGAGGTTAAGGAAAGTGACTTAATAAATATTGATAATAGTTGTAGTATACATAGTTTATATAAAAATAGTTTTTACCTTTGAGGGCGGAAAAATGGCTCAACCCTCAGCAAGTGCTGACAAATAATCATTAACTGTTTTAAAAAAATAATTATATGAATGACCAAAACAATAGCCAAAAAAGAACTCTTAACAAAGTTAAATGATTTGCAGAAGGAATATGATTATATAAAAGCAGCTTTTGAAAAAGACATCACTGAGCGCAAGCTGACGGAAGAACAGTTAAATGAAAGTGAACAAAAATACAAAATGCTTTTCGAATCTAATACCGATGGGATAACAATTTTCGCTATGAAGGGTGATGAATTGCCCAGTCAAATACTGGACATGAACCAAAACTCCTATAAGATGCTTGGATATTCCAGGGAAGAAATGCTTATGATGAATCCTTCCGAACTGGAAAAGGATGTAACAAGAGAAAAAATTGAAAAGCGGGTTTTAGACTTTAAAACAAAAGGTTTTTCAAATTTCGAAACAAGACTCAGGCACAAAAATGGCTTTGATATTTATGTCGAAATAAAAGGAATAATAGTCAATTACAATAATCAACTCGCCTTAATGAACATTGTGTGCGACATCACTGAGCGCAAGGCCGTTGAAGAGGCTCTCCGAGAGAGCGAGTTTGAACTGGATAATGCCGAAAGGATGGCAAAAATGGGGAACTGGATAGTCATTGCCACCAATCCGTCCGCGCCTGAAAAATTGTATTGGTCCAAAGAGATGTATCGAATTGTCAATCGTAATCCTAGCAGTTTTACTCCTACCCTTGCCGCCCAAATGGATTTACTCGTTTCTGAAGACGCGGGGAAGCTTGCAGAAACAGTTGCACACTCAATGATGACCGGAGAACCTTATGATATAGAATTACAGCTTAAAAACGAAGAAGGTCGGGATGCGAAATGGATTCGGTCTCACTCTGAAATGGTTTATGATGAGAATGGGGGGATTAATGGCATGCGAGGTACTGCTCAGGATATCACCCAGCGTAAGTTGGCGGAGGAAAAGCTTCGCCTTAAAAATGTCGTTTTCGACGTTTCCATTGCGGCTAAAAGTATCGCTGATTTCAACGGTATCATCACTGAGGCCAACAGTTCATTCCTCCAGGTTTGGGGTTATCAGGACAAGAATGAGGTTATCGGAAAGCCAATTTCTTTTTTTCTTGTAGACCCTGCTGTAGCAAATTCTATTGTAACTACTCTCAATAATACCGGAGAGTGGACCGGAGATTACATAGCCCAGAAAAGGGATGGTTCAACATTCGTAGCTCATGGTCTTGCAACCGTTGTAAAAAATGAGCTGGGGGAAATAATAGCTTACCAATCATCAGTAATCGACATTTCTGAAAGCAGGAAGAGTGAAGCCGAACTTGAGGAGAGCAGAGAGAAGTACCGTGGATTATCCGAAGCAGCCTTTGAATCTATTTTTATTTCTGAAAATGGTATTTGTATTGATCAAAATAAAACTGCGGAAAAAATGTTTGGCTATACTTCAGAAGAGGCGATTGGCAGATACGGTACTGAATGGATTGCTCCCCAGGATAGGGAAATGGTGATGCAACATATGCTTGAAGGTTATGAAGAAGCCTACGAAGCTATGGCATTAAAAAAAGATGGGACTATATTCCCATGCATTTTGCGGGGGAAGATGATGCATTATAAAGGAAGAACTGTGAGGGTAACATCCTTATCTGATAACACTTACCGCAAACAGGCAGAAGATAAACTGAAGGTGAGCGAACAACTGTATCGTACCCTTTTCGACTTTGCTAACGAAGGTCTCATCTTGCTTACAATGGATGGAAAAATAGCTGAGCTTAACCAATCGTTTGCGGAAATGCATGGCTACACGGTAGATGAGATGAAGAACATGGATATCAAGGACCTGGATGTTCTCAGGGAAAATGCTTTTGACGGACGAGCTGCGGTTATGCAACGCCTATTCGACGGGGAGGTCGTTCGTTTTGAGGTAGAGCATTACCATAAGAAAGGACACAGTTTTTTTCTCAGCGATACTGTAAGCTTAATAACTATTGCCGAACAGCAGTATTTTCTTGCATTCCATCAGGATATAACCGAGCGCAAACAGGCAGCAGAAAAAATTCGTGAAAAAGACTTCCAGTTCAGAAAACTTTCTGCAAATCTGCCCGACTTGATATTTCAATTTACAAGAAGGCCAGACGGTAGCTATTGTGTTCCGATAGCTTCAGAAGGCATCAGGAACATTTTTGGATGTTCGCCCGAAGATGTAGTTGACGACTTTACGCCCATTGCGAAAGTAATTTACCCCGACGATGCAGAGCAGGTAATTCGTGATATTGAATACTCAGCCGAACATTTGACCTACTTTACGTGCGAATTTAGAGTGCAAATACCCGGCAAGCCAATCCAATGGATTTTTTCCAGATCAACACCCGAGAAATTGCCTGATGGAAGTGTAACCTGGTATGGCTTTAATGCTGATATCACCGAACGCAAGAAGGCTGAACAGAAAGTGCTGGAATCGCAGGAAGAGTTGAAGAAATTTGCCACTCATCTTCTTAGTATTCGCGAAGAAGAAAGAATTATGCTGGCCCGTGAAATACATGATGATCTGGGTCAGATTTTAGTTGCACTTCAGATTGATATGGGTTTGTTGAAAAAGAACGTTATAAAAACGATTCCGTTGTCAAACTCCCCGGAAATTGAGCCGAAATTTGATAAAATAGTTGCTCTGATTAAAAATTCAATTAAAAGTGCGAGAAGTATTATGAATAACCTTAGACCCGAGTTTCTGGAGTTGCTTGGCTTAGTGGGTGCCGCTAAAGAATATCTTCGTGAATTTGAGGAAAGATATTCAATTAGTTGTAAATTTGAATGTGATATTTCTGATATAGAAATGAGTATGCAACAATCTCTTGCACTTTTCCGAATACTTCAGGAAGCAATGAATAATATTGTAAAACATGCCAAAGCTACATTGGTAGTGGTTCAACTTCAAACTACAAACAATAAACTGATTCTGCAAATTAGTGATAATGGGGTTGGATTTGATAAGAATAATAGTGTAAGAAATGATTCATACGGGATGATAGGTATGAAGGAAAGGGTCATCCTGCTGGAAGGTGAATTGGATATTACAAGTGAAATTGGACTTGGAACAACTATACGGGTTGAAATTCCGCATTAAGAGTTGAAATAAAATTGCAGGGACAGTCCAAGACCCAAAGTCTCAGTTATTGTTACTAATTTGTTTTATCGTGAACAAAAATAAAATAAAAATGAAAAAGAACTTTTTAATTCAATTTGTAGTTGTGTCTTTATTTTCAGTTACAGTAAAACCTATCATGGCACAAAGTGCAAATGATAGTGTGAAAATTGAAATTACTGAGGCGTTAAATTCATGGAATACTGCCTGTAAAAGCGGAGATGTGGAAAAGCTAATGTCCATGTTTGATGATTCGGATGGTATTATGCTTATTGGCTCTGCCAAGGGTGAGATTAATAAAGGGAGGGTTGAGATAAAGAGATGGTTGGGACAGCTTTCAAGTTTTGCCGGTTTCTCCTGGGATATGAATAGAATTGAGATTGATTGTAACAATACAACCGCCTGGGTATTTGTTGATGGAAAAATGATTGTCAACTTCCTTAAAGGTGGCCAAAAAATAACTCCATATCGGTTTAGCGCTATTCTGATCAAAAAAAATGCTGTATGGAAATGGCGTCTATTTGACGGTTCGGTACCACAATCGGAATAATCTGAATCAGTTAAAAGATTAGCAAGCTTCATTTTCAGATCAATCTTGTTGAAAACGAGGGCGAGAAAGAGTTCCACAAAATACGGTGGAACTTTTTCTTTTTTGTTCAGACTCAACTTTCAATGATTCTAAATTAGCCTGTCATAATGAAATAAGATTCACTAATTAGAAATTCTGAAAAATACTTTCTGTAACTTTGAGCCTGAAATTTTTAATAATTTACCTTCAGTATGCAAGAAAAGAAAAGTGTTGCTTTAAGTTCGGTAGTAGCAGCTATGTTTATTACTGCTTTTAAGTTGATAATAGGTCTTAGCACCATGAGTTTGGGTATAATATCCGAAGCATTGCACTCTGCACTCGATATGGTTGCAGCCATCATAACCTATTTGTCGGTAAGCGTTTCCGACCGACCTGCCGACCGGGAGCATAATTATGGACATGGCAAGGTGGAAAATCTTTCTGCACTGATTGAAACCATTCTATTGCTGGTTACTTGTGTCTGGATAATTTACGAAGCTATCAAGCGTCTTACCACCGGTAACGTACACATTGATGTGACCTACTGGAGTTATATTGTAGTTATAAGTTCTATTATTATTGATTTTACACGTTCCAGGGCCTTATCGCGTGTGGCAAAAAAGCATAACAGTCAGGCGCTTGAGGCCGATGCATTGCATTTTTCAACCGATATATGGAGTTCAACAGTTGTATTGTTCGGTTTAATTGCCTATCAGTTTCTGGGTTGGAAGAATGCGGATTCTATTGCAGCATTATTTGTTGCTGTTATCGTGCTATATGTTTCGTACCAGTTAGGCAAAAAAGCCATCGATGTATTGCTCGACAAATCGCCGGCCAACACCAAAGAAATTGTACGTGAGGTATTAAAAGAGTTTCCGGAAGCACTGAGATACCATCATTTAAAAGCCCGTACAGCAGGTGCCGATACCTTTATCAAGTTTAATGTGCATTTTAATCCCGATTTGAGTTTGCGTGAAGTTCACGAAGTATGCGACAAAATGGAATGTAAAATCAAATCAAAGATTCCGCGCAGTGAAGTATATATTCATGCTGAACCGGAAGATGCCAGTCATATTGATACAGAGGCTGATGAAGATATAACCTAAACAATCCCTCCATAAAAATAATTGCCAATTTGACCAACTAAATATCAAAGAAGCTAACATCTCTGACTTTTAGTGGTTTTATAACTGTATTCTACTTAAATTTCATGCCTTTTCACTGAAACTATTTTTTTATTAGTTTGTACACGTATATATTTGCATCACAATTTAAAAGCAACTATTTAAGGTCAAAAGAAATAACTTATTATTAATTTAAAAAAACATGTTTATGAAATCGAAAAAAATTTATTTAGGATTAGCTTTGCTAAGTTTCCTTGCCTGGAGTTGTACTACTCAAGATGAACTGAGCAGCAACAAATCTTTGAAAACATCTATTACTGCAAGTGCGCAGTCATTACAGGCTGCATTGAACACTATCACTTCGTCGGCAGGTTATAAACTTCTCTCATCATCGGGTTCTTCAGCTGTATCAGCAAGCAAAACACAGGGAAATTTTATGCCATTCGACACAACTTCTGTAAGTTTTGGTTTAGCCGACGTTGCAGGAGTTTGGGACTATAAAGCAGCTTTAAACTACCGCAAACATGTTCCGTTGAATTCGTTCTTCCAAATGTCGACAACAGAACCCAGTACCGATTTTATTTTGCGTTTACCGGAATCAAAAATCAAGAATCCATGGAATTTATTACATTATTCTGTAGCTGACACTACTCTGACGAATAATTACGTGGTAGATGTAAATAATTACAAACGTTGGTATCAGCAATATCGTCCGGGAAGCTACTGGTTTGATTATCAAATGAATTCAAGCATCAAAATCAGCGGAACAGATGTAGGTAGTTTAGGTATCGTTACTTCAAATCATGAAGCTTCGGGTTATAAATTTGTTTCCAGTTTCGCTTTTGCAAACGGTTATGATGTAAGCACTTCATACAGTACAGGTGATACCATTATTTCGATTTACAACATCGCTAAAGCCGGTCAGACCCTATATCAGGAAAAATATACTGCAACCCGTACAAGCTCTAGTTCAAGATTCCGTGAAAAACTATACGATTTGATTATTGGCAATGTTGAAATTATTCGTACAGCTGGTCCTAACAGCTTAGACAGTGCTAAAGTATTAGTTGGTGGTGAATTGCAACATAATTCAAAAGTTGAAATTGTAACGGTTGCTTCTACTTCGACAGATGAATCGACTATCACTAAGAATACCCGTACCATTCAAATTACCTTTGATGATGGAACAACAACTACTATCAAAGACTTATTGGGCAGTACAGTTAATGATATAAGTTCTGTGTTTACAACCATACGTGAAGCATACTTTGCAACTGACATCGTAGACAAAGTTTCAGCTTATATCTACAAAAACAAATAGCAATTCAGATTTATTATTCAGTTTCTGAATTACCCCGATAATCAGAATTAAAGAATAAATTAATATCTTTGTAGGGGAAGCTAACTACTTCCCCTACTTTTTTGGACTAAAAGCAAGTAACATGAAATACATTCAGGCAAAATCATCTAATTTTAAAGTAGTTGAAATCAGTGTAGTTGCAATGATTTGGTTGGGAATTTTTTCCATTCCATTTTTTCAGAACAGAATGTTCAATACCATCGACTGGGGTAAAGTCGTTGGTGAATGGATTCGTATGTTTTCATTTCTTGTTATTTTCATTCTCAATGCCTATATTTTCGTCCCCCAAATTTTATTCCGCAAAAAATATGTTTCGTACATAACTGCCACCCTGGCAGCTGTATTGATTATTATTGGAATTATTATAACGATACAGATTTTCATCATTCCGCCACAACCCCTGACGATGCCACGTATGGATCTGGGACCGGGTATGCCACCTATGGAATTGGGAAGTAAAATGCCTGCACCCATGGGATTCAGAGCACCGGAACAACCTGAATCGAAATCAATTTTCATGACTTTCACCGACAACCTGATTATTTCCATTCTCGTTGTAGCAGCCGGAACATCGTTTAAAATGTTGTCACAATGGCTCAAAGAAGAAGACCGACGTATAGATATGGAAAAAGAGCAGCTTAAAACTGAAATTGCATTGCTCAGACATCAGGTGAGTCCGCACTTCTTTATGAATACCCTGAATAATATTCATGCACTGGTGGATATAAACACCGAAACTGCCAAAGATGCTATTATACGGCTATCTACCCTTATGCGATACCTGCTTTATGATACTGCACACGGACAAACCAGCCTGAAAAAAGAAATTGAATTTATCGAGAGTTACATCACCCTTATGCAATTACGGTTTTCTGAAAAGGTAAAAATATCGATTGATGTTCCAAAAAATATACCCGACATTCAGATACCTCCCATGTTGTTTATTTCCTTTCTGGAAAATGCGTTTAAGCACGGTGTGAGTTATCAGGCTAATTCTTTTGTTGATTTCAAATTAGAAGTGGCCGAGGATCATCTGAATTGTGTAATTAAAAACAGCAAACAACGAGTGAAAGAAAATTTCGATAAAAGCTATTCGGGCATTGGGTTAACCAATATTCGTAAAAGTCTGGAACTACTGTTTGCTAAAGATTATACACTGAATATTAGTGAGAACGATAAAGCATTTGAAGTATTTCTAACAATTCCGATTTATGATAATAAAATGTATAGCCATTGATGACGAACCTTTTGCCTTACAGCAAATCAAGTCATACATTGAAAAAACGCCTTTTTTAGAGTTAGTAGCACTTTGCCAGAGTGCTTTTGAAGCTATGAGCTTCATTGCCAACAACGAAGTTGACCTTATGTTTGTTGATATCAATATGCCCGATATCAACGGTATGGATTTTGTGAAATCACTGGTTAATAAGCCACAAATCATTTTCACAACCGCCTACAGTGAGTATGCTATCGAAGGATTTAAAGTGGATGCGATGGATTATATTCTGAAACCCATCAGTTATTCCGTATTTCTGAAAGCAGCCAGCAAAGCCAAAACCTGGTTTGACCTGAATCAAAAACAGAGCGAAACGCTGCAAACCACACAAGATTGCCTGTTTGTAAAATCGGATTACAAACTGGTGAAAATCCTGTTGTCGGAAATAAAATACATCGAAAGTGCAAACGAATATATTCAAATTCATTTGATTAACGACAAACCAATAACCACGCTAATTCGCCTGAAAGTGATTGAAGAACAACTTCCGAAAGATAAATTCATGAGGGTTCACCGCTCATTTATTGTCAATCTGGAACGGGTAAAAGTGATAGAACGCAGCCGGATAATCTTTGATCAGAAAGTATATATTCCCATCGGGGATCAATACAAAGACAATTTTCAGGCATTTGTAGATAAAACATTTTTAGTCTGAGTATTTTAACTGAAAATAAATTTTTATGAAGAAAATCAATATATTATTATTCTTTTGCCTTGTTTTTTTAAATATTCAGAGTCAAATTAAAACAGTTAATGTTGTTACTGCAGGAACATTAAGTACCCTGTTTACTACTGCAGAAACTAGCAGCACTACTACTCTTAGCGTTTCAGGAAGTATCGATGCACGTGATTTTGTTTTTATGCGCGATAATCTATCGGTTTTAGCCAGCATAGACCTTAGCACGGCATCCATTAAAGCGTATACAGGAACAGTAGGAACATATTCAGGTGTATCACTAAGCTACCCGGCCAATGAACTTCCGCTTTGTGCTTTTTATAATGCCAATACCATTACTTATAAATCAACTTTAGCTTCCATAAAACTCCCTACTACTTTAAAATCGATTGGTGGTTCGGCATTTTATTATTGTTACGGATTAACCGGAACTTTCACCCTGCCCGCTTCGGTTACCTCTATCGGAACTTATGCGCTTTATGGCTGTTCCGGATTATCAGCTTATTCGGTGGATGTTGCGAATACACGTTATTCATCAACTAATGGCATACTTTTTAATAAAAAACAAGATTCACTATTTATTTGTCCAAGTGCAAAAACAGGAGCATTTACGATTCCGACAACTGTCACATATATAGGTGCTTCGGCATTCGATTATTGTACAGGATTAACCGGCTCACTGACAATACCTTCGTCGGTAAAAACCATTGACAGTTATGCCTTTTATTATTGCAGCGGGCTAACCGGAGGAATAACAATTCCAGCCACAGTTACTACAATAGCCGATGGAGCATTTTATGGTTGTAGCGGGCTCAATGGAGCTGTAATTATTCCTAAAGCTACCATTAATATTGGTTCGTATGCATTCTTTGAATGTAATAAACTGACATCCTTTCAGGTGGACGCATTGAACCCTAAGTTTTCGTCGAATAACGATGCGCTTTATAGTAAAAATCAGGATACGCTTCATATTTGCCCTGGAGCAAAGACCGGAGCTTTCACCGTTCCATCCACGGTTAAAGCCATTGGCAGTTATGCTTTCTACAATTGCAGTGCTCTGACAGGAAGTTTGGTAATTCCGGCTTCGGTAAATTTAATTGGGAGCTATGCTTTTTATGGTTGTATTACGATTTCGGCATACGAAGTGAATGCGGCAAATACAAAATATCTCTCAAACAGCGGCGTTTTGTTTAATAAAGCACAGGATACCTTACTGGTTTGTCCTGCAGGCAAAACCGGTAGTTACACCCTGCCCACCAGTGTAAAAGCCATTGGTACCTATGCCTTTTATTACTGTAGCGGATTAACGGGTAGCATTAATATTCCGGCTTCGCTCAACACTATAGGCGATTATGCTTTTTATGGTTGCACGAACCTTACAGCACTTAATGTTGATGTTGCAAACACAAAATACGCATCACTCGACGGCGTATTATTTAGTCACGCTATGGATTCAATAAAAATTTGTCCGGCAGGCAAAACAGGTCAATATGTAATTCCTTCTACAGTAATAAGTATAAATTACTCAGCTTTTGATGGTTGCACGAACCTGACTTCCATCAAAATTCCTTCTTCGGTTACAACAATTGGAACCTACGCGTTTGAATACTGCAGCGGACTGACTGAGATACTCATTCCTAAAAATGTAACAAGCATTGGCAGTACAGCATTTTACAGTTGCACTAACCTACAAAAAGTTTCCATTGTGAATCCGGTACCACCCACCATTGATGCCTATGTTTTCGGGTTGGTTAACAAAACCATTTGCCAGTTAGTTGTTCCTATCGGTTCGCTGATAGCATATCAGATTTCGGCGAACTGGAAAGACTTTAGCCTGATGTCAGAAAGTAATTTTACAGCCGTTGTAAATCAAAAATCAGATGCTGTAAAAGTGTATGGGGGAAACCAGAATATTATTGTCGAAGGATTAGCTGCGGGTGAAAAACTGATGATTTATTCCACGAATGGAAAACAACTCTATTCTTCTATTTCCGAAGGAAATAAAATATCTATTCCAGCTGAAAAGGGACAGTGTTATCTGCTAAAAACGAGTGGAAAGATAGTGAAGGTGATTTTATAAGCTTTTCGCACAGGAGCTAAGTCACAATATTATTACCTGAATGATAAAAATCCTCGAAACTATTTTAACAGTATCAGAAATAGAAATCCAGATTAAATCGCAATCCACTTTTTTCGATATTAGGACAATTCAGGTAATTGAGTCGCCAAATATAATCCAGTCGCAGGAATTTGAATATATTTAATATCCCTACTCCCACTTCCATATAAGGTTCATTTCCCATTTGGTTTGTTCCGGCTGGGAATGTGAACAAATTATTACTCGAATTTGGAACATTCTGATTGCTCAGGCTTCCATAAAATCCACGGAACGTTACAATTTCACGCAATTTCAATGCCTTAAGCAATGGAATCTGATTCAAAATCAAACCGTTGAGGTTGTAATTCAAATCCCACGACACATATTGATCGGTAATAAATTCGAGGGGATTCATCATCGAAAATGTTTCAGGCTGCGTAGTGTAAGACAGGTTGGCATTGGGGATAATCAAAAGCGGGAACGGTGCTTTAGTCCATACTTTTCCGGCTTTGATAATCACATTCAGATTTCCGAGTGAAGAAAGCCAGAACCTTTGTTGGTAACCAAATTCGGTACGACTATAATCATAAGCCGAGTTTAATAGGTTTTTAAGTGCTATTGTATGCGACAGAGTAAAAACCGGAACATCTCGTTTAAATGAACGACGGCGACCAATACTTTGGTAAAATTTTTCACCCGGAGCATAGCGCAACCGAAGCTGTAGTTCGCTGGTAGAATAAGAATTCAGTGATTGTCCCGAAGTATTGTCAACGAAAGAAATATAGGGAGTAGCAAATTCGGTACGGTAGCGAAAATCAATTCCGGCAGAGAAATGCGAATAAAACTCCCGGTTATAGCTCAACTCGATTTTGCGAAGGAAAGTAATCTTATCATCCGGCAACCTTTTGATTGACAACAGAATATTATCGGCTGTAGTGTATAAATAATTCTGTCCAAGCCGGTTTAAATCGTAAAAGTACGACGCACGCACCGAATTGACGGGAAACTCATTCACCTGCTTTTCTTTTTTTATGAAAGAGTATTCCAGTTGAGCGAGTCCCTTTAGTTGGTGGTCATTCACCCCATACGCCAGATACCCGTTTGCAAACCAGTGCTTGTTAAGGTTGGCAGTGGTGAGTCCACCTATTCGAAGTCTTAATCCTTCCACCGAATTGACACTAACAGTGCTATATACAGGTCCCAACGTAAATTTATTATCGACTGACGTTGTTTGTATATATCCGGTCAGAACTGCCGAAGTGATTTTCTCAGTGATATTGTAAAACGGATCATTCCGTAGCTCTTTCAGCATTTTTCCCACCGAATTAACAGTTGAAGGAAGCGTGTCGGGGTGGATCTGCTGTGTTGATTCACTTGATTTGATGATTGTATTTGCGAGTCGGAGAATACTACTATCGGGCGGAGAATCGAATGAGTGATTTGTATAGAGATTTGTTCGTTTGGCATAAAAACCGTCCGCTTTGGGAAAAAGCGAAAACTCTAGCGCGATATTATTTTTCATCAACAAGCGTGTACCATCGACAGCACGGTTAAACTCCTGCCCGATGGATAAATTCTGAACAAAATTCAGGTTAATCCCTTTTGCTAGATTCAGTATAACTTTTTTCACAAAGTTAGTGGAATCGAGCGTGATAAATAAATGACCAACAAATCCTGTTGCTTCAGGCGAAAAGGGTACAAAACCTAAATCCAGGCATTTCTCACCTGCAACCTGTACCGTATCGAGCAAATAATACTTATAAAAATCGGGACCGCCTACCGAAAGCGGACTCACAAAAGGCTTGAGAAACAAATTAATATCATTGTCGTAAATATCCACATCTCTGAAAGCCTCCTTCAGGAACTGATCCACGCCATCTTCCGAAAGAAAATCATCCAGCCCCGAACTCTTTTTGGTCAGAATAATCCGTTTTTCCAAATGGGACGATTTTTGATAAAAGTATTTCTCCATCATATCCTTGCCCGAAATGGGAAGAATCGCTTTGCCCGACAACTCTGAAGTGTCGGTATAATTGCTCAGAAAGCCGTACTTACTGAGTAATATCTTGTTTTTATCTTTCTGAAAATTATTAAGAGCCACTGTAATCTGTTCGCGATGGTCGAACTGATAAAAGTCTTTGTTGAGCGGATTAAAGCGATTTTTGGAGTCTATCACTTTTCGCACAAAATCTACAGCCGGATTGCCTTTCTTTCGATATCTCAAGTTTCGTCGTTTAACCACCACTTCCGACATGGAATATGATTTACGAAAAAGTTGAATCTTTAAGACATTTAACTTGATATTGCTGATCGAAATTGATTTCTCGCGATAGGTGATGGACGAAACAGTCAGTATTTGTTGACCTGCCGGAACTTTTAGTGTAAACCGCCCGGTATTGTCGGTCATTATTCCCAGAGTTGAGCCCTTTAGTGAAACGGAAACAAAGGGAAGTGGCTCATTACTAATTGAATCTGTTACTATCCCTTTGATGATATTCTGAGCTTTCACAGTGGCGAAAAAGCAATTCAGAAACAAGAGCAAAACAGGAAACATTAAATAGTTTTTCAAAGTCATTTGTTAGCAGTAAATAATACTTCGCAAATATAATACAACAAATGATTTAAAAACAAGCTTAAAATAGGATTTGTTCGGAATTAGATATTAAACTATCAGAAAAGAAAACGGGATTTAATGAAAATGTGAATTTATAACCGAAATTTATGTGAAATGAAAGATTATTATTTTACAAATCAGCTACCAATTGTTTCAGTCGGGTTTCAGCCATTTTCAGGTTGTAACGGAAGTTTATCAGGCGGGTATTGGATTGTACGTAGTTTTCCTGTGCTAAATGCACTTCAGTCGATGTAGTCTGACCATGTTTCAGGCGTTCCATACTGATTTGAAGGTTTTCTTTGGCCAACTCATTGTTTTCAGTTTCAATCTTCAATAGTTTTTGCTGATTCTCAAATTCAGTCAGTGTATTGAGCAAAGCTGTATTTACCTGCAATTTAATGCTTTGCAAATCAATTTCAGCTGTTTCTTTCTGAATTTTGGCTACTTTTTCTTTTCGTTTGGTTTCACCGGCATTATAAATAGGAATAACCAGCGAACCGCCAAGCTGCGGACCAAAAGCATTATTTTGTAGTATTGTTCCGGCCGAATTGTTGGTTTGCGACAAATAATATCCGCCTCGTACACTCAGATTTGGAAGATACAAAGTACGATTTTCTTTTAGGGTCAATTGTGCAATATCAATTTGTTTTTGAAAACTGAGAATGCTCGTATTTGAGTTGTTCAATTTCTGTTGCAATACTGTTTTATCAGGACTATAATTCAATGAAATAGAATCATTTACCTCAATTGGTTCTTCGCCCTTTTTTCCTAAAAACAAAATCAGGGTTTTCAATGATTCCTCGATTGCAAACTGCTGATTAATCGCATTTTCATTCGTAACATTGAAATCAATTTTGGCTTGAAGCAAATCAGTTTTCATCAATGTTCCGGCATTAAATCCAGCCTGAGAAATAGATAATCTGTTTCGGTTGAACTCCAGAATTTCATTGATTGAATTCAGTTGTTGTTTCTGCCTAACCACATCGTAATAAGCTGAAATAACATTTGAAAGTGTTTGCAACAGCTTGTCTTTGAACTGAATTTCACCCAATGACTGGATTTCATTGAGTTTGCTTTTGGTTACAAACATTTTTCCCCCATCGAAAAGTGTCCAGTTAAGCTGCAAACCTGCAGACAGCGAAGAACTGGTCAGTGCCGGATAAGTATTGACTACTCCGCTCCCTAATTTCTGAGTCGATTGACTCACCCCATAACTTCCCGTTCCACTAATACCCACTGTTGGCAACATACCGGCGTTTCCGGCGGTGTTATTCGCGTTCGAAATCGCCGCATCGTTTTTAGCCACCTGAATATCAAAATTGTTTTTCAATGCTATGCTGATGGCATCATCAATGCTAAGTTTCTGAGCCATAGCAAAGGAAGTAAGGCAAATAAAAACGAGCATTAAATTTAATTGAATATTTTTCATTGTCCGACTATTTTTTTAGAATTACTCGACATAGTAATGTACATAATAGGAATCACAAACAAAGAGAGAATAAGCGAGAACAATAACCCGCAAACGACTACAATACCCAACGAAACACGGCTACTTGCCCCTGCTCCCAATGCAAATGCAATAGGTAAAGCACCAAACATAGTAGCCAGCGAAGTCATCAGTATGGGGCGGAAACGAGCCGATGCAGCTTCGAATGCAGCCACGCGTTTATTCATACCGAGTTTTCGTTTCTGGTTGGCAAATTCTACAATCAGAATACCGTTTTTGGTCACAATACCAATCAGCAAAATCATACCGATTTCGGAGAAGATATTCAATGTCTGATTAAAAATCCAGAGTGAAAGCATTGCCCCGGCTATAGCCATGGGTACGGTAAGCATAATGATAAACGGATCGCGGAAACTCTCGAACTGTGCCGCTAAAATAAGATAAATGAGCAATAAAGCCAGAATTAATGCAAACGATATATTGGAATTACTTTCAGCAAAATCGCGTGAATTTCCGGCCAAAGCAGTTGCATAGGAAGAATCGAGCAATTTTTCGCCAATACGTTGCATTTCAGCAATTCCCTGCCCAAGCGTTTTTCCATCAGCCATATTGGCCGAAATAGTAGCCGATTTATAGCGGTTGTAATGATACAAAATGGGCGGATTGCTGTTTTCTTTCACTGAAACAATATTATCCAGCTGAATCATGTTTCCACTTGCCGACCGTACATAAAGCGATGAAATGTCGGTTGGTGCATTGCGGTCTTCTCGCGCTACCTGACCAATAACATAATACTGTTTATCGTTTTTGAGAAAATAGCCGTAACGACCACCGGCATACGCCAGATTCAATGCATTGGAAACATCTTTTTCACTGACACCCAAGCTATTGGCTTTCAGGCGATCAACAGAGATATTTAATTCCGGTTTATTGAATTTCAAATCCACATCCACATTACTGAATAAGGAACTATTTTGCGCTTCGTCCAGAAACTTCGGTAAAACTTCCCGTAATTTTTCGAAATCAATATTTTGAATTACAAACTGAACCGGTAAACTTCTTGAATTACCGGTCGAAATGGTAGGTTCCTGAACTGCAATAACGCGGGCATCAGCATTTTTAGCATAAAGTTTAGAAAGCTTATCATACACTTTTTGTTGTGAAACATTACGTTCAGAAGCATCAGTCAGAAAATTAAGAACAAATCCGGTATTCACAGCAGAACTTCCCTGTCCACCTCCGTAACGCGCCAACACATAACCGGATTGAGGTATAGAATCCATATTCAATTGTGCTAATTTATCAATTAATGCTGAAGTCGTATTGTATTCAGTTCCCTCAGGCATAGTGATGGTAGTCCGCACATAACTGTGATCTTCCAGTGGAGCTAATTCTGAATTTAGTGCTTTCGATAGCGTAAAAATCATCAAAATACACATTCCGACTATGGCAAACGAAATCCATTTATTCTGGATAAAGAAAGACAGAAAACGTCGATATTTCTTTTCCATTCCCACAAAAAATGGCTCGCTGGCAACATAGAATTTGGAATGATGCGTTCCTGAACCACCCAGTATTACGTTCAGAACCGGAGTCAAAGTTAGGGAAACCACAGCTGAAATTAATACAGCACAAGCCACCACAATACCAAATTCACGGAACAGACGACCGGTAAAGCCCTGCAAAAAGATAACCGGAACAAACACAATTGCCAGTGTCAGCGAAGTGGAAACCACCGCAAAGAAAATCTCTCGCGTTCCTTCGAAAGAAGCTTTCCATTTATCCATGCCCGCCTCAATACGTTTAAAGATATTTTCGGTCACCACAATACCATCATCCACCACCAATCCGGTGGCAAGCACAATTCCCAGCAAAGTCAACACATTTACCGAGAAACCAAAAATGTACATCACAAAGAAAGTCCCGATTAGTGACACCGGAATATCCAGCAACGGACGCAAGGCAATAATCCAGTTTCGGAAAAACAGGAAAATAATAAGTACTACCAGAAAAATAGCAATTAGCAATGTTTCAACCACATCGGTTACTGATTGACGAACGAAAATTGATTTATCACGTGCAATATTCAGTTCCACTCCTTTCGGTAGATTTTTTTTAATCTGATCCAGGCGTTTATAAAACTCATCAGCAATCTGAATATCGTTTGCCCCCGGAAGTGGCACCAGAGCAAGCATTACGCCGTTTTTTCCATTAATCTTTGCACCCGACTCTTCATTTTGAGGTCCGAGCGTGGCTTCACCAATATCTCTCAACCGTACCACCTGATTTTCGGTTTGCTTGATAATCATGTTGTTGAAATCATCTTCTGTAGATAATCGTCCACGTGTTTTGATGGTCAGTTCTGTGTAGTTACCCCGGATTTTACCACCGGGCATTTCCACATTTTCTTTGGACAATGCTGCATCAATATCTGAAGCAGTAAGATTGTAAGCAACCATTTTAGCCGGATTAAGCCAAAGGCGCATGGCCGGTTTTTGCTGACCAAATATCATGATGGAACTTATTCCGGGAATGGTTTGCAGTTTTTCCTGCAACACATTTTCGGCATAATCGCTCATTTCCAGTGGATTCATGGTGTTACTCTGAACAGCAACCATAATCATTGGATCACTGTTGGCATCGGCTTTTGTTACGGTGGGTGGCGCATCCAAATCCTGAGGCAGACTTCGGGTGGCTTGTGAAGCTTTATCTCGTACATCATTGGCTGCTTTTTCCAAATCTGAACCCAGCTCAAACTCAACAGTAATGGAACTTATGCCCAAAGCTGATTGTGATGTTATTGATTTTACGCCTTCAATACCATTAATGGTAGTTTCAAGCGGTTCGGTAATCTGTGATTCCACCACTTCGGCATTGGCTCCGGTGTAGGATGTCTGAACGGTAATTACCGGCGGATCAATTGCCGGATAGAGTCGCACAGCCAGAAAATTATAACCCACCACACCCAGCAAAATAATCAAAAGGCTGAGCACAATAGAGCCAACAGGCCGTTTTAGTGCAATATCGGATATGGTCATGTTATTTTACGGTAGAATAAGATAATCCAGCTCCTTCTTTCAGGAAAAGTAATCCGGAAGTAACAATAGTATCACCAACTTCAATCCCTTTCGTAATTTCTACTGATGAAGCTTTTCTGACACCTGTTTTCACCTTTACAAACTTAGCTTTTCCATCATGTGCTACAATTACAATTTTATTTTCTTCCTGCGGAATAATGGCCTGAGTTGGAATCATCAATGCATTGTTGTTCTCGCGCATACGAAGCTGAACATTGGTAAAACCACCGGCCAGTAATTGGTTGGACTGACCACTCACCAATGCCCTTACTTTCAGGTTTCGGGTGGCATCGTCAATGCCCTGCTCTGTAGCTAAAACGGTGGCATCGTACAATTTATCGTTGTTCGACAGAGTGAATTTCACTTTCATGCCCTGATGAATTTCAGAAGAATATTTTTCAGGTACAAAAAAGTCAAGTTTCAACTTATTGGCAGTACGAATAGTTGCCAGCATGGTCGAAGGCGTTACTATTGCTCCAACACTCACATTTCGTAAACCGATAACGCCGTCGAAAGGCGCACGAACTTCGGTTTTACGAATCAGCGTTTTTTCCACTTCAATGTCGGCTTTCAGCGAATTCAACTGCAATCCCGTCAGGTCATAATCGTTCTGACTGATTCCGTTTACCTTAATCAGTTCCGACTGACGTTTGTAAATCTGCTGTTGAATAGCCAGTTGCGATTGAAGTTTCTTCAAAGTTGACTGCAAATCCTCGTCGAAAAGCTTTACCAGCAAAGTACCGCTTTTCACAAACTTGCCTTCAGGTAAATTGATTGAAACCACTCTTCCGGCTACTTCGTTTTTCAAATCCACCGTTTCAAATGCCTTTAACGAGCCTGAAACCGATATTTCATCAATTAATAACGATGGTTTTACAATGTATGCAGCCACTTTCTTTTGTGGTTTTTCCTTTTTTGCCTTTTCTTTGTCGGTTTGCTTACTGAATCCCACTTTGATAAATAACGCTGCCAGCAGCACAAAAACTACGGCAATCCAAATCGTTCTTTTTTTCATCTGAACCTGTTTATTTTTATAATAAGTTGATTTCTAATACATTGAGAATAGAGTAAAGTTCATCCACTTGCTTTTCCGATAATCCTTTGAAAGCAATAGCTGAAGTATTGTCAATTACTTTTCTGATTTCGGGAATAAGCAACCTGGCCTTTTCGGTTATGGTCAATTCATATTTTCGCTTATCAGTCTGGTTTTGAATCCGTTGAACGTAGCTATGCTTGGAAAGATAATCGATAATTCGTACCACCTGAACCTTATCACACGACAATTCACGGGCTAATTCCTGTTGAGTCATGCCATTTCGGGATTCTATCAACAAAAGCGGATAAAATGAACGGTCGATATCCAAATGGTTCAATTCGGCACGTAAACTAGCCTGATAAAGCTTGCCAATCTTATCCATAATTCGACCTACAGGTTCTTTTAATCTATTATTTTGAACGTTTTCCATTTCTATTTCCGGAATTGACTACAAATGTAGTTATAAAAACAGAATAGTTATCATTGTTATCTATTTATTAATGAAGATTTAATGTGGAGATAAAAAAAGATAATCAGTGATGATTCGTTAATCATTTTTATTATTTTTGCATAATAATCAATTCGGAGGGTGACTTTTAGTCCCCTATGAATAAATATAAAACAAATGCATTTCGAAACAGATAATTTATATCATATTTATAATCAGGGCAATAACAAAGAAAATGTATTCTTCTCGAAAGGAAATTATCTTTATTTTTTGGAGAAGATAAGAAAATATCTACTGCCTCATTGCGATATTATTGCCTGGTGTTTAATGCCAAATCATTTTCATTTAATGGTTTATGTGCATACTGAAAACATCAATTTATTTGAAAATTCAGAAAGCAATTCTAATAATAGTTGTAGCACATCTTTAAGTTGTACTACAACTACTACAACTGAAAGTACAACTCAGAGTATACCCAAAAACCAGATAAGAGATTTGAATAATTCGATTGGGTTGATGCTTACTTCTTACACAAAGGCTGTAAATAAACAACAAAAACGAAGTGGATCATTATTCAGACAGCATACTAAAGCAGAATGTATTACTAAATTACAGATTTTCAACCCTTTATTTTTTGGCAAACATATAGCTATTTTTCCTGCTGAATATGAATATCCACAGATATGTTTTGACTATATTCATTTCAATCCCGTAAAATCAGGGTTGGTAAATAAACCTGAAGATTGGGAATTTTCATCTTATCGGGATTATTATGGTTACAGAAATGGAAAACTGATTAACAGAGAACGAATTAAAGAATTTGCAATTGTATTTTAGCTATTTTTTTGCAAGCAGTTGTAGCACAACTCAAAGTTGTACTACAACTAAGAATGAATCCATCATTTCAAAAAAAACAAATTGAAACAATTTCCATGCAAGACACCACACCATACTATCAGTTAGCTCACGATTTTGCCCTATTTACCAACCGTTCCATCTTTCTGACCGGAAAAGCAGGAACCGGAAAAACCACTTTTCTGCACAACCTGAAAAAAGCCACCAAGAAGCAAATGGCAGTGGTGGCACCTACCGGTGTGGCTGCTATTAATGCAGGTGGAACAACGATGCATTCATTTTTCCAATTGCCATTTACGCCTTACATACCAACGGTTGAAGGGCGTAAAAACCTGATTGAGAAGATGAAAATGCAGGGAAACCGTCGCAAAGTGTTGCAGGAACTGGAGTTACTGGTAATTGACGAAATAAGCATGGTTCGGGCGGATGTGCTTGATTCGGTGGATACCATTCTGCGTCACGTCCGGTATCGTAACAACGAACCCTTTGGCGGTGTGCAGGTTATCTTTATTGGGGATATGTTTCAGCTTTCGCCTGTGGCATCAGATGAAGAATGGCGGTTGCTTAGCCAATACTATTCTAGCCCGTATTTCTTTCATAGTCAGGCCATTTTGCAACAACAACCGGTTTATATTGAGCTGGATAAAATTTTCCGCCAAACGAACGGTGATTTTATTCGGGTGCTAAACGAAGTGCGAAATAATTGTCTGTCCGATTCTGGTTTGAAACTGCTTCAAAGTCGCTACAATCCACTATTTGTGCCACCTGCCGATGACACATATATCACCCTCACCACTCACAATTACAAAGCTGATCAGATTAATGCCGAAGAACTTTCGAAGATTAAAGGCAAAATTTACAGCTTTGATGCTGAAATTCAAGGCGAATATCCCGAAAAAAGTTATCCTACTGAAAAAAAGTTGGAACTAAAGATTGGTTCAAAAGTCATGTTTCTGAAAAATGATACAGAAACACCCCGACGTTTTTTCAATGGAAAAATTGGTGTAGTGGAAAGTGTTGACGAAGATATTATCAGCATAAAATGTCCTGACGATTTTGAAGCAATAGAACTGAGCAAAGCTGTTTGGGAAAACATTCGATATTCCACCAATCCCACCACCAAACAAATTGAGGAAGAGGAACTTGGAAAATTTATTCAATATCCGTTGCGATTGGCGTGGGCAATTACCATTCATAAAAGTCAAGGACTGACCTTCGATAAAGCGGTAATTGATGCCGGAGCGGCTTTTGCTGCCGGACAGGTTTATGTGGCCTTGAGCCGTTGCCGTTCATTGGAAGGCATGGTTTTGTTGAGCAAAATCAATCCCAACACTATTCAGAACGACCGTCAGATTGTGGAGCATGAGCGAAACAAATTACCGCTTGAAGAGCTTGAAATACAGTTGGATGAATCGAGAAATACCTATCGGAGTTTTATTTTATTACAACTTTTCGATTTCAAAAATATCGTTGGACAAACATCACGATTATTGAATGAAACCAAAGAAGTTGAAACATCGTTCAACGAAGAAACATTGCCGTATTTAAACGATTTATTGCGACAGGGACAATCCTTGCAAGAAGTTGCCGTAAAATTTCAGGGACAATTGCAACGCTTACTCCAGTCACGACCGGTGAATGAAGGATATTTACAGGAACGTATTGCTGCCGCTATAGATTTTTTTATGGAAAAAATGCAAAATCTGGCAGAAACACTGCGTCAGTCGCCGGCTATGTCTGATAGCAGGACAAATGGTTCGGATTATACGGAAAATATTAAGATGATTTTCTCGAATATCACGCAGAAAATCTTCTTAATGAAAGGATTAAAGCTTCAATTTTCAGTAGAAGATTATTTTATTCTGAAAAACACGTTTGCTTTGCCCGAATTCAGCGTAAATGCTTATGCAAAAACAAGTTCCACTAAAAAACTAACTACACGACAACCGGAATTGTATCGCAGATTAATGACCGTTCGGAATCAGTTATGCGAACCGCGTGATTTGCCGATTTACCTTGTTGCCGGTAGTCAGACTTTGAACGAAATGTCGGATTATCTGCCTCAGAATGAGAATGAACTGTTACAGATAAGCGGTTTTGGTCCTGCGAAGGTGGAAAAATACGGTAAAGCTTTTATAGATGTAATTCAGGCTTATTGCAAAGAGCACAATCTTAAATCATTGATGCACGAAAAACAAAGCACAAAGCGTGAAAAGAAAGAGAAAAAGCCGGTTGGCGAAACATTCCGCACAACGCTGGAGCAGTACAAAGCAGGTAAATCAATTGAAGAAATAGCATTCTCTCGAAACCTTGCTAAAACAACCATCATCAGCCATTTAGAACGATATATTGTATCTGGTGAACTCAACATTGAAGGATTTGTTTCGCTTGAGAAGCGTCAGAAAGCCATGGAAATGATTAAAAACGGAACAGAAACAGGTTCAATTTTCGAAATGCTGAACAGTTTTCTGGATTACGCCGAAGTAAAAATGATGTTGGCGTGGCTCAGAAGGGGCAAAAAATAGACTGATAACACTTTATAAATCAGATTGTCGTACCTTTGTAGCATGAACCGACAAACTATTCTCGAAAAACTGGGCATTGAAACGCTCAATCCCATGCAAAATGAGGCTTTTTCAACCATTCAGTCTCATCCCGAAGTGGTTTTGCTCTCGCCCACCGGAACCGGAAAAACGGTTGCTTTTCTGTTACCTATAATTGATGAATTAGATGAAAACTGTGCTGAAGTTCAAGTGATGATTGTTGTTCCTTCGCGCGAGTTAGCACTTCAAATTGAACAGGTTATCCGCCAAATGGGATCGGGTTTTAAAACCAACGCCGTGTATGGTGGTCGGGCAGGTTCGCAGGATAAAATTGATTTAAAACATCGACCGGCTATTCTCATTGGCACGCCGGGGCGCATAGCCGACCATTTACGCAAGGAAAGTTTCTCCACCGAATTTATCAAAACACTGGTTCTCGATGAGTTCGACAAATCACTGGAAGTAGGATTTGAAACTGAAATGACAGAAATTGTTGCTGCATTGCCCACCGTGAAGAAAAAAATACTGACTTCGGCTACACAAGCCTTGAAAATTCCAGCCTTTGTTGGATTAAAACACCCGAAATATATCAATTATCTTCATGAAGAGATAACACAACTGACTGTCAAAACAATTCTTTCGCCTTCGAAAGACAAGTTGGAAACCCTGGTGGATGCATTGAGTCATATTGGCAATCAGCCCGGAATTATTTTTTGTAACTTTAAAGAAACTATTCAGCGTGTGAGCGACCATCTGACTGCCAACAACATAAGTCATGGCACTTTTCATGGCGGCATGGAGCAAATTGACCGGGAACGGGCGTTAGTGAAATTTAGAAACGGTACGCATCAACTCATTTTAGCTACCGATTTAGCAGCTCGAGGATTGGACATTCCGGAATTAAAATTTATATTGCATTATCAACTTCCATCAAAAAATCAGGAATTTACACATCGAAACGGCCGTACAGCCCGCATGAACAGCGATGGCACAGCCTATATCTTAGCCTGGAAAAACGAAAAATTACCAGACTTTATTGGCAGAACTGACATTGAAGAAATTAAGCCAGCCCCTTTACCCCTGCCTTCAATTTGGAAAACTGTGTATATTTCGGGCGGACGGCGTGATAAAATCTCAAAAGGCGACCTGGCCGGACTGTTTCAAAAACAGGGAAAATTAAAACAAGACGAACTCGGGATGATTGAAATTAAACAGGATTGTGCATTTGTTGGTATATTAGCTTCCAAAATAGACGACCTTATCTTTCTAACTAACAACAGTAAACTGAAAACTAAAAAGATTCGGGTAAGCGAAATATAATTTCTAATTCTTTTCAATTATGTCAAAACTAATCATTTTCGGCATTATGTTAGTGCTGATTACCTTCATTTCGTGGCGAACACTATTCAACATTAAAAGCCACGGATTTTACCGCTATTTTGCATGGCTTGGTATGGCTTGGTTATTTGCCTCTAATTCCAAATACTGGTTTGTGAATCCATTTGAATGGAATCAATTGATTTCCTGGGTTTTGCTCATTTATTCTGCTTATCTTGTTATTGCAGGTATTTTACTCATCAAATTTATAGGGAAACCAAATTCAAGCCGTAAAGAAGAAAATCTATTTGGTTTTGAAAAAACTACAAAACTGATTGATAGCGGAGTTTTTAAATATACACGTCATCCTCTTTATGGCTCACTTATTTTTCTGACCTGGGCAATACTTTTAAAAAATCCCACCTTACTTTTGACTGTATTTGCAGTGTCATCAACCATCCTACTTTATATCACTTCCCTTTTTGATGAAAAAGAATGTATTATCTATTTTGGTGACCAGTACAAGGAATATATGAAGCATACTAAAATGTTTATTCCTTTTATTTTTTAATTTCAGTCAACTTATTGCCAACCAATATTGTTTAAATAATCATTAAACAAATAATCAAAACTTTCGGCGATGGTTCTACTTTCTACATCAGTGCAATACACTGTTTCACAATTCCTTACAAATGACAATACGGTTTTTGGTCAACTTGCTCACAGTTTATTTCTAACTCTGATAGTTACTGTTGTGGTTTGTTTTGTGGTCGGTGAATTAACCCGTAATTACAGTCAGGTTGATAAAATATGGAGTATTATACCCATAATTTACAGCGGAATTACGCTCTTTGCATTTCCCTATTCTCCACGTATCCTGTTAATGACGATATTAGTCACCGCCTGGGGGCTCAGGTTGACTTTCAATTTCAATAGAAAAGGAGGTTATAACAAAATACCCTGGAAAGGGGAAGAAGATTATCGTTGGGAAATTCTTCGACAAGACCCTAAACTTCAAGGATTTCGAATGGTGTTGTTTAATTTGTTTTTCATCTCATTTTTTCAGCAATTTCTAATTTTCCTCTTCTCCATGCCACTTTTAATAGCGGCTGCCAATTCCGAAGTAGCTCTTAACGGACTGGATTATGTAGCGGCAATTGCCCTTTTGACATTTCTTTCGATTGAAACTACTGCTGATAATCAATTATTTAAATTCCATTTACAGAAACAAAACAAAATACCGGTGGATGGGAAATTTAAAAATTCACTTGAAAAAGGATTTATGGTAGATGGTTTATGGAAATATGTGCGTCACCCTAATTTCATTTGTGAACAATTAATTTGGGTTTCATTTTATTTCTTTGGAGTTGCAGCATCTCGTGAATGGATTAACTGGACATTGGCAGGACCAATATTACTGATACTATTATTTATTGGAAGTTCCGACTTCACCGAAAGTGTCAGTATGAAAAAATATCCCGAATATATAAGTTATAAAGAATCTGTACCAAGATATTTTCCCTTAAAAAAAAATAAAACTAATATTTACCCTCAAAATTAAGAAATTATGAATAAGACACTTAAACGAATATTGATAGGATTTGCAGTTGTAATTGGGCTTTTTATTTTAATAGCTGTAGGTTTCGGATTAAAAATGAAATCGGAAGTTAAGAATATGCATGTTATTGAAACAAAAGAACTTGTAAAGGATATTTTTGCAGTGAAAAACAGTTTTGTAAATATGTTTTTGCTAAAGGACAGCGATAATTACATTGCCATCGATGCAGGAGCTGACGAAAAAGTAATTAAAGAAGAACTAAAAAAACTTAATATTGATACAGCAAAAGTAGTTGCCGTTTTCCTGACACACGGCGATGGTGACCATACGGCTGCATTATCAGTATTTTCAAAGGCTAAAGTTTACCTCTCTCGCGACGAGGAACAAATGATTAATGGAAAAACTGCCAAAATGATGTTTATGCATAACAGCATTTCTCGTAAAGACTATACATTATTGGACGATGGGCAAAAAGTTTTAATTGGTAAATTGCTAATTAGCTGCATTTCGACACCCGGACACACTCCAGGCTCAATGTCCTACCTGTTAAACGACACTTACTTATTTGTGGGTGATGCCTTTGGGTTTAAGGACGGTAAAGTGGACAAACCCAACTCATTTTTTAGCAAAGATATGCCATTGGCCATCAAATCGTTCCAGAAAATCAATAATTTACCGGCAGCCGAATATATTTTCACGGCACATGGTGGATATACAGCTGATTATAAACATGCTGTCAAAACTGAATTGAAATAACTTGGAAATAAAAGCTTTACTTGACAGCCGGGTTATACAGTATAACCGGCTTGATTTTATTGATACTGATCCCATTCAGATTCCGCATCGTTTTTCACGCAAAGAAGACATAGAAATTGCTGGATTTCTAACCGCCACCATATCGTGGGGACAGCGTGTGAGTATTATCAAAAATGCTAAACGGCTCATGGAATTGATGGATAATTCCCCTTATGAATTTCTAATGGAAACGGAATTTGCAACCAATGACAGAATACAATTCGTTCACCGCACTTTCAATGGCAAGGACTGTTTGTTCTTCCTGAAATCTCTGAAAAACATTTATCTAAATCACGGAGGACTTGAACAGGTTTTTACCGAAGGATATCGGCTTGATAATTCTGTTTTCAGTTCGTTAAAGCACTTTAGGGGAGTATTTCTTTCACTGACTCACGATCCTCACGTGACAAAACATCTGTCGGATGTGACCGCTAACTCTTCCGCTAAACGCCTGAATATGTTTCTGCGTTGGATGGTTCGATTTGACGATAACGAAGTTGATTTCGGGTTGTGGAAAAATATTCCGACGTCGGCGCTTATGCTTCCACTCGATGTACATACGGGCGACGTGGCACGAGCTTACGGACTTTTGAACCGAAAACAAAACGACTGGAAAGCGGTGGAAGAAATTACGGGAGTACTTCGGCAATTCGACCGGACTGATCCTATCAAATATGATTTTTCACTCTTTGGTATAGGTGCCTTTGAAGGGAAAGAATTTCTGGCAAAGACGCTAAGACATCAAAATTTATTTAGGTAAAATTTGCGACTTAGCGTCTTTGCCAGAAAATATTATAACCGTACTCCAAAACGCAAATCGGCATACATAAAATGCAGTGATTTAGCATAACCAAGCTTTGGATAAGACGAATAACTACCCTGTAACTTTACAAAATACTGTAATTTAGTAGCTGTGCTAAAATTCACACCACCTTCAAACTGAGTCTGATGCCCCGATACAGATCCCGGAACTCCATCGACACTCATATTATTTAAAAACAAACCATAACCGATAAACGGAATAATTTTCTTATCGTTGGTTGCCAGGTTATGTCGTATAGTCCAACCATAGTTTAACATCGAAATACGCTTTGAAGCCGGATTATCGGGCAGTAATATGCTATAACCCATAGGAATAGAAAGATAAGCAGCAGGTTTTTTATTGTTAAAACCTCCCAATTGCCAGGCATAGTCAGCTAATATACCGATACCGTTTGTGGCACTATTAAACAATTGACCGGGTATCACTTTGCCGGCTACATCAAACAACGCATAAGTGCCATTAGCCAACAAGTAGGTGTTTTGATAAAATGAATTACGATAACCAAATTCAACACTTATTTGGTGTGGAATACGTTTGATACAAACCGAATCATTCTGAGCAAACAGGATGATTGGACTTAAGAGGAAAAAAGAGATAATGATACATTTAAAAACTATCTTGTACATGATTTTTGAATTTTATATAAATAAACAATTATAATTCAGCACACATAATACCACTGAATATCAGAATAGTAAATCAATTATTTATTTAAACAACGGGAGGCGGACGTGAAAAATGAGCTATATTCAGCCCATTCAATGGAAGTACTGTGTATGTAGGAAAAGGTGTTTGCGTTTCAAACAACCGATACACATGAAAAGTAACTTCCGAATAAATAGCCTGATGTGGATTATTAAAATCGTTTTGCGTGACTTGGTACACCGAAGCCATGATTGGTTTCGCCGTTGTAAGCTGAATTATTTTTGGACTGAGTGTTGAAGTTTGTTTTTCGTTTTTTAAACCAGGTACGAATAAACAAAACAGGTAAGCCAGCACCATGAGGAATTCAGGGATAAACGAAGCAAACAAACCGTTTTCGAACATCAACATTGCATTGATTTATTGAATCATTATTAATTGAGCCTTTTTGGGGACTCGAACCCCAGACCTATTCATTACGAATGAATTGCTCTACCAACTGAGCTAAAAAGGCAAAATTTTGAAGTGCAAATATACTGAATTTTGCTTTGATGTCAATTAAAATAAAAAAATACCCGTCGAATTAATTTTCAATTACGACAGGTATTCTTTTATCTCAAGATTATTTGTTCAAAACAGGTTTTCCTTTTTCAGATTTTTATTGTCACCATGTGTTTGTGAGCGGAATAATGAGTTCAGGTATGTATTCATTATCGATTTTGCAATCAGTCGCAAAATATCACTCCTGAAGTTTTCAAGTTCATTTTTATCAACTCCTTTGTTTTTGAGATGGGGAAGATATTAATACTCATGTAATACAGGCTTGCGTATATCCGACAAATAGGATTGTTCCATTTGCTTACTTTTTGTTTCAAGACAAAAAGTAAGTTGGGGTTTTAGGGGCGGAAGCCCCTGTTGTAGATTATTGATATTCTATAAAATAACTGATTCGGATTAATTTTTCTCATGTACTAAGCAGAGTAAATTATACAATTACAATAAGGAAACTCATTAGTTTCGGTCAAAAACCGCCTATACAAAGTTATTCCTCATTTTAGGCTGCTGCAATAAAACCCTAAATAAAAAAGATGCAATTTGTCCCAGGAGTCCCCTATGCCCACTTAAAAACAATCACTCAATATAGTTTCTTGTTCGATTCTCAGGGAATCAATGACGCAATAAACAAGGTAAAATCCTTTATATCTCCCTGCACACTTGCTTTTTCAAGAGCAACCATGTATTCAGCCCGTCTCTCAACAGGTACAATTGTCCATTCATAACCACCCGATATAAATTGTGTATTCATTAAAAAACGGGCAATTCGTCCGTTTCCGTCCATATAAGGATGTATATATACAAAAAAGAAATGTCCCAACACCCCACGAACACATGCTTCGGGTTCATTCTTTAAGAGGTCAAACAATATAGGCATGGCATCCCGTAAAGCTTCTTTATTCAAAGGCGTGTGCATTGATCCGCGGATATATACCTGCTGAGTCCGGTAACCGGCTAAATCGGTCGCTTTTAATATTCCGGCCACAACGCTTGGAGCAAACAATTCCCTGTACCAGGCTCTATGGTCATTATCAACCACTTCGCCTGCTGTTTCACCGTTCATAATTTTCAAGATACTTTCTTTTACAGCCTGGAATGCCTGCCAATACCCTCGGGCGGCCATTGCATTTTTTTGCTCCAAATCAGTTGCTATGCTTTCAGGTTCCCAATTCCCGCTCTTTACCTTCTCTATTAAATCATTGGTGACTTGATAACCTTCTATTGATAACGAATTGTATGCATCCAGTTTATACTGTTCGTCTATTTGTTTCATGCAAGCGTCAATATCCGTATGAACGTTCATAGTTTTCGGAAAATTGGCTATCACCACCTCACGCATAACACTCCACATAAGCTTCAACCTCACAACATAAGGAGAAGCAGCACGCGTAAAAACAATGTTGGTTTCATCCGTAAAAGGATCTTCTTCCCGTATATCGTACCCTAAACTTTTCATCGTATTGATAATCTCATCCGCAAAGGCTGTATTACCAATATTGCGAAACGCACCGGCAAGTCTTCCGGCCTTTGTTGTCTGACCTTTGTCGATTAGATTGCGTAAAATATCAGAAACATCGGGTACCAACATCAAACAGGTCCTGGCAGTTATACTATCAAGCCTGAAAGAATCCGGACTACTTTCAATAAGCGCATCGGCCAAACTATATAAATTTAATCCGAATTGTGTTTCTTTATATACAGGATTTGCAATACTGGATTTAATATCCAGTAAAGAAGTATTATGCAACAAACGAATGATATTGTTAGACCCCTTTGGAGAACGAATAATAGTTTGTCCGGGCACAGTTCTGTTACCGCTGAAAATCGACAATGATTGATCAGGACTTAAGCACCAGTCATCATTAAACCTTGCTTTGGAATATTCAGCAATAAATTGCCAAAAAGAGGTATACCAACTTGTGCTATCTCCCGGTGTGCTATCAGGGCGTGTCGAAATATACCAACCTTTCATCACTTCCTGGAGAAAGCCACTATCAACCAACCGTACAATATGAATCCTCGATAAGTCCGAAGACCGGATAATGGTATGACTATTTCCTTGTTGATGTCTCTGTAATTCCTGTAGCGAATCCGCTAGTTTATCTTGAATTGTTGCCATAGTATATTCATGTATTTAAGTATCACTATTCACGCCACCACAATAACGTTTACTTACTAGTTCAGCATGATGTTCTATTATTAGTTTTTAATAACGTAGTCTTATTAGTATTTCATTTAGCGTAATTATTAGTATTTTGTGCAAAAATAGCACATTTAATTCAAATATACAAGTACTTACACAATTACAAATATAAGTATAATCTATATAAACAAAAGAATATTAGCAATATAATGAGCCTATATGCTAATATACGATTAGTCTTTTGTGCAATTTTTACTCTTTAAGATTAAGAATGAAAGGGGTCAGGCATAGCCTGAAAGTAAATTACGGGCAGCTACATAGAGAAAATGGCTAGTACAGAGCCAGTTCTTGTTCAAGTGAGAAAAATTTAAGCTGATTGGATTATGTTGAATACAGCCCCAATATTATAAAAATCTTATTTGAGCTATGCCGGTTGTAGCCATATTCTTGTAAAAAATATTTTGCTACTAAAAATCTAAAACCATTATTTTAGACCGAATTAGACGTATTTTAGAAAAACATTCATGTTTTGCAATGATATTTTTTCTATTAACTGATAATTCACAAATTATAAAAATATTTCTTCTAAACTGATAATTTGAAAATATAATTTTTTTTCGTAAATATATTTATCTGATAATGTGTGTTTTAATTGTATCAAATTGCTCTACCGACTGAGCTAAAAAGGCGATATTTTGAAGTAAAAAATATACTGAATTTTGCTTTGAAGTCAAGTAAAATAAAAAAATACCCGTCGAATTAATTTTCAATTACGACAGGTATTCTTTTATCTCAAGATTATTTGTTCAAAACAGGTTTTCCTTTTTCAGATTTTTATTGTCACCATGTGTTTGTGAGCGAAATAATGAGTTCAGGTATGTATTCATTATCGATTTTGCAATCAGTCGCAAAATATCGCTCCTGAAGTTTTCAAGTTCATTTTTATCAACTCCTTTGTTTTTGAGACGGGGAAGCTTAATATGCTCCCTTTTTGATTCAAGCAGATTTTCCAGTTCATAACAAGCAATAGTCCGTTGACTTAACTGAGTAACCCAGGAATCAATATCCGGCTTTAACTCGGAAATTACCTGCTGAGCATCTTCGCGCGTGGCATCACGGTAAATCACAATGGTCGATTGGCTCAACCGTTTGATTTCGTGTTCTAATTCCAGATAAATTTGGATTAAATCAAGTTTTGGCATAATAAGTAGATTTAATAGGTTAGTAATCAAAGCACTTATCAAGAAAATACGTTAAAATAAAACTCAAAAATACAAAATAGTTTTTAATATATATATAATTTCACCAAAAATCACGAATATTTAACCTAAAAAAAATAAGATTGAAAATGTTTTGAAAACTTTAAAAAAACAAAGTTGAAATATTTGACACATTTATTGTAATTTTGCTACTGATTTTTATCTTTAAAATTACAAATGTCGAATACATTTAAAACCATAACATCAACCGGGGAAGGAATTTACAAAGAGAAAGGGAGCAAATTTCTGTCATATGCCATTCCTGTAATCTCCGCTGACGAAGCAAAAGAAAATGTAAAAGACTATCGGAAGCGTTTTTTCGATGCACGGCATGTTTGTTATGCCTGGATGTTAGGTGCAGAACGGACTGAATTTCGCGCCAATGATGATGGGGAACCTTCGGGAACTGCCGGTCGACCAATACTTGGTCAAATAAATTCACGTGATTTGACTAATGTGCTGGTAATTGTAGTACGTTATTTTGGTGGTATTTTGCTGGGTACAGGTGGTTTAGTGGTCGCCTACAAAGAAGCGGCGGCAAATGCACTCAATCAGACTGAAATTTTGGAGAAAAATGTTGAAGAAAATATTCAAATTAAATTTGATTACCTGCAAATGAACGAAGTAATGAAAATTATTAAAGATTCTGATGCTCAAATAACAGATCAGTTATTCGATAACGAATGTCTAATCAGCTTTTCAATGAGTAAATCCAACATTGAAAGCATATTGAAAAAACTCAAAAAAATTAATTGTGTGATAAATCATGAAAATTAAAAATAAACCCTTCTTTTTCATTTCAATATTTGAAATAAAACGACTATCTTTGTGGTCGAAAAATGAGAACGAGAAACTGTAAATATTTTTTCGAAGAAAGCAGCTCACAGCAAAATAGTTGCAAGGAAAAGTTGCCCCTTAGAAATTCAAAACCAATATAAATCTGTGCAGATTTGTGTTGGTTTTTTTTCTTAGCCCTAACCCATAAATAGGGAACAAGAGTATTTGAAATGAAAAAATTTAAAGCAACTAAAATAAAAATATAAACTAACTAAAGCCACTTTTGGGGTTTGAGGTCAACTTATGAGCAATAACTGTTTAGTATCTATTTCCGATTATAGCAAGGACGAGATTTTGTCAATTCTCGATTCGGCAGCTGAATTTGAAGCCAATCCAAACCGTAAAACCCTGGATGGCAAGGTGATTGCCACTTTATTTTTCGAACCTTCTACCCGTACACGCTTAAGTTTTGAAACAGCTGTAATTCGGTTGGGCGGTTCCATTATTGGTTTTTCAGATGCAGCCACGAGTAGTTCGTCGAAAGGTGAAACGCTGAACGACACCATTCATATGGTGAGTTGTTATGCCGATGCTATCGTGATGCGTCACCCACTCGAAGGTGCTGCACGCTATGCTGCCGAAGTTTCACCTGTGCCTATAATCAACGCCGGAGACGGAGCGAATCAGCATCCGTCACAAACTTTGCTCGATTTGTATTCAATTCTGAAAACACAGGGAACGCTCGAAAATCTGACCATTTGTCTGGTTGGAGATTTAAAATATGGTCGCACGGTTCATTCACTCATTATGGCCATGTCGCATTTCAATCCAAGCTTTAAATTTATTGCTCCTGATGAACTCAAAATGCCCGACGAATACAAGGTTTTCTGTGAGAAAAATAACATTTCCTACACAGAAGAAAAAGAGCTGACGGATAATTTCAACGATGCCGATATACTTTATATGACTCGCGTTCAGAAAGAACGGTTTCAGGATTTAATGGAATATGAACGTGTTAAAAATGTTTATACGCTGAAAAATGATATGTTGTCGAATTCGAAACCGAACCTTCGGATTTTGCACCCACTACCACGTGTCAACGAAATAGATCCGGATGTTGATAGCAACGAAAAAGCATATTATTTTCGTCAGGCACAAAATGGGCTCTATGTTAGGCAAGCGATTGTTAGTAAGGTACTTGATAGCAGTAAGCAGCAAGAAAGTAAGCGGTAAGTAATTCGAATAATTCGTTTTAATTCGTTAAATTTGTATATATGGGAAAAGAATTAAAAGTAGCGGCACTTAAAAACGGAACAGTGATAGATCATATTCCGGCAGACAAATTATTCCAGGTGGTTTCAATTCTCCATTTAGATAAAACTTTGAATCAGATAACATTAGCTAACAATTTAGATAGTGCGAAAATTGGTTCAAAAGGTTTGATCAAAATTTCGGAACGTGCATTGGAAGAAGATGAAACTAATAAAATTGCTTTGATATGTCCCAATGCAAAAATCAATATTATCCGTGATTTTGTTGTTGTTGAAAAGCGTCCTTTAATTTTACCGGAAGAAATTCGTGAAATTGTTCAATGTACCAATCCGGTTTGTATTACTAATAATCAACCGGTTACAACACGTTTTCATGTTCAAAATCAGAATGGACAAATTGTGCTGAAATGCCATTATTGCGAACGTGAAGTGATTCAGGAAAAGGTAAAAATCAAGTAAAACCTCTCCCGACCCTCTCCAAAGGAGAGGAATGAGCATTAAATAAAATCGAATAAAAATGAATTTTGAATGATTTCAAATAAAGGTAAAATTATTACATCGCAGTCTCCCTCTCCTTTAGAGAGGGTTGGGGTGAGGTCTAAAATAAGTTGGAAACCCGGAACATTGATTTATCCTTTACCGGCAGCATTGATTTCGTGTGGAAGTACACCAGAAGATTATAACTTATTCACTGTAAGCTGGATGGGAACTATTTGTTCCAATCCACCCATGTGCTATATTTCAGTTCGGAAAGAGCGTCATTCCTACAATATTATCAAAGAAAGCGGTGAGTTTGTTATTAATCTTACCAACGAGGATTTGGCTTTTGCTGCTGACTGGTGTGGTGTGAGAAGCGGAAAAGATTACAACAAATTTGAAGAAATGAAGCTTACAGCTGTACAAGGAGAAATGGTGAAAGCGCCAATTGTCCAGGAATCACCCTTGTGTATTGAATGTAAAGTAAAAGAAATCATTGAGTTAGGTTCACACGATATGTTCATTTCTGATGTGATAAATGTGCAGGCCGATAGCCAATACATTGACCCCGAAACTGATACATTTAAATTGACGGATGCCAAACTGATAGCTTATTCGCACGGTCATTATTACAAACTGGGTGAGGAAATCGGAAAGTTTGGATGGACGGTGCAAAAGAAGAAAAAGTGATTGGATAATTGGTTAATTGGTTGATTTAGTTAGAAATGAAAAGAGAAATAGATATTGTAAACTGGAAACGCAGGGAACATTTCGATGTTTTCAGGAACTATGACGAACCTTTGTTCGGAATAACTGTTCGTGTAGAATGTTCGGCAGCTTATCAAAAAGCAAAGAACTTCGGTTGGCCTTTTTCGTTATATTATTTGTATTTATCGATGAAAGTTGCAAACGAAATTGAAGAGTTTCGTTATCGCATTGAAGGTGATAAAGTGCTTTGCTATGATAGCGTGGGTGCCGGTCCGACTATATTTCGTGAAGATGAAACTTATGGTTATGCTTATATGCCCTATAACGAGAATATTGAAGTATTTATGAAACAAGCTACTGCCGAAGTTGAACGTGTAAAAGCCGAACGTGGATTGAAATTTCCTCATGCCGGCGAAGATATTTTACATTACTCAACGCTACCGTGGGCGGATTTTACATCAACCAGCCATGCACGAAAATTTGATATAAGTCGTAGTATTCCCAAAATTACCTTTGGTAAAATTACGCGAAATAATGAAGAAATGTGGATGCCTGTTTCGGTTCATGTAAGTCATGCATTGATGGATGGTTTTCATGTAGGGAAATTTGTGGAAAGATTTCAGGAGCTATTAAGCTGCCCCCTAACCCCCTAAAGGGGGAATTTTAAGAGTTCTATAAATACAATTAAACTTACAAATATGATCGAATTAACCATTGAAAATTGAATCTGGAGTTTGAAAATTTAAAAAACGACAATAAACGTTTTGAACCAAATCAGTCATATTTAGACTCTTATATTGAGTTTGTGAAATTCTTCAAGAATAAAGACGAAATTTACAAAGAAGATTTTATTATTGGATGCCATTTTGTTTATGGATGGATGCCAACAATTTTATATTTTGATTTTGCAAAATTTGATAATAGATTAAATTTTATTTTATCATATGTATATCAAGCAAAGGGTGGCACTATTCTTAAACCTGAAGAGATTGCTGAATTTATTCCAATTATAAATAACTCTTTAGTTGGCACATCAAAACTATTACACTTTATAAATCCAGAGAAATATGGAATTTGGGATAGTAATATCTTTCATTACATTTTTCCAAACAAAAAATCTATTGCAGGTATTAAAAAACCTGAACTCTACTTGGAATATCTAGAGGCGTTGAGGAAAATCACTTTACATAATGATTTTGATAATTTATATTTCAAAATTATTGAGTTTTTCAATTTAGATTATGAGATTTCACGGTTTCGAGCCATTGAATCATTAATTTTTGAAATAATGAAAAACAGAAAAATAAAATCATAATAACAAAAAAATAAAATAAATATGAATATCGCCTTCAATATTCCCCCTTTAGGGGGTTAGGGGGCAAATAATTAAAAAAATGAAAAGAGACCAGGTTATTTTTGACATCATTGCACGCGAAAAACAGCGTCAATTGAAAGGTATTGAGTTGATTGCATCAGAAAACTTTGTAAGTGAGCAGGTTATGGAAGCTATGGGTTCCGTATTAACCAACAAATATGCCGAAGGGTATCCGGGCAAACGTTATTATGGCGGTTGCGAAGTGGTAGACGAAAGCGAGCAAATTGCTATCGATCGTTTGAAAGAAATTTTCGGGGCTGAATGGACAAATGTTCAGCCACACTCAGGTGCACAAGCTAATGCAGCTGTATTTTTAGCATGCTTGAATCCTGGCGATAAATTTTTAGGACTAAACTTATCACATGGTGGTCACCTGTCACATGGTTCGTTGGTAAATAGCTCCGGAATACTATACAAACCTTGCGAATATAACGTTGATAGAGAAACCGGACGTGTTGATTACGACCAGATGGAAGAAGTTGCAGTTCGTGAACAACCCAAACTAATCGTTGGGGGTGGATCGGCTTATTCGCGTGAATGGGACTACAAACGCATGCGTGAAATTGCTGACAAAGTAGGTGCTTTACTGATGATTGACATGGCTCACCCGGCTGGACTTATTGCTGCAGGATTGCTGGAAAATCCATTAAAATGGGCACATATCGTAACTTCAACCACTCACAAAACCCTTCGTGGACCTCGTGGTGGTATCATTTTATTGGGTAAAGATTTTCCAAATCCGTGGGGAAAAACCACTCCCAAAGGCGAAATAAAAATGATGTCTACCCTACTCGACTCAGCCGTTTTTCCGGGAATTCAGGGTGGTCCACTGGAACATGTTATTGCTGCTAAAGCTGTTTCATTTGGCGAATGTTTAGAACCTGAATATAAAATTTATCAGACTCAGGTACAGAAAAATGCTGCTGCTTTGGCAAATGCATTAATTGCACGTGGATTTACTATCGTTTCCGGTGGTACTGATAATCACTCCATGTTGGTGGATTTACGTTCAAAATTCCCAGAATTAACGGGTAAAGTAGCGGAAAAGGTTCTAGTTGAAGCGGATATTACCGTAAACAAAAACATGGTTCCTTTCGATAGTCGTTCTGCTTTCCAAACTTCTGGTATTCGTTTGGGAACTCCGGCAATTACAACCAGAGGTGCCAAAGAAGATTTGATGTTGGAAATTGCTGAAATGATTGAAACTGTACTTTCAAATGTTGAAAATGAAGAAGTTATCACTTCAGTTCGCGAACGCGTGAACAAAACAATGGAAGCTTATCCACTTTTTGCTTATTAAAAAAACAGTAAACAGTAAGCGGTAAGCAGTAAAATACTTTCCGCTTGCAACTTTCTGCGAAAATTACTTCTATGACAGAACACATCTTCGAACTTTCAGAACACACAGACACCACCGTTTATTATGGGGTGAATAATGCCAATATTCAGGTTTTGAAAAACCTACATCCAAACTTGCGATTAATGGCTCGTGGACATGTGGTAAAAATTTCGGGAAGTCACGAAGAAGTTGAACGTTTAATAGATAATCTCAGTAAAATTGAACGATTTTCATTGGATAACAATTCGTTATCCGAAGAAAACATCATCGAAATCGTAAAAGGAAGTGAGCCGGTTGAAATAAAGTTTGAAAACCTGATTCTTCACGGCATCAATGGCAAATCCATAATGGCCCGCACTCCAAATCAGCAAAAACTGGTTAAAGATTTTGAGACGAACGATTTACTTTTTGCCATTGGACCTGCAGGTTCGGGAAAAACGTACACAGCGATTGCTTTGGCAGTTCGCTCGTTGAAAAATCGGGAAGTAAAAAAGATTATTCTCAGTCGTCCGGCTGTAGAGGCGGGTGAAAAGCTTGGATTCCTTCCCGGCGATATGAAAGAAAAAATTGATCCTTATCTGCAACCACTCTACGATGCTTTGCAGGATATGGTCACCCCATTGAAACTGAAAGAATACATGGAAAATGGCACTATTCAGATTGCTCCACTAGCTTTTATGCGTGGGCGAACGCTGAGCGATGCGGTGGTTATTCTGGACGAAGCACAAAACTCCACTACCATGCAAATAAAGATGTTTCTGACACGTATGGGGTTAAACACAAAAATGATTGTAACAGGTGATATGACGCAGATTGACTTGCCATACGCTCAAAAATCTGGATTAATTGACTCGTTAGAAGTACTGAAAAATGTAAAGGGAATAGCCAAAGTAGAATTCGACGTAAAAGACATTGTACGCCACAAACTCGTTCAACGAATTGTGGAAGCGTATGAGAAAAGAGGAAAAGAACCCCTAGCCCCTAAAGGGGAACAAGAAAAAAACGTCATAATACTAAAAAAGCCATAAAGTCGTTTTATTCTTAACACTAATAATTCGACAAAATGAAACTTCACAAAATATATTATGTTCCGGGAATGATTAGCTTAATCTTATTGCCGATTTTGTGTATTTGGTATTTGGAGAAAAATAAAAATATTGAAAGATGTTTTGAAGTTTCATATGCTCTGAAATACAATAAAGAAGCCGAAAGTCATAGATTTGATACAACAATGCTTTCATTACCTGAATATAAAAGACAATATATTGAAGTATTGATAAGCAACATAGATGTCAAGAACAATACCGCTTTTGAAATTATTCAAAGTAAACTAAACGAAATATTGAGAAGTAAAAATAAACAATTAGGTATTCACATTATATTTTCGGATAATAGCAAATATGATTCATACATTCGAACAATAGATATTATTGAAAGTAACTTCAAAACACATTCAGCTTTTCATACATACTGTCCATACAATAATAATATATGGGTTCTATATTTAACACAGAAAAATATAGTAAAACCAAAAGTTTATCCATTAAATTTGGAAGGGGACATAGTTTTTGGGAGAACAATAAAAGATGAGATAAAAGATTTTACATATAAAAATTCAAACACAATTAAATTATGGCCTTTCTTTGTCATTTTCGTTATATTTTCAAAAATATCAATTCGCTATATAAAAAACAAAACAACTAAATAATAATGAACGCTTTAACTAATACTGATTTCCATTTTGATGGACAAAAGAATGTGTATCACGGCAAAGTTCGTGATGTTTACACCGTAAAAAACGATTTGCTGGTAATGGTTGCCACCGACCGTATTTCTGCTTTCGACGTGGTTTTACCCAAAGGAATTCCGTATAAAGGCCAAATGCTGAATCAGATTGCAGCCAAATTTTTGGACGCAACAGCCGATATAGTTCCAAATTGGAAACTTGCCAGTCCAGATCCAATGGTAACAGTAGGTCAACGTTGCGAAGGGTACCCAGTAGAAATGATTGTACGTGGTTATTTATGCGGAAGTGCCTGGAGATCTTACAAGAGTGGAGTACATAAAATTTGCGGCGTCCAACTACCTGACGGCATGCACGAAAACCAACGTTTTCCACAACCTATCATCACTCCCACTACCAAAGCAGAACTTGGTCGCCACGATGAAGACATAACCCGTGAAGAAATCCTTAGTCAGGGTTTAGTGTCGGTTGAAGAATATGAAATGTTGGAAAAATACACTATGGCTCTTTTCCTTCGGGGAACTGAAATTGCAGCCAAACGTGGTTTGATTCTGGTTGATACCAAATATGAATTTGGTCGTCGTGATGATAAAATTTACCTGATTGACGAAATTCATACGCCGGACTCTTCCCGCTATTTTTATGCCGATAGCTATCAGGAACTTTTCGACAAAGGTGAACCACAGAAACAACTTTCCAAAGAATTTGTTCGTGAATGGCTTATGGATAATGGTTTTCAGGGGAAAGATGGGCAACAAGTACCTGAAATGACTCCTGAAATTGTAGCCGGAATAAGTGAGCGTTACATTGAATTATTTGAAAAAATAACAGGTGAAACTTTCGATAAGGTAGACCTAAATAACATTGTAGACCGCATTGAAAAGAATGTGCTAGATTATTTGAAAAAAACATAATTTAGCCTTGATTAATTTCCAATTAATTGATTTCTAATTGAATCTATTCTATTTACTAATTTTTGATAATTGGAAATTGAAAAATTGAAAATTAATGTTCTTCATCTGTTTGGTAGTTTCGCGAAAAGCACTATCTTTGCACCGCCTTACGAAAATAAGACGATCCCTGGAGAGATGGCAGAGTGATCGATTGCAGCGGTCTTGAAAACCGCCGTACTGCAAGGTACCGGGGGTTTGAATCCCTCTCTCTCCGCAATAAATACGAATAGAGTGCTGTATATCAATTTGATATAAAGCACTCTATTTTTTTAATTTAATTTTTGGGGACTAATTATTTATCATTTGCATCGAGAACTTGAAAATTTGTAGCTTATAATGCTATCGAACCACTACTCTAATTCCTTCATTTTCGTATAAACTTCTGAATTCCCTGCATTTCGTTGCTAAGTACTTTTACAAAATAAATGCCTTTTGAGAGATTAAGCTTGTCTAACTGAATGGTTTCGGTCTGAACTCCTGCATAATCTGACTTTTTCTCCATGTTATATAACTCAACTCCTGACAGATTAAACAAAATAATATTAATTTTTCCTGCTGTTGGAACACTGAATTTGAGCGTCACATTAGCTGTGGCAGGATTTGGGGATAAAGTAAGCGACAAAACAGTATTAAGTAAAGGGTTTTCAATGGCAGTGGAAACATTTGGTGGAGTGAGGTATTGATTAAAAAAATTATAAACTGTGCTTAGCGAAGCACTGGTTTGAGGAACAGCATGGCCAGTTCCATAGTTTGTTATCAACGATGTTGGAACACCCAATCCATCCAATTTAGCCTTGAATTGAGTAATTTGATCCTGATAATACAATGCATCATTCGAATTGTAGAAAAAAATAACCGGAGCGGATGCAGCAGTTTCAGCCAAATACGCTGAACCTTGCGATTCCCATAGTGCAGTATTACTTGCCAACGTTCCCCAGGCCAATGGGCAATTTGTTGTGAGAGCTCCAATGTCACTTTCGGCAGTATTATATATTTTTGTATAATCAAAAACTCCTGAACCAAGTGCAGCAACCTGGATAGCATCGGAGGTACCAACGTACAAACCTGCATTTTCAAAATTAGTGACTGATCGATCACCTACAGCCATCGATCCTGCAGTCGAACCACGTGAAAATCCAAAGACAGCTATTTTGCCTGAAAGTCCTAATCCAGTACCCAGAGCACGCACGGTTCGCACTGCAGACTTCACCTTTTGAGCTGCATCAGGATTTGTTTCGTACGAAGCAAATACTTTATTCGCTCCAGCAAGCGGTTTTCCATTTCCCCAGTTACAATACTTCGGATGATCTGCTATAGCCCATGCAATACCGTTAGCCGGAGCACCTTCCAGAAATGAATCATTAAAACCTGCCAGTGTATTTCCCAAATTCAAGCGTTGATCTTTATAAATGTCGGTAAGTTTCGCCAATGTACCATCATAGTTTGGGTAGCTGTTGCTGTATGAAAAGGATAAAACCACTGGCAGAGAAACTGAAGCGTTGGCCGGATAAATAATGTCCATGTGCAATGAATCACCCACTGTGTAATGCGTATCTACATTATAGACCGTTGGATCGTCTTTAAAATAAGATATGTCGCGTGCAATCCTATAGCCTTCGAACAGAATATAGGATTTATATTTAGAACAAGTAGTGATCCCACAAAATGAACCTATGTTTAAGGCAGAATTAATGGAAATAATGTCCGCATTAATGGTTGGAGTAACTGCTTTTGAATTGTTAGCGTAATTAAGTTCAATAACCCGATAACCTTTCGAAAGCAACCAAGCTACATCCGTGGCATTGCTGTTTTGTCCTATTTTTTTTAAGCCCAGATTTTCAAGATAAACAACAGTCAGATAACCGCCGCTAAAATCCTTGACTGGTGTCGAAGAGTCGGTTGTTGTGTAAACGATGTTTCCTCCTGTCACAGAACTAGACCAGTTGCCAGTTGCAGCAGTAGAAGTAAGGGAAAAGATAAACAGAAGTAATCCTGATATAATGAATCGCCAGGCTGAATCAAATGCTTTTTTTAATACATACTTCATAATAAAATACTTATTTTCAATGTATCATGACGTGAATTTCAGGCTATCGTACTCGAATTCATGCTCATTTTTGTTCTTAATCTTTATCAGCTATTTATTTTATTCATAAAATCCATTTTACTTTACAAACGCTAAACCTTTAGCGCTCAATCTATTGTTGGAGACTTCCTGCTAAGCAATAAGTATGCAGCAAAAAGGAATATAGGCTAAAAAAGCATTATCTTCTGTTCAGAAATCAGGTTTGATAAAGACAGCTTGCAAATGTAGATTCCCGGGGAAAGTTGATTGACTCGCAGTAATGTAACCCTATGATATACTGCTATTTGCTTGCCGGACTGTAGGGTTTTAGTTTTCTGACAAGCCGGAATAAACAAGCTGATATCAACGTTTGCTATATTCCAAGCGAATAACTAAGGAACTGAAAGCATGAATAATACACTATGATTATATATAAAAATGCCACACCTTACTATTGGTGTGGCAAAAAAAGGTGAAGCAAATTTATTGATGCATTTAATCAACAAAACTATCTTTATTTTTTAGATACTGAATGCATAGTAAGAGGGTCAAAACCTATTCCACTAAAGGCAACCAGACCATAAATTGTTTCACCTTTTTTTACGGTAAGGTTTATGATATCATTGTCTTTCAATTCTTTATAAAACAGATTATTAGCATTATTAGCAGCCAACATATTCCCGGCAGCCAACAAAGGTCCTAGTGCATATCCAATTGGAAAAACTGTTCCATTTAAATTTAGTTGAAAACTGGTAAATAGCAAGTACGGTAAATAGGAAGCAACTGTTTGATTTACCAACTTCCTTACTAAAAATGGCTCTTCGGGATATACCTGAGAGTTTCCGACAAAGAATCCAACATCTTGAGTAATTGTAATACTACTATCGGTATTATTGGTAATTTTAACTGCAATAATCTTTATTCCACGCTTTTGTTCCTTTTTTGACAATTTTTCGTTCCCTCTGTCATGCAACACGTTGTATCTGTATGAAAAATCTATTCCTTTTTCAGATAAATTATTTGTGTAAGGTAGTCTGGAAGGATTTATAGGATAGTAATATGAAGCACAACTAGTCAGAACTATAGTAATAGTCAAAATCAAGGACTTGTTAATATGTTTTTTCATAAATTGTTTATTGATTTTAATTAAATTATTCTACTTCCGCTTTTGGAAAAAACCGCGAATGGTCATCCGTTTTTACTTCCGGGGCTTTTTGCTTTTCGACCTGTACTTTTATAGTTGGAATTTCATTTCGGAATCGGTTTAGCCTTTTTGTGAGGTCAGGATGCGAGGAAGATTTTTCTGAAAACCATTTCCAAAAACTACTTTCGTTCTGAATCTGAGACAGATATTCATCCAGGTTCACATTTTTGTAAATTGATTTTCCTGAAGCGAGCAGCAACAATCCATTTTTCAATCCAGCAGGACAAAGCGCATAACCAATGTTATCACAGGTATTTTCGCAGGCTCTTGAATAAGCTAAACCTAAAAATGGAATAATATACGATGGAAATAATAACAGATTCTTAAACATGTGTTTGCGTTTAATATGGCCTAATTCATGTCCGATAATAAACCAAAGAATATTTTTATCTTTTTCCAATGCAGTTTCCACAATTTCGGAGTAAAGTACAATATAATTATGTCCTAAAAACCTTGATGCAAAAGCATTTAACACTCCACCAGACTGCATAATATATACACTTGGCACATATTTCAATCCCAGCAGTTCAGATTGTCTTAGCACATTTTCATAAATTTCCGGAAACTGTTTATTGCTGAGTTTAATAGCATTTCCTTTTAAATGTCCGATTAGCAATCCAAAACGAAAAAACAGATAAACACAAAAAAGTATCACATAAATGTAAATCAGATACACCGATGAGGCCAATTGTGGATTTTCAATATCAAATGAGGCCATAATACCCCATACAATTAAAAAATACAATCCGGCACTGAAAATTAATCTTAAAACGAAATACACATTTTCTTTCTTGCTAATCTCAAATTCGAATCTAGATTCCATAATACAAATAAATGAATTTTATTGGTTGAACATAATTTTAGATATGCAAATTTATGAAAGAAACTTAACATATACAAGGAATTTTCAAATTGTTTATAAATTTCTTATATTTATCCAAATATTTAAGCCGAATATCGATTACAAAACAAACTCCTGCCCTGCTTCGGGAATTGATATATTATGGAAACCTGAATTTTCAAGCTCTTTCTGATAAAATTGCTGAACTTCAAACTCGCCATGTACAAGAAAAGTTTTCTTTATTTTCGAAGTATCCTGACACAGAAGGAAAGATTTCATTTCGTTATAGTCGCCGTGTCCTGAAAAAGCTTCAATTTTAGCTATATGAGCATTTACTTCGTGTATTTCACCCAGAATAGAAATAAAGCGTAAACCGGGTTCTTGAAGACGAGCACCAAGCGATGTAGGTGAGCAATAGCCAACCATCAAAATAGTATTTCGCCAATTAGAAATATTATTGGCTATATGATGCTTTACCCGCCCGGCTTCGGCCATTCCGGATGAAGAAATAATAATACAAGGATTTTGGTGGTCGTTCAGGGCTTTCGATTCATCCACATTTTTGATATAATGCAGCGAATTGAAACCAAAAGGATCATCATCATATTTCAAAACCGCTTTCACATCATCATTCATACACTCAGCATGTAAACGGAAAATTTCAGTCGCATTGACCGAAAGTGGACTGTCAACAAACACATCAATTTTTGGAAGTAATCCTTTATTATACAAATCGTTGAGAACAAAAACTATCTCTTGTGTCCGACCAATCGAGAAGGAAGGAATAATCAGCTTCCCTTTTTTATCCACACAGGTTTCAATTACAATCTTCAATAAATCAGCCTCGCTTTCTTTTTCTTCGGGATGCAAGCGGTTACCGTATGTTGATTCTGTAATCAGATAATCGCAGGGTGGAAAAGCAGTTGGAGGATGTATGATGCGGTTATGAGGTCGACCGATATCGCCGGTAAAAGCCAAATGCACTTTATCTCCATTTTCTATGAGTTCCAGATTCACTACTGCACTTCCCAACATGTGACCCGAGTTTGTGAATTTCACGTTTATCTTATCATTTATCTGAAAACGACGGTTGTATGCTACACCGATAAAAAGCTCCATACATTTCTGACAATCCTGTTCACTATAAATAGGTTCTACAGGTTTTAATCCTTGCTTATCTCTTTTCTTATTAAACCATTTATTATCAAGTTCCTGAATATGTCCGCTATCGGCCAACATAATAGAACATAGGTCACGGGTGGCATTGGTACAGACTACCGACCCACGAAAACCAAGATTATATAAATAGGGTATCAGACCCGAATGATCGATATGTGCGTGACTTAAAATGATATAGTCAATCGTTTCGGGTTCAAACATCAGGTTTCGGTTCATGGAGTCAGTTTCCAATCCTTTTCCCTGAAACATACCGCAATCGAGCAAAATCTTTTTTCCTTCGTTTGTCGTAATTAGATGTTTGCTGCCTGTAACCTCGCGTGCTGCGCCAATAAATTTGATTTTCATGGTTTGAATATTTTTATTGTTTTTTCACACCTCAAAACTACATATTCTTTCTCACAAATCCTATTTTGCAGTTAAATTATTCAAATAGAGGTTCAGATTTGTTTTTTTAATAAATAATAGTGTATTCTCCGTGATTTTTTCAATTTCAAAAACACCCGTTTCAAGCTGTTTTATAAGTCTTTGTGTGATATTTATGCTAATTTTGCCATCTCCGCATTGCAAAATGGAAATATTGTACTAATTTTGTATGCTCAAAAATCAATTATGGAGGCGTTTTTTACGACACATAAATACTTGGTTGAACACGTTCAATCGCCTGTCAGGCGGGTTTTAATGGACGAAATCGACTGGACGCACCGCCTGATAGGAATAAAAGGCAGTCGCGGAGTTGGAAAAACTACATTTTTACTTCAATATGCCAAAGATCATTTCGGCACCGATCGAAGCTGTCTGTATGTAAACTTCAACAGCTTTTACTTCACCGAACATACCTTAGTTGAATTTGCAGGTGAATTTTGTGCAGCCGGTGGAAAAACTCTTTTACTTGATCAAATTTTTAAATACGAAAACTGGTCAAAAGAGTTGAGAGAGACCTACGATCTTTATCCCGAGCTTCATATCGTGTTTTCCGGTTCGTCGGTCATGCGCCTTATTGAAGGTAATACCGATATTCAGGATATTGTTGCTTCCTATAATTTGCGGGGCTTTTCGTTCAGGGAATTTTTAAATTTACAAGCGGGTACCGATCTTCGATTCTACAGCCTGGATGAAATTATCCAGAACCACACACAGATAGCAACGGAAATCTGTACTAAAGTTCATCCATTGGAGTATTTTCAGGATTATTTACATCATGGCTTTTATCCTTTTTTTCTGGAAGATCGAAATTTCTCCGAAAATTTGCTTAAAACTATGAATATGATGCTGGAAGTGGATATTTTGCTGATTAAACAAATTGAGTTAAAATATCTGTCAAAAATAAGGAAACTGCTTTATCTGATTATGAATGCTGCTCCCGGAGCACCCAACGTGAGCCAGATGAGTAAAGAAATAGAGACTTCGCGTGCAACCATCATGAACTACATTAAGTATCTGAAAGATGCCCGTTTATTGAATATGCTCTACCTGGAAGGTGATGAATATCCAAAAAAACCGAATCAGGTTTATGTACAAAATACTAATTTGATGCATGCAGTTAATCCCGGCAACGTGGATAAGTCTGCTGAACACAAAACATTCTTTTACAACGCCTTACATGCTCGACATAAGGTAAATATGTGCAAATATCAAATGGATTTCAGCATTGATCAGAAATACCATTTCAAATGCGAAAACAGACCGGATTCCGGAAAACATTATAGCAAAGCATATTATGCAGCTGATGACATTGAGGTAGGGAATAAAAATGAAATACCCTTGTGGTTGTTTGGATTTCTATACTAAAAGCGGTAAACGGTAATCAGTAAACAGGAAGAAAAAAGATAAATAAGCGCCGAAAGGCAAATAAAATAAAACAAAAAAATAAACATTAATAAAATTACTAACAAAATGGCTAAAACAAAGAAATTTTTAACCTGTGATGGTAATCAGGCTGCAGCACATATAGCATATATGTTCAGCGAAGTAGCAGCAATTTATCCAATCACACCCTCGTCGACTATGGCAGAATATGTTGACGAATGGGCAGCCGGTGGACGTAAGAACATCTGGGGTGAAAAGGTTCAGGTACAGGAAATGCAATCGGAAGCCGGTGCTGCTGCAGCAATGCACGGATCACTTCAGGCCGGGGCATTGACAACAACCTTTACGGCTTCTCAGGGATTATTACTGATGGTTCCGAATATGTATAAAGTGGCCGGCGAATTACTTCCGGGCGTTTATCACGTATCGGCACGTGCATTAGCTTCACATGCTCTTTCTATATTTGGTGACCATCAGGACGTTATGGCTGTACGACAGACCGGCTGTGCTATGTTTGCCACTGGTTCTGTACAGGAAGTAATGGATATGGCGGCTATCGCTCACCTTGCTTCGATCAAAACCCGTGTACCATTTGTGCACTTCTTCGATGGTTTCCGTACTTCACACGAAATACAAAAAATTGAACAAATAGATCAGGAAGACTTGATTCCATTGTTGGATCAGGAAGCACTAAAAGGTTTTCGTGACCGCGCATTGAGCCCAGAACACCCTGTTGTTCGTGGTACTGCTCAAAACGGTGATATTTATTTCCAGGCTCGCGAAGCTTGTAATCCATTCTACGATGCAATACCTGATGTTGTTGAAGATTATCTGAATAAACTGGCAGTTATTACCGGTCGACAATATGGTTTGTTCGATTACTACGGTGCTGAAGATGCTGATCGTGTGGTAATAGCGATGGGGTCTTCTACACAGGCATTGAAAGAAGGAATCGATTACCTGAACGCTAAAGGTCAGAAAGTTGGTTTAATCTGTGTTCACTTATATCGTCCATTCTCTGCAAAACACTTCTTAGCTGCTCTTCCAAAGACTGCTAAACGTATTTGTGTGTTGGATCGTACAAAAGAACCCGGAGCAACCGGCGAACCTTTGTACTTAGACGTAAAAGATGTATTGTATGGTTCTGAAAATCAACCAACCGTTGTTGGCGGACGTTACGGTTTGTCTTCTAAAGACTTCACTCCTGCTCAGGTTATTGCTATTTATGAAAACTTAGCGTTGCCTGAACCAAAAAATCACTTTACTGTAGGTATCGTTGACGATGTTACTTTCACTTCACTTCCATTGAAAGAAGAAATTTCGTTGGGTGGCGAAGGAACTATCGAAGCTAAATTCTATGGTTTGGGTGCTGATGGAACTGTAGGTGCAAATAAAAACTCCATCAAAATAATTGGTGACAATACGGATAAATACTGTCAGGCTTATTTTGCTTACGACTCGAAGAAATCAGGTGGTTTTACTTGTTCTCACCTTCGTTTTGGTAACACTCCTATCCGTTCAACGTATTTGGTAACTACTCCTGACTTCGTGGCATGTCACGTTCAGGCTTATTTGAACTTGTACGACGTAACTAAAGGGTTGAAGAAAAACGGAACATTCCTCTTGAACACCATTTGGAATAAAGACGAAGTATTGAAAAACCTTCCAGTTAAAGTTAAAAAATACCTTGCTGCCAACAATATCAGCCTGTACATTATTGATGCTACGAATATTGCAGAACAAATTGGTTTGGGTAACCGTACCAATACGATTCTTCAATCGGCATTTTTCAAAATTACCAACGTAGTTCCTTACGAACTGGCTGTTGAGAAATTGAAATATGCTATCAATAAATCCTATGGTAATAAAGGGGAAGCTATAGTAAATAAAAACTATGCAGCTGTTGACCGTGGTGGTGAATATACTAAAGTGGAAATTCCTGCAGAATGGGCAAACCTGATTGACGGAACTGAAGTTAGTACTGAAATCGTTCCTGCATTTATAAAAGATGTGGTTCGTGCAGTGAATGCTCAGGATGGTGACAGTCTGCCTGTATCTGCTTTCAAAGGTCGTGAAGACGGAACCTGGGATCAGGGAACTTCGAAATACGAAAAACGTGGCGTGGCTGCATTTGTTCCTGTTTGGAATTCTTCAAACTGTATTCAGTGTAACCAGTGTGCGTATGTTTGTCCTCACGCTGCTATTCGTCCGTTTATTTTAGATTTGGATGAACAAGCTAATGCTCCTCAATTTGACATGTTGAAAACAAACGGTAAACAATTTGCCGATACTGCTTTCCGCATTCAGGTTGACGTGTTGGATTGTATGGGATGTAACAATTGTGTAGACGTCTGTCCGGGCAATAAAGGCAACAAAGCACTTTCACTCGTTCCAATCGAAACACAATATCCAAACCAGAAAAACTGGGAATACTGTATCGATAACGTGAAATCAAAACAACATTTGGTTGATATTAAATCGAACGTAAAAAACTCACAATTGGCTACTCCACTGTTCGAGTTCTCGGGCGCTTGTGCCGGTTGTGGTGAAACTCCTTATGTGAAACTGGTTACTCAGTTGTTTGGCGAACGTCAAATGGTTTCCAACGCAACAGGTTGTAGCTCTATCTACTCTGCTTCTGCTCCTTCTACTCCATATACAACTAATCCTGAAGGTCACGGACCGGCTTGGGCAAACTCTTTGTTCGAAGACAATGCTGAGTTTGGCTTGGGTATGGTTTTCGCTAACGATAATATGCGTGAACGTTTGGTTCGTATTATGACTGAAGCACTTGCTGCTGATTGTTGTTCCGAAGAATTGAAAGGCTTGTTTGCTGAATGGATTGAAAAACGTAACGATGCTGATGAAACTATCATCCTCGAACGTAAAATTACTCCACTTGTAAAAGCAGGAACTTGCTCGTATTGCAAAGAAATAGCAGAACTGACCCAATACCTGGTGAAAAAATCACAATGGATTATTGGTGGTGATGGTTGGGCGTATGATATTGGTTTTGGTGGATTGGATCACGTGATTGCTTCCGGCAAAAACGTAAATATCCTGGTACTGGATACTGAAATTTATTCCAACACCGGTGGTCAGGCTTCGAAATCTACTCCGGTAGGTGCTGTGGCTAAATTCGCTGCTTCGGGTAAACGTGTTCGCAAAAAAGACCTGGGTATGATTGCTGCCACATATGGTTATGTTTACGTGGCTCAGGTAGCTATGGGAGCTAATCAGGCACAAACGCTGAAAGCTATCCGCGAAGCGGAAGCATTCGACGGACCATCAGTAATTATTGCTTATTCACCATGTATCAGTCACGGTTTATTGGCCGGTATGGGACAAGCTCAAACCGAACAAAAACGTGCTGTAGAATGTGGATACTGGCATTTGTACCGCTTCAACCCGGATTTAGAAGCTGAAGGTAAAAACCCAATGATGCTGGATTCGAAAGAACCTGACTGGGATAAATTCCAGGATTTCTTACGCGGTGAAGTACGTTACACTTCGTTGTTGAAACAATTCCCTGCAGAAGCAAAAGAACTTTTTGTAGCTGCTGAATCGAATGCAAAATGGCGATATACAGGTTACAAACGTATGGCTGAACAACAATTCGGCGAATAGTTTATAGTTTATAGTTTGTAGTTAATAGTTTATAAGAAGACCGTTCCTTTGGGGGCGGTCTTCTTTTTATACTGAAATCAAAGCTTTTTCAGTACTGACCCCTTCCCGTTGAATGACTTAAACGATAGTAGAATAAATATCTAAACAAAAAGCCCATTTCTTATCATAACACCATTGAATCAGACACTTACAAAAAGAATATGCAATTATCATCTATTTATTAATCAAATAAGAAAATGAATATGTATTATTTACTACTACTCCGTGTAGCATATATTCTGATTTGCAAACAAAAACAAATGTTTTTAAGAAATAATTTGTTTAATTCAAAATTATGATTTATGTTTGTTCTCAAGTTAAGAATTTTATCTAAGTTCATTTAAACTATATATCTGATAATGTTATATCTAAAATATATTTTAACATGTGCTCTCTTCCTTAAAACCTTTGTCAAAAAGTAAAAATACGTACAAGCTTATACTTACAACTGAAAAAAATATCTGTTTCTTAAAAAAAACACAAGAATATGAAGTTTAAATTCTTTTACAAAAAAACATGGATATCTTTTGCAATTTTAATTACTGGAATTGCATTAACTATTGCTGCAGCTGTTTACACAAAAAACAATCAGGAAACTGCATTAATGTCTGAATTCAGGTTGGTCTGTAATGATATTAATACTATAATTAGCACACGCCTTCACGCGCATGCATTACTTTTACGAAGTGGAGCATCGTATGTTGAAGGATCTGATAAGCCAACAAGAAAAGATTGGCAGACCTATATTGAAAGTTTAAAAATAAGCAAGAATTTACCGGGAATTGAGGGGGTTGGTTTTGCAGTTATTATAAAAAAAGACTTCTTACAACAACATATTCATCAAATCAGAAAAGAAGGTTTTGTTGACTATTCTGTCCGTCCGGCAGGTGATAGAGCCATTTATACATCCATTATTTATCTCGAACCCTTTGCAGGCAGAAACTTACGTGCTTTTGGTTACGATATGTATTCCGAGCCGGTACGACGAAAAGCAATGGATCAGGCCTGCGATCAAAATATTGCAGCCCTTTCAGATAAAGTTGTTTTGGTGCAGGATAGCGATCAAAATAAGCAGGTAGGTGCGCTGATGTACGTTCCGGTATACCGGAAAGGAATGCCGATAAACACTGTAAAAGAGCGTCGTGCTGCCATTCGGGGTTGGGTATATAGTCCATATCGTATAGTTGATTTAATGAAAGGGATTTTAGGACGTTGGGATGTAAACAATAGCAGCAAAATTCATTTGCGGATTTCTGAGAATGACAGCGTTTCACAAAATTCTATATTATTCGATAGTCAACTAATTGATACAACAATTCAGGATGACGAAACAGCTCAAACACTTACTATTCCTATCGTTTTTAATGAAAAAGAATGGACCTTGCAGTTTACAAAAACAATTGGCCAATTTCCATATCTTCAAAGCAAAGTACTTCTGGTATTAATTAGTGGTCTAATAATCAGTTTATTGTTGTTTTATTTATCCCTGTTGTTCATGAATACGCGTAACAGAGCACAACAAATAGCAGATGAATTAACTTCTCAACTAAAAGAAAGCGAAGCAAGATTTTCCTTGTTTATGGATCAGTTACCTGCCATAGCATTTATAAAAGATAATGAGGGTAAAGCTTTGTTTGTAAATCGTTTTATGGACAATGCCCTGGGTGCTTCAAAATGGATGGGAAAAGACATGTTTGAAGTATTTCCCAATGAAATTGGAGCAAAATTCTTAGAAGATGATATGCATGTATTGAAATTGGGTTATAAAAAATTTGAAGAAAGCATGATGCTGCTAGATGGAAAATTGCATTATTTTGAAACACAAAAATTTACAATTCCACAACAAGGACAAAAACCACTTCTTGGTGGAATTGCATTAGACATTACAGATCGTAAATTATCAGAACTGGCTCTGAAGGAAAGTGAAGTTAAATATCATACGCTTGCCGATAACACCCAGGATATCATTAACCGTTTCGACCGAAATTATAAGCATCTTTATGCTAGCCCCTCTGCTTATAGACTTACAGGAATAAATCATCTGGATTATATAGGGAAATCGCATCGCGATCTTGGATTTTCGTCTGAAGAATGCGATTTTTGGGAAAAATCCATTCAAAGGGTTTTTGATACCGGAGAAACATGCAACCAACTTATTGAATTTGAAGCAAAAACAGGAAAAGTTTATCTGGACTGGTTGTTAAGTCCTGAATTTGATGATGAAAATAACATTATTTCGGTTTTAGGAAATGTAAGAGATATTACTGAAATTAAAAATGCTGAAATGACTCTAAAAGTTGAACGAGAAAGGTTATCAGGCATCATAAAAGGAACGAATGTGGCTACCTGGGAATGGAATGTACAAACAGGAGAAACCATCTTTAATGAACGTTGGGCTGAAATTATGGGATATACACTGGAAGAAATTTCGCCGGTTTCAATTGATACCTGGTTAAAATTTGCCCATCCCGACGATATGAAAACCAGTAATGAATTACTTGAAAAACACTTTTGTGGGGAATTGGATTATTATGTATGTGAGTCCCGGATGAAGCACAAAAATGGAAACTGGGTTTGGGTTCTGGATACCGGTAAGGTGACTTCCTGGACGGATGACGGAAAACCACTTATGATGATGGGGTCGCATCTGGATATCACAGATCGCAAGCTCGCTGAAGAAGAATTAATAGTCTCCAGAGAGCAATTGAGAAACTTTGCAGCCCATCTTCAGAAAGTGCGTGAAGATGAAAGGCTTTCCATCACCCTTGAGATTCACGATAGTTTGGCGCAATTTTTAGTAGCTCAAAAAATGGAAATGGGAATGTATAAGAAAAAAATATCCAAAAGTTTGGTACCTATTCAATCGGCAGAAGTACTGGCTGAGATGGAACAATTTATCATTCTGACTGATAACGCGATTAAATCGGCACGAAAGATAATGAATGGGTTGAGACCTGAACAACTTGAACTGCTTGGGTTTATGGAAACAGCAGAAGTCCTTCTCCGGGACTTTGAGGAATCACACCACCTAAAATGTCAGTTTATACATGAAATTTCAGAGTTTACAATTCATCCCGAACATGCCTTGGCATTATTCCGGACACTTCAGGAGTCACTTAATAATATTCTTAAACATGCAATGGCTACGTCGGTTATAGTTCAACTTTCAACGAATACTAACAAATTGATACTTGAAATCATTGATAATGGTATTGGATTTGATATAAATAACTGTGGACGAGCAGATTCGTTTGGTTTAATTGGGATGAAAGAACTGGCCAAAATCCATAATGGCATTTTTGAGATTAACAGTAAAGTAGGTGAAGGAACGCAAGTGAGAGTTCAACTACCTATTTAACTGCCGGAGTTGTAAACTATATCGATTAGCCAGAATATTGTCAATGGAATTGAAACTTTATGTTTTGCTCCATCTGCATCTATAATATCCGGAATATTCAGTTAAACAAATGACACTGTACACTTACTCATCTCATTCAAAAAAACTCTGCAAATTTCGTCTTTCCTTTATTTAATAGTGTGTGTTTTTTGAGAAAAAATTTTTGAATATTAATTTTTAACATGATTCTATCTCTTGATTTCATATTTATTCATCCCTAAAAACAAAAAAAACAGGTCTATATTTTGTATTAATAAAAATTGTTGTATCTTCGTGGGCGAACACGGAAACAAAAAAAACCATTATATTTATGCATATATTAATGAAATTCAATGCATTAACCTTATTGTTAAGTTTTCGACTTGTTGGAATAGCTAAACAACCAATATTACAAATCCTCTCAAATTGAATACAATGTAAGTTCAGTTCTCTGTTTTTTGAAAATTCAATGACAAAATTTGTTTAGTTTTCATGTTCAACAGTATAAATTCGCAAGGTTTCAAATCATAACACATTTAATAGCAACAATATGAAAAACTTTTTAGACAAGAATTTTATTCTTCAAACCGAAACGGCTCAAAAATTATATCACGAACATGCTTCAAAACAACCAATTATTGACTATCACTGTCATTTAGTGCCTTCGATGGTGGCAAATGACCATCAGTTTAAAACACTTACAGAAGCATGGTTGGGTGGTGATCATTATAAATGGCGTGCTATGCGTACCAATGGAATCAAGGAAGAATATATTACAGGGAAAAATACGTCGGACTGGGAAAAATTCGAGAAATGGGCTGAAACAGTGCCCTATACTATGCGCAATCCACTTTATCACTGGACACATTTAGAATTAAAAACTGCTTTTGGCATCGATAAGTTGCTTTCGCCTGCTACAGCTCGTGAAATTTATGATGAATGTACTGCCAAACTTCAAACTCCGGAATATTCAGCTCGAAATTTAATGCGTAAATACAATGTTGAAGCCGTTTGTACAACCGACGATCCGATTGATACCCTGGAACATCATATTAAAACCCGTCGGGATGGTTTTGAAATTAAAATGCTTCCAACCTGGCGTCCTGATAAAGCAATGGCAGTAGAAGTTCCCGCAAACTTCCGTACCTATGTTGAACAATTATCAGATATTTCCGGAATCCATATCTCAAATTTTGATGATATGATTCAGGCACTTCGCAAACGTCAGGATTTCTTTGCTGAACAAGGTTGTAAGTTGTCCGATCATGGAATTGAAGAATTCTATGCCGAAGACTATACAGAAAGCGAAATCAAGGAAATTTTTAATAAAGTTTTTGCTGGACGTGAACTGACTCACAGCGAAATATTGAAATTCAAATCGGCTATGATGGTTATTTTTGCGGAAATGGATTGGGAAAAAGGCTGGACACAACAATTCCACTATGGAACCATTCGCAACAATAACTCACGCTTATTCAATCAATTAGGTCCTGATACTGGATTTGATTCCATTGGAACATTTAATACTGCTAAAGCTTTATCCAAATTTTTGAACCGACTTGATTCTCAAAATAAATTGACAAAAACCATATTATATAACCTAAATCCAAGCGATAATGAGATGATTGCTACAATGATTGGGAACTTTCAGGATGGTTCAGTTGCAGGAAAAATTCAGTTCGGTTCGGGTTGGTGGTTCTTAGACCAAAAAGACGGTATGGAAAAACAAATGAACTCACTTTCAGTTCTTGGCTTGCTAAGCCGATTCGTAGGTATGCTCACGGATTCACGTAGCTTTCTTTCCTACCCTCGTCACGAGTATTTTCGACGTACATTGTGTAACCTGATTGGAAATGATGTTGAAAACGGATTGCTCCCACATCAGGAAATGGAATTTATTGCTAAAATGGTTGACGATATTAGTTATAATAATGCAAAAACATTCTTCAATTTCTAAAAAATAATCATTTTATATTTAGAGTTGGACTAAATAACAGTAATTTAGCTACAATTTTGAACTAATATTTTATTCATTAAAAAAGAAGCAGTATCTTTGGTCAACCAATTAAAAACCAATCAATATTACAAAAAAAAGAAAACAATGAGTAAAAAAATTGTAACATTAGGAGAAATTATGCTCCGTCTATCAACTCCAGGCAACACGCGTTTTGTTCAATCGGATGTATTTAATGTCGTTTATGGAGGAGGAGAAGCAAATGTTGCTGTGAGCTGTGCAAACTACGGCCACGAAGCTTATTTTGTATCAAAATTACCTAAACACGAAATTGGACAATCGGCCGTAAATGCTTTGCGCAAATATGGTGTAAAAACTGATTTTATTGCACGTGGTGGCGACCGGGTAGGTATTTATTATCTCGAAACCGGAGCTTCCATGCGCCCAAGTAAGGTTATCTACGACCGTGCTCACTCATCAATTGCGGAAGCAACAGCCTCTGATTTCGATTTTGATGCCATCATGAAAGGAGCCGATTGGTTTCACTGGTCGGGAATTACACCTGCTATTTCGGATAGTGCTGCTGAATTGACCAAATTAGCTTGTGAAGCTGCTAAACGAAACGGCGTTACTGTTTCGGTTGACCTGAATTTCCGCAAGAAACTCTGGACAAAGGAAAAAGCACAATTAATTATGCGTCCCTTAATGCAATATGTTGACGTTTGTATCGGTAATGAAGAAGATGCTGAACTTTGCTTAGGTTTTAAACCTGATTCGGATGTTGAAGGCGGACATACTGACGCTGAAGGCTACAAAGGTATTTTTACTCAAATGGCAAAAGAATTTGATTTCAAGTATGTAATTTCAACCTTGCGTGAATCATTCTCTGCAACTCATAATGGTTGGAAAGCAATGATTTACGACGGAAAAGAATTTTATATGTCAAAACGCTACGATATTGATCCTATTATCGACCGTGTTGGAGGTGGCGACTCATTCTCAGGTGGTGTTATTCACGGCTTGTTGACTAAACCAAATCAGGGCGAAGCATTGGAATTTGCTGTTGCAGCTTCGGCATTAAAACACACCGTAAACGGAGACTTCAACCTTGTTTCAATTGAAGAAGTTGAAGCGTTGTGTGGTGGTGATTCAAGCGGACGGGTACAACGATAGTAACCCCAAACCCCTAAAGGGGCTTATTAAGAATTAATACTAACATCTCTAATCCCCCATTAGGGGTTGGGCAAATTTTATAATTATGCGTTTCTCAAAAATTCAGGTAATGACAGCTATGAAAGAGACAGGTATGGTACCTGTTTTCTACAATAGCGATATCGAAGTATCAAAAAAAGTAGTAAAGGCTTGTTACGAGGGAGGAGTACGTGCATTTGAGTTCACCAATCGTGGTGATTTTGCACACGAAGTATTCCGCGACCTTGTGAAATATGCTACCAAAGAATGCCCTGAAATGATAATGGGTATTGGTTCCATCGTTGACGCTCCGACTGCAGCTTTATACATTCAAATGGGTGCTAACTTTATTGTTGGTCCGCTGTTCAATCCGGAAGTGGCTAAAGTGGCTAATCGCCGCCTGATTCCGTATGCACCTGGTTGTGGTTCGGTTACAGAAGTGGGTTTTGCTCAGGAGGCTGGTTGCGACATTTGCAAAGTATTCCCGGGTGATGTATTAGGCACAGGCTTTGTAAAAGGACTTAAAGCTCCAATGCCCTGGTCAAATCTAATGGTGACCGGTGGTGTAAAACCCGAAGAAGCTAATTTGAAAAGCTGGTTCGATGCTGGAGTAACTTGTGTGGGAATGGGTTCTAATCTTTTCCCTGCCGACATGATAAAAGTTGGTGATTGGGCAGGAATTAGCAAACTTTGCAGCGATACGCTCGCAATTATTCAGAAAATAAAAAAATAGGTGACAGTGAACAGTTGATAGTTGATAATTTCTACTCAAAAAGAAATTTACCATAATCCATCTATCATTAACCATTTATCATTAATCATTAAATAAATAATTATGTCAAAATCAACAGCAGAAAAAATGACGGGTTACCGTTGGACCATCGTCAGTTTACTACTTTTTTCAACGACAATCAATTACATGGACAGAAATGTAATAGGTTATCTGAAAGATTATTTTTGTTCTACCGATGGTTTTGGATGGTCATCGACTGATTTTTCCATCTTAACCTCTGTTTTTACTGCATTTTATGCTGGTTTTACTTTGTTTGCCGGATTTATTATTGACAAAATCGGAACAAAAATCGGACTGGCAGCTTCACTTATTATATGGTCGTTGGCCGGTATGGCAAGTGCATTTATGGGAAAAGGACTTTTCGGTCAGATTGCTGCCAGAGGGGTATTTGGTGGAGGTGAATCAGGCAACTTCCCAGCTTCCATCAAAACTGTAGCAGAATGGTTTCCAAAGAAAGAACGTGCATTGGCTACCGGAATTTTCAATTCAGGTTCCAATATAGGAGCAATGATTTGTGCCTTGATTATTCCTGTTATTCTTGCTGCCTGGAATCCTAACGAAGGAAATGGTTTGTTTCTGGGTATTTTTCACGGATGGCAAATGGCATTTCTTATTACAGGCTTAATTGGTTTTCTTTGGTTATTCTTCTGGAGTAAATTGTATAACACGCCTAAGTTCATGCTTGAAAAAGGCAAAATAAATAAGGGGGAATACGATTATATTCATGCAGATGATGAAGCTGCTCCGATATTGGACGCTACTGCTCCAAAAGTAAAAGTTCCCTGGTACAAAATGCTTACATACAAGCAAACATGGGCTTTTGTTGCGGGTAAATTTATGACTGATGGTATCTGGTGGTTCCTGTTGTTCTGGTTACCAACTTATATCAAACAACAATTCTGCGTGGGTATGAGTCCCGTTGAAACCAAGCACACCGTAATGATTTCAACCTTTATCGTGTATGGTATTGCAATTATTGGATCAGTTTATGGTGGTTCAATTCCTATGACCTTTATGAATAAAGGCTGGCAAACTTATAGAGCCCGTATGACGGCCTTATTAATGATCGCCTTTGCTCCTCTTTTGCTGGTGAGCACTCAGTGGGTTGCTGCCGGATATGGAATTGTAGCGGCTGTTGCCATTATCAGTATTGCCGGAGCGGCACATCAGGCCTGGTCGGCTAACTTATTTACCACTGTATCAGATATGTTTCCTAAAAAGGCGGTTGGTTCTGTTACTGGTATTGGAGCTGCTGCCGGAGGTTTAGGTGGTGTTTTAGTTCAGTTACTTGCCGGTGGGTTGGAAGATAAATATCGCATAATGGGAATTATGCAAGCCAGCAAAGAAGGGTTGATTAAAGCCACTCAGGCTATTCCGCTGGAAAAAGTAAAGATTGACAACCTGAAAGAAGTGATGGTTGATCCGACTAATACAGCCATGTTTGAGCAAGCCAGACATCTAATTTCAACCAATGTTTCAGTAGCTTATGGCATTATGTTTACTACCTGTGCGTTGGCTTATCTTATAGCGTGGTCTATTATGAAAGTGTTAGTTCCAAAACATACTGTAATTACCGATTTATAATAGTTTATAGTTTGAATAAATCGATTAAAAGTCCCGACTTACAGTTCGGGGCTTTTTTTTTAATTAAAAATTCAGAACATGAGTTATACTTCCCTTTCAAACCGGACATAACGCGGTTCTTTCGGAACATAGTCATCATTATCCCACAATGTACTGGTAATCATTAAGTCAGCACTATATCGGTTACAGGCAATAGGTACATTATGAACGCGGCACTGGCGTAAAAGCATCTGAATATCAGCTTCGTGCGGTTGAGCATTCAAATCATCAATCAGAAAAACTGCCAGATTTATTTGTTTGCGTACCACTAACGCAGCTATTTCAGCATCACCACCCAACGGTCCTGAATTCATGCAAGTAATATCTACTTCCACACCTTTATCTTTCAGTGCTTGCTGAATCAGACTACCTGTTGTTCCGGTACATATCAACTGATGTTTTGCCAGCATATCTGCATTAAAAATTGCCCATTCAACCATGTCGGCTTTGCGTCTGTCGTGGGCTACCAAAGCTATTTTCAGTTGCTTTTTCACTGAATTATTATTTTGATTGTTCATTCGACAAAATTACTTGATTTTCCGTTGTAAACAATGTTTTTAAGCAAATGTTCTTAAAAAATCGGATTCTGGTTGCCAGATGTGTGAAATATCGCTACTTTTGTATTCAACAATACAATTTCATGTCAAAAAGAATCTACTTACTTTTTTCGTTAATTCTAATGCTATCAGGCATTTCGGCTCAACATTCCAAGCGTGAATTCCGAGCTGTTTGGGTTGCTACTGTTGCCAATATCGACTGGCCAAGTCAGCGAAACCTTACTCCCAAAGCCCAGCGTGACGAAATGCGCACAATGTTGGATGGATTAGTCAAGAATAATATTAACGCTATCATCCTACAAATCAGACCAACTGCTGATACCTTTTATCCATCTACTATCGAACCCTGGTCGCATTGGCTCACCGGAAAGCAAGGCCAAAGACCAAATCCATATTACGATCCCTTACAATTCATTATCGATGAAGCCCATAAACGTTGTATTGATGTGCATGCCTGGCTTAATCCATACCGTGTAACCAACTCTGACAACCTGAATGTTCTGAATAAAAATCATCTCTATTTCAAGAATAAAGATCTATTTGTAAAATATGGTGATAAATACTATTTCGATCCGGGACTGGATGAAACCCGTGAGTTTCTGAACCGCGTGGTAGAAGATGTCGTAGAACGATACGATGTGGATGCCGTTCATTTCGACGATTATTTCTATCCGTATCGTGTTGCAAATGAGGAATTTCCGGATGAACTAACTTTTCGAAAAAATCCACGTGGATATGCATCAAATCAGAAGAATGACTGGCGCAGGAATAACGTAAACATGGTAATTTCGGAACTGCAACATACCATAAAAGAGCTGAAACCCTGGGTTGAATTCGGCATTTCACCTTTTGGTGTGTGGCGCAACGATAATGTTGATGCAAGCGGTTCTGCCACTCGTGCCGGAGTCCAAAATTACGATGATTTATATGCTGACATTCTGAAATGGCTCAAAGAAGGTACAATTGACTACGTGGTACCACAGCTTTACTGGGAAATAGGCAAAAAAGTTGCCGACTATGAAGTATTGGCTAAATGGTGGAGCGATAATTCATTTGGCAAAAACCTGTATATCGGGCTTTATGCCTCACAACTTGGTTCACCCGAAGCAAATCCTGCATGGCGAAATGGAAATGAATTGTGCCGTCAGCTGAATGTGAATAAACGCTTTCCGCTAATCGATGGAGCTGTATTTTTCAGTGCCAAACCATTTCTGAAAAACAAACAGAACCTCAACGATAGCCTGCAAAAGAATTATTATAAATATCCGGCCATTTGCCCGGTAAACCGAAACATAGAAGGAGAAACTCCAGCACAACCACAAAACGTAAAAATTCTGCGGGATGGAAAGGATGCTTACCTTATCTGGGATGAATTGAACGAAGAAGGTGGGTGTCAAACAGCTTACTATGTGGTATATGCCTTCAAAGGCCGCAAGGTAGGTGACCTGAATGACCCGGCCAATATTGTAACACGAACCATCGAAAACTGCATCGACTTAAGAGAATTAGACAAACGATTTGGTGGACTATACACCTTTGTGGTTACTGCAGTCAACCGCTTCAAACACGAAAGTATTCCAACTTTCGGCGTTACCCGCAGGCTTTGATTTAAACATTTAACTCATAATTCAATCCTAACTCCAATAATATCTGGCTTTCCAATGTTTTGTTTTTGCGAAAAAAATCTGATTTTAGGTATCTCTCAAAAGAAATAAAGAAATAAAGAAATAAAGAAATAAAGAATCCCTGCTAATTATCACTATTAGCAGGGATTCTTATAAACTATAAACTATAAACTATAAACTTATTTCGTTTGTTGGTTTCACAATATGAGCCTTTATCTCGCTGGTTTCAGTATCTAAGTCCATCAGAATGCTATCTCCTGCTTCCAGCTCACCTGCTAAGACAATATCAGCCAGTCCATCTTCCAGATAACGTTGAATAGCACGTTTCAGTGGACGAGCACCAAACTGTACATCATAGCCTTTATCAGCAATATAGTCTTTAGCTTCGTTAGTCAACTCAAGTTTGTAACCCATGGTTGTTACACGACCAAATAACCCTTTCAATTCCAGATCAATAATAGATCGAATGGATTCTTTACTCAACTGGTCAAACATAATCACTTCATCCACACGGTTCAGAAATTCAGGAGCAAACGTACGGTTAAGTGCTTTTTGAATCACTCCACGCGAAAATTCAGAATCTGATTCTGAAGTGTTCGAAGTGGTGAAACCAACTCCTTTACCAAAATCCTTCAACTGGCGTGTTCCCACGTTGGAAGTCATAATGATTATTGTATTTTTGAAATCTATACGGCGACCTAAACTGTCAGTCAGACGGCCTTCGTCCATAACCTGTAACAAAATATTAAACACATCAGGATGCGCTTTTTCAATTTCGTCGAGCAGAATTATCGAATAGGGTTTACGACGCACTTTTTCGGTTAACTGACCACCTTCTTCGTAACCCACATATCCGGGAGGAGCTCCAATCAGTCGTGAAACGCTGAATTTTTCCATATATTCACTCATATCCACCCGAATGAGTGCATCTGAACTATCGAACAAAAATTCAGCTAAAATTTTAGCAAGATGCGTCTTACCAACACCTGTCGGACCTAGAAAAATAAACGAACCAATAGGCTTACTTGGATCTTTCAGTCCAATGCGATTACGCTGAATTGCTTTCACAATTTTATTCACCGCTTCATCCTGCCCAATCACTTTGCCCTGCAAAGCTTCTTTCATCTGACGCAGTTTCAATCCTTCGGCCTGAGCAATGCGCTGAACAGGAATACCCGACATCATAGCTACTACTTCGGCTACTTGTTCTTCATCAACCGTTTCAGGGTGTTGCTGGGCTTCTTCTTCCCAACGTTTCACCGCATCTTCGAGTTGATATTGCAATTGTTTTTCATGGTCCCGGATTGGACCTGCTAACTCGTATTTTTGTTCCGAAAGAACTTTTAATTTTTCTTTCTTCAAATCTTCTATTTGTTTTTCAAGTACCTCTATTTCAACCGGAACTGAAACTGTGCCGATATGCACCCGTGAACCGGCTTCGTCTAAAGCATCGATGGCCTTGTCAGGGAAACAACGGTCGGTAATATAGCGATCGGTAAGTCGCACACAGGCTTTGATAGCATCGGGGGTATAGCGCACATTGTGGTGATATTCGTAGCGATCCTGAATATTGGTGAGAATTTCGAGCGTTTCATCTGCAGTAGTTGGGTCAACCATAACTTTCTGAAAACGACGTTCAAGCGCACCATCTTTTTCGATACTCTGACGATATTCATCGAGCGTAGTTGCACCCACACATTGAATTTCTCCCCGAGCCAAAGCCGGTTTAAGCATATTAGCAGCATCCAGCGAACCGGGTGCTCCACCTGCTCCTACGATGGTATGAATTTCATCAATAAACAGAATGACATCCGGATTTTTTTGTAATTCGTTCAATATAGCTTTTATACGTTCCTCAAATTGTCCGCGGTATTTTGTACCGGCTACAATCGAAGCCATATCCAGAGAAACCACACGTTTGTCGAACAACACACGTGAAACACGACGTTGAATAATACGCAATGCCAGGCCTTCAACAATAGCCGATTTACCAACACCGGGATCACCAATCAATACCGGATTATTTTTCTTGCGACGACTCAGAATCTGAGCCAGCCGTTCTATTTCTTTCACACGACCAACAATCGGATCGAGACGATTTTCCAATGCCGCTTTGGTAATATCTGTTCCAAATGTATCCAATGCTGGAGTATCACTTTGTTTAGAACCGGCTCCTGACGGCGGATTTGATTTGTGTTTTTTTCGGGGATCGTCATCTTCATCATCTTCATCCTGAAAACCTGAACCCATAAATGGCATATCATGAGGTGCTTCTATCAAGGCTTTTACCTGATCATAGGTCAGACTTTCAGCATTCAGAATATCACCAGCCAAATTGTTTTTTTCTTTCAGAATGGCTAACAATAAATGTTCAGTATCAGCCGTTTCAAGGGATAATGAACGCGTTTCAAGCTCCATTATTTTCTTAATGCGCTCTGTACTTTTTAATGCCGGTAGTTCTGCTCCAGAAGGTTCCAAATCGGTACGAATCTGACTTTCAATACTTTGCTTTATTTTGGATATGCTAACATGCGACAGGTTTAAAATATCGATTGCTCTTCCGCTTCCGTTACGTAATATGCCTAATAATAAATGTTCCGGTCCGATATAATTATTCCCTAATCGTTCTGCCTCTTGCGAACTGTATAACAGGACATTATGTAATTGTTCTGAATAGTTGATTGTCATATATTGGTTCTCCTCGATTTAATGATACAAATATAGCGATTTAATGTACAAGTAATAATTAAAAAAAAATAATAAAGGCGATTTAAAACCCGGAATTTTAATTTCAAAAACTATACCGAACTAAATTTTACATTATTATTCGGTAATTTTGTCAGTTTGACAAAAGAAATCATTTTTTTGAGTAGATTTGCAGCCGTAAAAAATGAAATGGCTACAAAAAATCAGTTTCATAAGAAAACACTTAATTTAATAAATAGTTTATGACAGAAAAAAAATCTCTTCGTGAATCGTCGGCAGCCAGGTGGACAGCCCTCGGAATAGTATCGTTTACTATGTTTTGTGGATATTTTATTGCAGATGCAATGAGTCCGCTCAAACCAATGCTCGAAAGCCAGTTAAAATGGGATAATATGGACTACGGCATTTTCACCAGTGCTTACGGTTGGTTTAATGTTTTCCTTTTAATGTTAATTTTAGGTGGAATTATTTTGGATAAAACCGGCGTTCGATTTACCGGAATTCTTTCTACGGCTATCATGGTAATTGGTGCAGGTATGAAGTTTTTTGCTATTTCTCATTTCTTTCCGGTAGGAATGGCGCCCATTTTAGGCATAAAAGCACAAGTAATGTTTGCCGCTCTTGGCTATGCCATTTTTGCAGTTGGGGTTGAAACGGCAGGAATTACGGTTTCACGTGTTATTGTAAAATGGTTTAAAGGCAAGGAAATGGCTTTGGCAATGGGACTACAGGTTTCGTTTGCACGTCTTGGAACATTGCTTGCAATAGCTATTCCACTTCCTATCGCTCAACATTTTGGGGATGTTTCCATTCCAATTTTATTTGGCGCATTATTATTGTGTATTGGTTTGATTGCCTATATTGTTTATGTCAGAATGGACATTAAACTGGAAGCTTCCGAAGCTCATATTGAAAAAGAAGAAGAGGAACCTTTTAAACTTTCGGACGTGGTAATGATTATCACCAACAAAGGTTTCTGGTTGGTTGCATTGCTTTGCGTATTGTTTTATTCAGCAGTTTTTCCTTGGATTAAATTTGCTACTGACCTGGTTATCAACAAATATCAGGTAAATCCAAATCTAGCAGGGCTAATTCCAAGTGTTTTACCATTAGGAACACTTTTCCTCACTCCATTTTTCGGAAATTTGTACGACCGAAAAGGAAAAGGCGCAACCATTATGATAATTGGTTCGGTTTTACTAATTTTTGTTCATGGGATTTTCTCTATTCCATTTTTAAATAACTGGATACTGGCAATGGCTGTAACAGTAGTTTTAGGAATTGCTTTATCATTAGTACCTTCGGCTATGTGGCCTTCTGTACCAAAAATTATTCCCGAAAAACAACTGGGAACTGCTTATGCACTTATCTTCTGGATTCAAAACTGGGGTTTAATGGGTGTTCCTTTATTAATTGGATTTGTTCTAAGCACCAGTAATCCAACTGTTTCGCAAGCCAAAGTGACGGTAAAAAATGCCATTACAGAAACTTACACTCAGGTACAGCCAAAACTAAACCTGAATAAAATTGATTTTGAAAAAGCGGTTGACAACACCACCACCCGATTAATCAATGAAGTTTTGATTAAAACAGAATATAAAGGAGTTCAGGATACAACCGGTTTTGCCGGATTTAAAAATAAATTAGTTAGTTTGAATCTCGAAGAAATAAATTCTTTAGCATTAGTTGATAAAGATAAAATTCAACAGCAGATTGAAGATGCCTGCGTAAAAGCTTCATATAAAGAGATTGATTCTAAAAAATTTGCACTGAGATATGATTATACAAAAGCAAATTTAATTTTCATGATTTTTGGCGTATTGGCATTTCTTGTTGCATTTATGCTGAAAGCCGAAGACAAGAAAATGGGTTATGGACTTGAAAAACCGAATGTAGTTGAATAACTACTCGATGTAATTATCCCTCGGGATTTAGCACAAGAAACGCAGAATATTAAAGTAATTTTTAATATCCTGCGTTTCTCGTTTGTATTAAGCAATGGCATGATAGATTTTTTATATATCTGAGTATGTTCAGAAAAGTATAATCATTTGACCGAATTTTGGTGTAAGTATTTAAAATTCACATCTATTTTTGTACCTTGGATTTTTTAATGAAAAATCATCACATAATCATTCACTTTTTAGCACTTGAGCGATATTTAGTTAAATACTTAAAAATTAGTAGCCCGGAATCAAGACAAAAAATACAGCACTTTATAGCAGCTTTTAATTGGATAAACCTATTATTTTTATTTCTTTTTGAACAAAATTGATTGAATCCAATAGTTTTATGAACGAATTTTATATATCTAAGGATTTATTTGAATTATTTTTGTTGTGAAAAATAGCGACATCTTTACTGTTAAAGAACATTAACAATATTTTTTTTGGTTTACCAATTTATTTCTATATTTTTGTATAGAATTTTTGATATTTACACAGAATGTATGATTACTTAATTAAATAATTTATTAACTTTTAAAAAACTCACCAATGAAGAAATTATTTTTATTTATTTTCGCTTTAATTTTTAGTGCAACTATGTTTGCACAAACAGCCGGAACATTAACTTTTAAAGTAACAACTGTTACTGCTGGCAGTTTATCAGGTAAACATGATCAGGCAATTTGGATTACTAACAGTACAACTAATAGTGCAAGTGCATTTGTTAAAACCCTATTAGGTTATACTGGAGGAGACAAAAGCCATTTAGCAAAATTTCTTGTTGCTGCAGGAAGCACACCAAATGTAGTTGATGCTGTAACTGCTGCAACACAAACTGCATATGGAGCAATAACAAGTACATGGAATGCTACAAATGTTTCTAGAGTTCTTGTTGCAGATGGAAATTATACAGTTTGGGTTGAAGTAACAGACGACGGAACCGAGGTTTCAGGAAGTTGGACCTTTGCCAAAGGACCAGCTGCAGTTAATACAACTGGAACTGCCACTGCCAATTTAACAACTATATCTATGGCATGGGTTCCGGTAAATACAGCTATTAATGATGTAGAAATGGAAAAGTATTAATCTGTTTACCCTAATCCAGCTATTTCGTCAATTTATGTGAGAGGAAGCGATGTAAAATCTATTGAGATTTGTTCGCTTGCAGGACAAAGTTTACTGTATAGCAACGAACAACATATAAATATTAGTTCACTTCCTAAAGGAAATTACCTGGCATTAATCACAACTAAAAATGGTTCAGTTGTGAAAAAGATTCAGAAGCGCTAAACACACAAAAACAGTCATTGAGTCCGCTCATTCAAGTACTTCGGGATTTGAATGAGCGGATTTTTTTTGCAAATTAATAAGAAGTTTAGTATATTTATTAATAATTAACCGATTTCATTATGGTTTATACAAGTTATGCTATTACTTTTGTAGTGTTGTAAAATATAATGATTCTAAATTAGTAATAAATATAAAAATGCGATTTATGAAAAAAAGTATTCTATCCTTTGTCTTGTTAGTATGTTCTTATAGTTTGTTTTCACAGACTGCGGGAACACTTACAGTTACTTATTCTACTAAAACGATAAGTAATCAAACTGAATATGCTGATGCAATTTATATAACTAATTCATCGGCAGCTTTAGTAAATACCCTGGTATATCAAACTTCCAATGGAAACTCAAGTGCGAGCAGTTACTTAACCGTTTGGTGGAATTTAATAGGAAAATCTATCTCTACTACTACAACAAAATTTGTTGGTGCTACTGATGGAATAACCGGAGCAACTGTAAAATCGTCGGCCTGGGTTACGGGTAAAAATGTATACTGGGGAAAAACTACTTCCGTAGCATCTGTACCTGATGGAACTTATACAGTGAATTTTATTATTGTTGAAGCTACTTCAGGTGGAAGTTCTGTTCAGGGTAATCTTAAATATAGCGGAACATTTGTCAAAGGTGCTACAGCTTCAGGTTCAATAGCAGTAACTGGAGCTATTGGATTTGCAAATATGAGTTTAGCATGGGCTCCTGTGAACACAGCTATTAACGAAGTTGAAATGGATAAATTGTATTCTGTATATCCTAATCCCGCTGTTTCGTCAATCTATGTAAGTGGAAGCGATGTGAAAGAAGTGGAAATATGCTCACTGGCCGGACAAAGCTTGTTGCTGAGCAATGAACAACATGTAAACATTAGTTCACTTCCAAAAGGACATTACTTAGCTGTAATCAGAGCTAAAACAGGAACAGTTGTAAAGAAGATTATAAAGTTGTAGAATAATTGCTGTATTATAAGAAAAGTCACTCAATCAGTTCAGATTGAGTGACTTTTTCATTGTTATAAAGCCATATTTATGCTATGAAATAACCTCGTCACGAATAAGACTTTCGGAAGTATTAAATATTGAAATCTTTTCGTCCAAGTATACAAATCGCACTCAAAAAATTGAGAGTGGAATTGAATTTTTCACTTTTACGGGAAGTATCTCAGAAGCGCTGAGACAAATTGATAAAGGCACGTCCCTGGTAGTTGTTGTCGGGGTTGAATGTAGCTTCATAGTCGAACCACAGCAACAGGTTTTTGCTTATACGCCAAGAAAGGCTAATTTCAGCTATATTTTGAGGTATAGCGGTATTACTAATGCTATTATAATTTACATTTCGGTATGTAAGCTGTGTAAACAGGTTTCCATCAAACAAATCTTTCGACAGCGAAGCTCCATAAATCGCACCACTCAAATAGCTCGTTTTCAACGCTGTGACATCTACTGTCAGTGTTGTTTCAAATGGCAATTGTGACAATGTAAGGTATGTATAAGCATTCGACGAAGCATTGGAATTAGCTGAAGCAAATCGAATTCCGGCATTTCCACCCCAGGTTAAGAAATTGAAAGGGCGATACATGGCTTGAAAGCGCAATCCCTGCCTGGTTTCTTTATCCATTACGCTGTCGATATAGTTTTTGTAAGTTTCGTAATAATAAATATTTTTACGGGCATCATACGACATCGATAGTGACAAGTTTTTTAAAGCCCTCCACTGAAGCGATGCGTAAGCACTGGTCAGATTGAAGGTTGTTTTTGCCTGGTTATTTTGCAAAGCGTATAAGTCAATTTCGGCCGAACCAAAGAAATCAAGATTCTGAAGTAAGGAATTACTGTGTTGTAAATACAAAAAACTACGGTCAGTAAGCATATTGTTCATTTGGTTGAAAAACGCTAGTGAAGATTGCATATAGCCGGTCTCGGTTTTTAGCTGATGGCCAACAAAAGCACCGTATTGCAATAATCCCGGATTCAAACTATAGGTATAGGTATCAGGCCGACTACCAATAACTGCACCATAGGATATTTTCTTGCCATATTTACCGAACTGAAATCCGTCTACTGCACCGATATTGGCTAAGTTTGAATTTATTTTCCGACCAAAAGAAAGATACATTGAGTCGGGCAAATCATATTTCACCGAAAGGTTATAAATCTTTACATCGAGTGGCTGGTCTATCAGGTAATTCTGAGTTGTGCTAGAGTCAATCGTAGAAGTAAATGGTCTGAAGATACTTTTTTTAGTTATAGACATATAACATTCGGCCGAAAACTTAGAGTTTGAAATATGTTTGGCATAAAGTGATAAGTTGAGTCGGAACACAGAATTCATCGTCGTATCACTGGTATTGTTCAGATACGTTGACAATGAAACCCGACCATCTAACTTCGCGATTTTTTTGCTATCAGTATCTTTTTTTATTGCTGCCATAACGGCAGCATCATTCACTGAAACGGCTTCCTTCGATTGTTGAGTCAATACTTCAATTGGCGCAGATTCTATTTTCTTCTTTGCAAAAACCTGATTCGAAACTGAAGCTACAAAACCATTTACAGGGTCGCAAATGCATGAAATTGATGATAGATTCTTTACCACCAAAACAGATTGAAACACATTGTTTTTGGAACTGTAAAGAGTATCTCCAATTAGAATTCCGTCGGTATTCACAAACTGAACATACACGTTTTGGGAAGTAATAAATGAAATATTTCCACTACTCACATCAATGGTCTTTTGAGCGAATGAAGCCATGCTAAAAGCTATCAAAATTATTGTCAGAAATTGTTTCATGCGTTATATATTTTTATTTTTTATAATTGTCGCATAGTTTGTCCCTAATAAAGGCGGGACTCGTATTAAAAATTATTTAAACTATCAAATTTAAGGTCATCCCCTGCACTTCCCCTCCTCCATTTGAGGAGGGTTAGGGCAAAGTTTCTTATTTATCAAAATTATGACATTTTCGGCAATTGGCTTTGAAACCTGCGTCATTATTATGACAATCCACACATTTTGTCCAGGTACCCCGATGTTTACCTGAATAAATACCAAACCAACTATCGTGAATTCTAAATTTCACATTATTAAAACCACTCACGTTATGACAATCAGAGCAACTGTATTTCTTCATTAATGTGCCGTGAGCAGGTATGACTCCGGTTGCTTCGTTTTGCTTGCTACTATGGCAACCCAAACAATCCGGTGACTTTTTTATTTGATAATTATTGTCGCTATGACAACGATCACAGGTCAAGACCCCATGCATTCCGGTAATTGGGAAAAAACTATGGTTGAAACCTTTTCCTATAGCGTTCCAGCTTCGTCCAACCATTGAATGACATTGTTCACAATCAGTTCCAAAACCCGATAATCGGTGATTAGGTTTATTTGTTAAATTATACTGGAATTGATGACAAGAATAACAGTTTGTACGGATATTATTGAAACGTAAATTCGAAGCCGAAGTATGGCATCGGTTACAATCGGCCGAAGCATGCTCACCCACAAGAGCAAATCCTTGTTGTTGATGAATTTTTCGAATGTTAGTATTATTAACTATGAACGAATTGTTATTATGGCAACGGGCGCAATCTCTACCTGTAGTTCCTTCGTGAATATCGGTATGACAAGATGCACATTGGACTTTCGCCTGTGTGAAAATAAGTGTTTTATGGCAATTTCTACAACTAATTGTTTTGTGTTGACCTAAAAGTGGGAAGTCTGTTTTATTATGATTAAACCCCATAGGTTTTATCTGTTTCCAATTATCAATAGTGTGACAAGTCGTGCATTCTAACTTGAATTTATCACCATGTGGTGACTTAAAGTTTGCAGCAAAAACACCTGTCCCTGCTAAAGCTAACATTAGAAATAATATTATCTTGTTTCTCATATTTTACTAACTTTCTTACTTCTGTTAAGAACGACGTTTATCCATGTATCATTTTCGAAGCTACACCTTTCTCCATGAAGAGCTCGGTCACAGCAATTCCGCCAAAGTGCAACATTATAAATACCATTGCATAGTAATGTGATTGAAAATGAATTATTTGGGATGTCCATCTCCAACTTGTTGGTCCCCATAACATCAAAGCACCGGTTAAGGTAGTGATACCCAGCAAAAGATAAAACAACACATAAATAGAGCCCTGAAACCTTTGTTTCATGGTATTTTTTTTATCCAATGGACTTGGAAATTGCATACCGTTAATACCAAGATGTATAAGTCTCAAAATATAAAGCCCTACCAAAGCATATCCGGCATAAAAGTGCCATTCCCACATGGGCTGTGCAATACGTTTAGCAATAACACTGGCGTCACCAATAGTTATTTGGCCACCAAATAAAAGTATATTTTCGACAATAATTTTTGCCAAACTATCTCTTCCAAACCAAGTAATGTGAAGCAATGCTGTTCCTAACAAAATAATAATGCATAATGCTATGCTCCAATGCAATAAACGGTGAGTAACATTAAAGTTTTTTGATTCCATAACTTTGTATTTTTGTATTAATATATTTGATATTCAATAAATTATGTGCTTAATAATTTTGTATAAAATGCACGAATGCTGCGTTATTTAGTATGTAATATTATTATTTTCTATGAATGACAGCTATTGCAGTCTATACTTTTGAATTTATATTTTATATACGTACCTTTTTGATCGATGGTTTGTTTATGACATTCAATACATTTGACATCCCGATGAGCTCCTTCAAGTTTAAAACGTGAGGAAGTATGAACAAATTTTGAATCTTTCCAAGTAGTAAAACCGTGACATTTTAAACATTCTGTTTTAGAATTTTCAGCAAATTGACCAACATGATTATCTTTGTGACAACTTGAGCACTCTTTTGAAATACCTTCAAATTGTTGAACACGTACACCGATGCTGTTTTTCTTGAAATGGCAGGAAGCACATACTTGTTTAGCGTGAGTACCTTCAAGTTTAAAACCAGTCTTTTCGTGATCAAATGTCACCGACTTCCAACTAGTTACTGTATGACATAATGTACAATTTTCACTTGGCATAAATTTATCGTTTATGAATCCTTTATGAATATTTTTGTGACATTCCACACAATTGACTGGCATCTTTGCAAACTTCCAATCTTTTTGTTTACGGTGACATTCCATACAAGTAGTAGCCATGTGAGCGCCTTCCAATTTGAATTTCAACTTACTATGTCGTTCAATTGTAAAGTTTGTCTCAGCAAAACTTTTGTTTGTATGGCAGTCATTACAATCCGGAGAAACTCCCTTTTTCGCAAATTCGCCTTTGTGATAATCTGCATGGCAGCTTGAACATTTGTCGTGTTTCAATGGATCAGTCATCGACTCAGTTTTGTGACACAATTTACAAGCAACAGTTTTATGCTTCCCAACCAGTTGGAAGCCTGTTTTGTCATGGTTAAATGAGCTAATATTCTTAATTGCATGAAATGATTCTTCACTATGACATTCTTTGCAATTACTTCCAAATTTGTTTTCGTGTTTATCTTTATGACAAGGTGTACAGCTTTCGAACTGGAGCCCTTTGAATCGTTGCGCTGGTTTAGCGTTGATAATTTCAGTTTTATGGCATTTCAGACAACTTACGTTTTTGTGTTTACCTAATATTGCAAATTTGGTTTTATTGTGATCAAATCCTACTACTTTCGGATTTTTAAACGAATTGAAATTGTGGCAGCTGGCACAGTTTGCTGACAATTTTCCCTGATGAAAATCGGAGTGACAATTGAGGCAGGCACTGCTTAACCCCATGTAGGTAGAAGTTTTCTTTTTGAAATTTGGGTCTGAAACAAATTCTGCTTTATGACATGCTCTACAATCTTTCTTAGCATGAACACCTTTCAGTTCAAAACCCATATCGGTGTGGTTAAAACTTTTTTTATTGATTTTGATAAGTTGAAAATCGCGACCATGATGCTCATTGTGGCAAACTAAGCAATTTTTAGTACCTACTTCGACAGAAGCATGAAAACCTTTTTTGGATGCAATACTCGCTTTTATCTCTTTGTGACATTCTAAACATTTATCGCGTAAAACTTTATTTCCGACTGAATGGCATTTTGTACAGTTTTCTACACCTTCCAGATTAGCATGTCCTTTGCTTAATTGTCCCGGCGAAAATTGAGCAAAGCTACTTATTACCGTTAAATAAGACAAAAGAAGTGTTAAGAGAAAAATCTTGATTTTCATAAGCAATTCAATATATTTAACAAAAAGAATATCAGCGGTTTTTTTATTTAATCAATTGTGTTTTAATATAGCTTCACCGCGCTTCGTTGAAACTTCAATTCCTATATTTTTCAAAAATTGTGAAGGAAGTTCTCCTCCGGCAAAAATATAAACCATATCGTTCTCCCATTTCAATAGCTCGTCAGATTCATTCGCTTTAAACTCAACAAATCCTTGGTTGATAGAGACCACATTGGTATTGAAATGAATATCAATCAACCCGCTTTGCATTGCTGCATTTATTTTATCCGCATTTTTCTTTTTTATGCGGCTGAAAGCACTTTTTCTATACGAGAGAATTACCTTATTTCTATCTGCCAAAAGAAGAGCAGATTCTACAGCAGAATCCCCTCCACCAACTACTAATATTTTTTTGTCACTAATAACTTCCGGTTCGAGCAATCGATATGCCACTTTTTCTGATTCTTCTCCGGGAACATTTAATTTCTTAGGTGTTCCACGGCGGCCGATTGCAAGCAAAACTTTTTTGGAAGTATATGTATCACCTAAACTTGTGGTTATGTGAAATATATTATCAACATTCTTTATTTCTTCAACTTTTGAATTTTCTCTAATTTCTATATTATGTTTCAATATAACAGAGTTCCATAAATCAAGCAATTCGCTCTTCGATGTCTCTCTCAGTTTCACTTTCCCATACAATGGCAAATCCATTGGTGAGGTCATAATCACTTTGCTTCGGGGAAAGGTTGAAATTGTACCTCCCAATGTTCCCTGTTCCAAGGTAAGAACACTTAAATTAAGTTTCTTAGCAGCTAATGTTGCCGAAATTCCAGCTGGACCTGAACCTACAACTATCAAATCGTAAGTTGCCTTTGGGTCTTTTACAAATGACTTTGCAATGTATTCAACAGCTTCAAATCCCTGAGTAACAGCATTCTTTATAAGCCCCATTCCACCCAATTCACCGGCAATAAAAATCCCTTTTACATTCGTCTCAAAATTAACACTCAAATGTGGAATATCTACACCTCTTTTTTCAGTTCCTATCCACAAAGATATTGCCTCTAAGGGACAAGCACGAAAACAGGCTCCATGGCCAATACAACGCGATGCATTGATGATAGTCGATTTTCCGTTACTTAGACCCAATATATCTTTTTCGGGGCAGGCATCTACACATGCACCACTCCCTATACATCTGTATGGATCAATTACCGGATATAATGAAACCGGTTCATGCAGACCATCTTCTTTAGCTTGAGAGATTTTGATATTTACAATTTTCGATTCTCGTCTCTGTTTCCAAATATAGATAACTAAAACTACTATAATAATTATTGCGGTGAAACCGTAAATTGCTATTTGTTCGATTTGTAGTTCCATTATTTAAACAGAATCCATGAATAACCAAGATATAAAGCTAATGCAACATGGATAACCATGATTATCAGCATAATAATTGCAAATGGCAAATGCAAAACATGCCAATGATTGAACAGTTTATGCATCATATCCAATCTTTCAATCCGTTTTTCAAGAATATTCTCTTTTCGGATAAGGTATCTTACTTTGCGAAACTCTTTATGAGGCACTTTTGCTGCAATAAGTTTCATTCTTATTTCCGAAAATTTACTTGTTTTCACTTCTGAAAACCGAATACCATATTTTTCATAAAGTTCATCGTCAAGTTCAGATTTCAAATCCTGAATTTCACGAACACTTAATTCCCGACCCTCTATTGAACGTGGAATCTGAATGTATATAAAACGACCAATAACTCCACTTAAAAATACAATTACAAGACTCCATAACCCAATTGACACTACCCCACCAAATTTAAAAGTGGTATGAAACAAAACCATAATAAATCCAAGCGTACAAATGAAAATATGCCATTCGAGCCAGTGTTTAAGTAATCCAACCCTTGCAAAAATCTTCATTCGTTTTCGGGCCATATATCCAAACAATCCAAAAACTATAAATAAAGTGCCAATTATTCCCAGCCCATGACCAATAAAACCCGTTGGTTTTAGTAAGTTGTAAAGCGGATGTTCTAATCTTAATGTTCCTTCAACTGGTAATTTATAATACGAATACCCGAAATAAACCAAAGTGAGAAAAGTGAATAATATTATAACGTTATATAATACTAATGATATTTTGTGTGGAAATCCTTTCATTATCTTGTTTTTCAATAATTTATAAATTTGTTTCAGTTCTAATTTTAGTACTAAAACTTGAAAGAATTATCACTTTCCAAAACAAAAATAATGAATTTTGTAATAATTACAATCAAAACACCCATTAACTATCTTAATATGGAAACATTCTAAAAAGAAGAAGTGTCCAATTTAGGTTAATCCGAACTACTATTTAAGAATATTTTTCTCGGAATAAAATGCTAAAAGTATTAATGAAATTATGGAAATAATGATAATATAAGCAATAACAGGAATTGGAGGAGGTGATCCCTGACCATATGAATGCATCCCTGACAGATAATAGTTAACGCCGAGGAAGGTCATGATAACACTGCTGAAACCAAGAACTGAAACGGTATTAAAAATCAGAAGATTATTGGTTTTTGGAATTTTTCGCAAATGCAGAATGGCTGAATATAACAAAACGCTAACTAATGCCCAGGTTTCCTTAGAATCCCAACCCCAGTACCGACCCCAGGATTCGTTTGCCCAGACTCCACCCAGAAATGTACCTACAGTGAGCATAAACAATCCGATAGTCAGTGCCAGCTCAATAATATAACTGAATTCTTGTATGTTATCATTCAGTTTCAATGCGTTCTTTTTATTACGTAAAATCATCAGACACAGATTGAACATGGCCAGTAAGGCAGCCATGGCAAAAAATCCATAACTTGAAGTGATAACTGCCACATGGATAACCAACCAATATGATTTTAGTACCGGAACTAAATTGGTAATTTCAGGATTCATCCAACTCATTCCGGCAACTGATAAGGCAATAGCAGCCAACAATGATGTAATAGCCAAAGTAATAGGTGATCGCTGGGCAAAAACTAATCCCGACAGTGCAGTTCCCCAGCCTACAAAAATCATAGCTTCGTATCCGTTACTCCAGGGTGCATGACCTGAAATATACCAACGCAATGCTAATCCAGCTGTATATATGCTAAACATTAATCCCAGCGGAAATATACTTTTATCCAGCAATTTATCAATTTTTGCATTGAATTTCAAGATATTGAAAAGATGCAACACTATTAGAATAATACCAATTAGTGCATACAAAATAGCCAGTGTAAGAAAAATACTCAGATTATTGTACATCACTTCCATTTTCACTCTAGTTTTGCTTGGGAGTTGCATGCCACCATTGAGTAGCTGATAATTTTTCAGACAAAGCAAGGCACTGTTGGCGTTGCTCCAGTTGTCAGTTTCGTAGCCTTCCTGAACTGTTGAAAGATAGGCACTGAGCATTTTCTCCGGTTCATTAGCTCCGGTGGAAGTCATTGCGGTAGCCATACTGCCCATCATTCCAGCAGGTACACTATTCATATTATCAACCGGGGATGGAACTGTAGAATCAGTACTCATAGCACTACTCATCGATTCATCAATCTTTCCGGCTTTCCCTGTTTTACCTGTTACCGGACATTTATCGCCCGAACTGCCTGGCATGGGTTGGCTCATATTATTGCTTTCAGCAGGTTTATCGGTCTTGCCGGTTTTACCACTCTGAGGACAAACTGCTCCAGCACTTAAATTATCCATATTTGGTTCGGGACTAGCTTTGGAGCTAAAATTGATTACAGCTGTCCATTTTTCGCTATCATGCCCTGCAACAGGAAAAATATTAAGCAAGTTTCCGTTGAAAATACTGTTCAGAATGTTTAATCGTTCATCCACATTAATCAGTTCCTTTTCATACTGATTTCGTTGGGATGGATCTTTTTGATAAATTGTATTTACTTTTTCGGCCAATTTGTAGGTTCCACCATGCTTCAGGTCAACCAATTGACTGAATGATACATAATCGTTTACTGATCCAAGTTCCTTAGCCAATCCCTCATGTGCCACCTTTATAATCGGTTCATTTTGCCAATGCGACGGATTAACCGACATACTGATAAAGACTTCGAGTGCAGATTCACCCTTATAGCTTGTTTTCTTGCTGATTTTACGAATAAGGTCAGAAGCATAAGTACTAATTGGTTCTATACGTCCCTGTGCTTCGTCCTGAATAAGCAGGCTGCTCAGCGCAGTAAAATGTTCTTTCTTAGTACTATTATTATCTAGCGCAAACATCGAAGCAGAAATTAACAGCATTACAACAAGTAATAGCGATTTAGCTGCTTTTCGTGTATCCTGTATATTTTTGCTCAAGCGGATTACTGTATGAAAGCGGCTATTTTTATTAAATAAGGTCAGAATCATGCCAATCAGCATAAAGAAATAACCCACGTAAGTCAATAGTGTTCCCCAATAATCGTGGTTTACTGACAGAATAGTACCTTTTTCATCCTGATCGTAGGATGACTGGAAGAAACGATAGCCACGATAATTCAGAATATTATTCATATAAATACGGAAAGGCTTTATCATTTTCATTTCGGGGTCATTCACTGTAATTTCACTGGCATAAGATGATGGACTGTTTGAACCAGGATAACGGTCGAGTTGGAATTCGCGTAATGTAATGCTGAATGGCAGTTTCTGAGGCAGATTTCCGTAACTTATGCTCACTTTCACATCATTTATCAGGCAAGTACCCGGTTCCGATGCGTCTGTCTCCGAAGTCATTACATTGATATGCCGGGAGGTATTTCCTTCGCTTACATTGAAAACTATGGCAGTTTTTCCTTTCATCATCACTCCCATTTTGTTCGACTCCGGATTATATTGAGTCAGACTCTTTTTGGCGTGTTGATAGTACTTTTTCAATACAAAAACCACCTGATTGGTTTTGAAAATTGTTTTTTCCTGTACAGGAAGAAGTGTTCCGGGTGCGATAGTGCTTTCGCCGGTTTCCATCATTCCCATGCGTGCTAAAGGAGCATTACTTTTCATAAACAGATTATCGCCATCGATGCTGAAATTTATATCCGCTTTTCCTATAGTATCTCCAAATGCGAAACGCTCTCCACCATATTCATTACTTTCGCCGGCCATTAGTGTCAGTTCCACGCCCTGACTATTTTGATTCATAACGAACAAATCGAAAGCAGGCTCGCCTTTGGGGTCTTCCTCGATTGTTTCAATGGCATTTGGCATTAAAAGCACATTCTGAACACTAATAGTTTTTTCGCCAAGATTTATTGTTTTCGAAAAATCTTTCGATTCGGTTTCGGAAAACCTGAAATCGGTGGTACTTTCTTCTTTCTGACCTTTGTATTCAGCCATTATCTTCACCGAACTTTTTTCAGAAGTGATTTCGTTGCTTGTTTCACCCTGCCGAAGGTGCATTATTCCTTCCGAACCAAAATAACGGGTAATTCCAGCACCGATTAGGATGACGATAAATGACAAGTGAAATAACAATACACTGAATTTCTTTTTATTCGTCATTTTGAAACGCATCACACTGCCTATCAGATTCACAATTAGCAATGATAGCAGTAATTCGAACCATTTGGCATTATAAACAAATTCATGGGCATAAGGTGTTCCGGAACTGTTTTCAGCAAAGGTGGCATACCCGATAGCTACGCCGAAAATAAGTAAAAGTATCACCGAAGTGACCATTGAGAAGAGAATATCAGTTAGTTTTTTCATTATTTAGTTTGTTATTGCAAAATTAGGTGCTTGTTTTACGTATTACTATAATTTTCGTACGTATTTTAGATATTTTTATTCGGATTGATAAAAAAAGTATTATTTATTGATCGTTTTTTAAGCATTTTATAATTATTAAGTCGCAAAGATATTTTAATTTTCGAATTATTTATCTATCAAAAATGTTATTTATTGCCATTTATACCCGATTAATGAACCTGTAAGTGAAAAAAGTGTTTTATATTTGTTCAATATTAAAATTACACACAATGAAACATACCATTTTAGGAGCAGGCGGGTCGATTGGGAATGCCCTCACGGACCAACTTTTGAAATCGAATGAATCAGTTAGATTAGTTTCGAGAAGTGCTTATTCCATTTCAGGTGCAGAGTCATTCAAAGCGGACATAAGTTCGTATGAGCAAACTCTCGAAAGCATACAAGGATCAGATATTGTTTATCTTTGTGCAGGGTTGGCTTATGACCGCAAAGTGTGGGCTGAACTGTGGCCGAAAATTATGCAGAATGCCATTGATTCCTGCAAAGCAAAGAGTGCCAAGCTTATTTTCTTCGACAATGTATACATGTATGGCAAAGTGGAAGGAAAAATGACCGAATACACGCCTTACAACCCCTGCAGTTCCAAGGGTGAAATTCGCGCCAAAATTGCAACTTTGCTTGAGGATGAGATAAAACACAATAACATTCAGGCGTTAATTGCCCGTGCTGCTGATTTGTATGGACCCTATATCACCCAAAACAGTATGCCCTATTTTATGGTGATTGAAAAATTACTGAATGGAAAAAGTCCTCAGTGTCTAATAACCGACAAGACATTTCATTCGTTTAGCTATACGCTCGATTGTGCCAAAGGCCTTGACTTGCTTTGGAAAGATGATAACAATTATCAGCAAATCTGGCATTTACCAACTAGTAATCCGGGTATAACCGGAAAGAAATTTATTGAAATTGCGGCTAATGAGTTGGGGATTGACCCTAAATACTCTGTTCTCAAAAAATGGATGATTCAACTAGCAGGTTTGTTTGATAAAACCATTTATGAAACCAATGAAATGGCTTACCAGATTGAAAACGACTATTATTTCGATTCTTCCAAATTCAATGATACTTTCAGTTTTGTACCAACATCGTATGAACAGGGTATTAAAGAAACGATAGCGTTTTACAAGAAATAAATTAACTAACACAAATGTTTGAACTTTTCAAAAACATAGATAGTAAGAATTATAAACCCAACTATGGTGGCTTAGAAATATTTAAGTTCATTGGACCCGGTCTTTTGGTTACCGTTGGCTTTATCGATCCGGGAAACTGGGCTTCAAATCTGGCTGCAGGGGCTGAATATGGTTACTCACTTTTGTGGATGGTGACTTTGTCTACCATTATGCTTATTGTGTTACAGCACAACGTAGCGCATCTTGGAATTGCCAGTGGTCTGTGTCTTTCAGAAGCTACCACTCTTCATCTCAAACCCCGTTTCTCGAAGTTTCTACTTACTTCAGCCATGTTGGCATCCATTTCTACCTCGCTAGCCGAAATTTTGGGAGGTGCTATTGCATTGGAAATGCTTTTTCATATCCCCATTCGGGCTGGTGCACTGCTTGTCACTATTTTTGTAATGATTATGCTGTACACTAACTCCTACAAAATTATGGAGAAATGGATTATAGCTTTTGTTTCAGTTATTGGACTTTCGTTTTTGTATGAGCTTTCGCTGGTAAATATTGACTGGAACAGTGCTATGACCGGTTGGGTAAGCCCTTCGTTTCCAAAAGGTTCTATGTTGATAATTATGAGTGTGTTAGGCGCAGTTGTTATGCCACACAACCTATTTCTTCATTCCGAAATCATTCAGAGTCGTCAATGGAATTTGCAGGATGAAGTAGTGATTAAGAAACAGTTACGTTACGAATTTTTAGATACTCTCGTGTCTATGCTGATTGGTTGGGCAATAAACAGTGCCATGATTTTACTGGCTGCTGCCACTTTTTTCAAAACAAAAACAGCAGTTAATGAACTGCAACAGGCAAATCATTTGCTCACTCCGCTCCTGGGAAGCAATGCGGCTATTGTATTTGCGGTAGCGTTGTTGTTTTCGGGCATTGCGTCAACCACCACTTCAGGCATGGCTGCCGGAAGTATTTTTGCCGGAATGTATAATGAACCTTACGATATCAAGGATAATCACTCCCGAATGGGGGTGGCTATATCGTTATTGGTTGGATATGCTATAATTTTGCTGATAACCAATCCATTTCAGGGACTGATCATATCTCAGATGATATTGAGTCTGCAGTTGCCATTTACTATTTTTCTACAGGTGTATCTAACCTCCTCCGAAAAAATAATGGGAAAATACAAAAATACCTTATTCTCAAAAATTTTACTTTATTCGATGGGAATTCTTGTCTCCATTTTGAATATCGCACTACTTGTGAGTTTGTTTTAGTCCTCTATTGCCTCAATACCAAGTTGTTTCATTTCCTCAATACGGTCTTTCATAGTTTTGAGTATTTCGGGAGCGTGTCCCTGCCAATTGCTAACTTCCCCCATGACCCGAAGCGGATAAAGGGTACGGTATGACTTAGTTGGATTGCCCGGGAACTTCTTGTCTGTCAAATTGGGATCATCTTCAAAAGCACCTATTGGCTCAACCAAATAGATTCTGCCGGGTTCTTCACCCAAAGCAAGCTCTGCTCCCCATACAGCAGCATCGAGCGTGGCAGAAAAATACACATAGGCTGCTTCTTTCCGTTTACCATAGTTTGAATTAAAGCCCGCTTTAATCAAATCACCCGGATGAAGATTAGCTTTTGTACCATGAAAGAACGACTGCAAACTAATTTCATTGTTTGTCTCCATCGAATTATCGTTAGTAATATTATTGTTCTAAGTTAGTTTGCTATTTGTGAATGCTATTTTGTGTTTGCCAGCCAATTCAATCAAACGACTCGTGTATAAACAAAACTTATCCAAAGTTAAAAACTTAGGATAAGTTGAAAATCAACTAAAATTAAAGTTTAGCTGTGTTATATAAAGAGAAAACCAAGTTTTGAGAACTTTATTGAGCAGGACTTAATTCGGCAGTAGCAATAAGCGTAACTTCGTCACCAACCATAGCTGCAGGAAACTTAATACCGATACCATAATCGGATCTTTTCAGAAGTCCATTAATCGTAAACACGGCTATATCCTTTTTACTCATTGGGTTTTGAACTTTTCCTTCGAAAACAAGGTCAAGTTCAACTGCTTTTGTAATTCCGTGCATAGTGAGGTTCCCAAGCAATTTATACAAATTTCCTTTGCCTTTTTTTACTAAAGTACTTTTAAAATTTAGTGTTGGAAATTCTTTTACATCAAAAAAATCAGCACTTTTTAAATGTGTGTCACGTTGTTCCTGATCGGTATTGATACTTGCTATTTGTGCACTAACTTCAATTTTAGCATCGCTGTAATCTGCTTTTGTTGTAACTGCTTTAATTTCAAACTGTTTGAAATTACCTGAAACTGTTGAAATCATCAAATGCTTAATCGTAAATCCCAAATGGGAATGTGCAGGGTCAGTAACCCATGTTTGTGCCAAGGCAGATAATGTAAGTAAGATAAGTGCCAGTGAAAGACTAATTTTTTTCATAGCTCTGAATTTTAATGTGAATGATTTGATTAATTATTTTACTAAATACAACGGCTAAAGTGTTTTATTGTTCAAATTCGAATGTCTACTTATTATTAAACCAGTAAAATTGTATGCTAAAGCATTGATGTAAAAAATAAGGATGAAAACTCATCCTTATTTTTCATCAGTTAATTCATTTATTTTATTATAGAGCATTATCATATTTCATACTGTCCTTCTGTTTTTTGTCAGAACTTCCGAAATTATACGTAAATCCGAGATAAACAGTTTGCGAACTGCGTCGGCGTATTTCAGTACGGATTAATTGAGGGCTGCTGATTTCATATTGACTTCGCATACTGTTGAATATATCCGAAACAGTGAGTATTATTGCTGCTTTCTTTTTGAACAAATCTTGTTTCAGTCCACTGTTTAAAACAAACGAAGGCAAGCGTTTACCTTGTGGTGTGAGTGTTTCGGCAGTGTAATTCGAAGTGAATTGCCAGATAGTTGACTTAGTCAGATTCAGACTTACATTGGCATTTGCCGACCAGGCTAGAATTGATTTTGGAGAACTGAAACCAAGCAGGGTGGCATCAATCGTATTGTAAAAAGCATTGCCAGCCAGGTTGAAAGTCATAAATTTTCCAATACCCGAAGCCAGAATTAGTTCCAAACCTGCCGACTGACTGCGATCGAGATTTTGAAGGGTGGTTTTGAAAAAATTGTTTCCTAAATCTTGAATTCTACTTGTAATCAGATTAAAGGAATTGCGATAATAAATAGTTGACAAAAAAGTAGTTATATCTTTTTTGAATTGATAACCAAGTTCAAATGAATGGGTATCCTCAGGCATTAAATAAGGATTTCCGGCCCGGACATTATGTAAATCCTGAAATTCGGGAAAAGGATTTAATTCTTCGTCTTCAGGTCGGCGAATGCGATGGCTGTAATTCAATTGCAATTCATGAATTTCTGACAATTTGTAGGATAAATGGACAGTGGGATAAATTCGGGTATAGGGAATCACAATGGTCGAATCTAATGTCACCAGATTAGCCTCAGTATAAGTTTGCTCTCCTCGAATTCCAACTAAAAAGCCAAAATTCCCAATTTCCTGTTCATAAGTAGCATACAATACATGAGTGGTTTCGGTACGAGTGAAATGATTAGTTCGCCCAATATCGTTGTTCCAGGAATCACTTGTTCCGGTAATGAGTGTGTCACGCGTTAGATTCAAGTCGTTGTTTACATTTTGAAAAATATATCCGGCTTCAAATTTCTGTTTTTCAGATATCGGTAGTGCATATTCTACTGAGAATTCTGTATCAGTACAATAATGCTTATATAACATATTGTCTTTCGAGATATAAACTGATGGAATCTGATAGCTATTGGTGTAATGATTATCTTCCGTTTCATTAGTTATGGAATGATTCAACTCAATGTTTAATTCGTGTCCTTCTTTATTGAATTTATGCTGGTAAAATCCCTTCAATTCAATATCTGTTTCCAGTTCAGGTAAAATTCGGTTTCGGTTATATAATAAGTTTGTGATATGCCAATTATCCTGATATTGATTAATGGATGAATCGTTTTGTATTTGTGACCTGGCATTATAACTTAGCGATGCGCCAAATTTATTTTTGTCATTCAATTTATAATCGATTCCGACGTTTCCAATAAAAGAAAATGGTCTTGACGAACCCAGTGTGTAATTTTTTGCGTAACTTGAATTAGCAAGTGAATCAATGGATTGTGTTGAAATATCGTTAATACGAATGCGACTATCCTGTCGTAAACCCAGGCTGCCAAAGAGATTCAATTTCCCGGGATTATAATTCAGCATTCCGTTTACATTCCAGCGTTCATGATTGCCAACATTGGCTATAACGCTCCCATTCAGCCCTAATGCCCTGTTCTTTCTCATCACAATATTAATAATACCGGAAGTTCCATCGGGTTTATATTTAGCTGATGGATTGGTAATTATCTCAATCTTCTCTACATTATTAGCCGATAATTGCTGAAGTGTGGCCGCCGGATTAATTTTCATCATGGTCGATTGTTTTCCATCAATCAGAATGGTAACATTACTAGAACCACGCAAACTAACCACGCCGTCCATATCGACCTGAACAGAAGGAATGTTTTGCATTAAATCACTTACGGAGCCTGATTTGCTCATTAAATCCTGACCAACATTAAACGTTTTTCGATCAATGGAATTGACAAAAGTAGAACGTTGCCCCACTACTTCAACCTGTGCCAGCGTTCTACTGATCTCAGAAATATACAGTTTACCCAAATCTATTTTGAAATGTTTTGGATTTATTTTTATTTTAATGGAATCGGTTTTATCATACCCTATAAAACTGTAACTCAACTTGTATTCTCCCGATTGCATGCCTTTAAAAACAAACAAGCCGTTTTTGTCGGTTATGCTCTGATTGATAATACTGTCTTTTTTATTTTTTACTACTACGGTGGCAAATTCAAGCGGATTCCCCGTTGATTTTTCAACAATACAACCTTTGATACTTGCCGGTTCGAGCATTTCAGCAAATAGTCCTGAAATACTAAAAATTACAAATAGTATGAGAATGAACACTTTGTTTTGAGAAAATAGATAATACTTCATTGATATATTAATTAATATTTTTGCAAAGGTAGGACAACTATAGGTTTTGAAATGTAATTTTCATACGCATTTTTGGAATTTTAATCCAAACTTAATATTAAATACAAACAGCAAGAATCAGAAATCCAGTATGTGCTGAATTTCTGACTCAATGAGAACTATTTAATGCTGAATCTGGTTATTTTGCTTCTACATCCAAAATGACAAACGAGCCCGGTTTAATGCTAGCTCTTGGTTTTGGGTTTTCAGCAGTTGCTGCCGGTTTTGGATTAAACTCAGCTGCCGGTAAATACAAATGATGTGTTTTAGTATTTACAGCTATGGTTCTGGCACTGGATTGTGTTTTTACGGTTTCAAGCACTTCAAATTTATCTTTCGTAAGTTCTTTTACAACAGTAATAGTTCCTTCGCCATTAGCACTGAATGCCATTTTGAGAAATGGATCAAAAGCTACGCCATCGCAACTACCACCAATGGGTAATTGAGTGATTACTTTAGCTTTCAAAGCATCGGAGATAATCATTAATTTATTGGAACAAACAGAGAAGAGACGCTGTGTTTCAATATCGAATGCTAATCCGCTTGGTTCTTCACCGGGAGCAATCGACCATTGATTGATCACTTTAAGTTCTTTGCTGTCTATTACCTGAATTTCGTTTTTATCTTCGATATTCACATAAATTTTACCTTTCAAATCAGCTTGTGGAAATTCAGGTTTACCGCTTAACTTGATAGTTCCTCTGATTTCATTGGTTTTGGCATCGATTACCGTGGCATCCGATGTTTTTCCATTAAAGGTAAAAACCAGTTTTGAGAACGAATCATACATAATTGCGTCCGGGTTTTGTCCACTTATTTTAATAGTTTCCAGTGTTTTAAATGTAGTCAGGTCAAAAACAGTAACAGTAGAAGTTCTTCCGTTACTTATAAATCCTTTGTTGAATTCACGGGCTATGGCAACACCATGTCCTCCACTCAACTCGTTGATAGTGCCTGTTAGTTTAGCGGTACATAAATCAACAATCTGAACGATATCTCCGTGCGATTCGTAAGCCGTATTGGTTTCCGAATCAACGCTAATATAATCCCAGCGGCCGTCTCCCGGAAGCGATATGCGATTAACTACTTTGCAAACTGATTTTTGTGCAAAACCTAGTTGTGAGAATCCTATTAAAAGGATAGTAAAGAAAATTATCTTTTTCATTTTAAACTTTATTGATATTAAATATTTGTCGTCAATATTTCGTATTTTGTTCAAGTTATAATACTTAGGATTAAAAAATATCCTTTTTGTCTGAGAACCTAATACCTATTTTAGTCGCAAAAATAGCTAATATCTATTCATTTAATATCGAAAAATGCTATAATTTTAAAATAATTAAATTAATAAGATTTTTTAATTGGTCGACTAGTATGATTTTTCAGGCTTTTCACTGAAGAAAAGTAACAATTCACTGAAACAATTTTATTTATTTTTAGACCAACTCTATATTTGAACATTCTAAGCAACAAAAATGTTAAATACACTGGAAATCAAAAATAACTAAAATACGTAAACCATGAAATTGAAAAAAAACATAGCAACGAGCGAAGAAGGATTTATTTTTAATCCGGGAACCGGTGATTCCTTTTCGGCCAATCCAATTGGAACAGATATACTGTCACTCCTCAAAGAAGAAAAATCTCTAAAAAGCATTGTTGATACTATATGTGCAAAATACGATGTAGATCAAAGTCAGTTTGAGAAAGATCTGGATGATTTTGAATCGCAACTGAAAGATAACGGAATTTTGGAGTAATGATTTATAGTTAATGAAAAATGAATAATAAAATAAATCATATTGAAAATCGAAAGATAGTTATTGCAGTAACTGCACTGAATGCTATTGATAGTCCGGGACCAGGAGTTGCAGTAATAAGGGCAATTCGGGAATGTACTGATTTTGATGTACGTATTATCGGCCTTTCGTATGAAGCACTTGAACCGGGTTTATATATGCACGATTTGGTGGATAAAACTTATCAAATCCCCTACCCTTCGGCTGGCACCGACAGTTTATTAGGTAGACTCATTGCTATTCATGAAGTTGAAAAGCTTGATTTGATTATACCAAATTTTGATGCTGAACTGTTTAATTTTATTAAATTAAGAGATAAACTGAAAGAAATGGGCATTCGCACTTTTTTGCCCGATTTAGACCAATTTGAAGCTCGTGACAAAATAAAACTATATGATTTCGGGAAAAAGCATGGATTAATGGTTCCGGCAGATAAAGTAGTTTACGAAGCTAAAGATTTGGCAAAAGTGGCTGAAAAACTGAATTATCCACTGGTTGTAAAAGGGAAATTCTATGATGCCATTATTGCGAATACCCTTGAACAAGCACAGAAAGCTTTTTACAAAATACAGGCAAAATGGGGATTACCCATTATTGTTCAGGAATTTATCAATGGCACTGAGATTAATATTGCAGCACTTGGCGATGGTGAAGGAAATGCCATTAGTATAATTCCAATGCGTAAACTTTATATCACAGACAAAGGAAAAGCATGGGCTGGAATTACGTTGGATGATAATTCTTATATTGAGCTGGCCAAAAAATTTATTAAAGTAACCAAATGGCGTGGTGGTTGCGAACTGGAAGTTATGCAAACTGCCGATGGCAAACCCTATATCATGGAAGTGAATCCACGTTTTCCGGCATGGATTTATCTCACCGCAGCGGCAGGACAAAATCAACCGGCTTCGTTAGTAAAAATGGCTTTGGGTGAAAAATTAAAACCATATACAGAATATGCTGTTGGTAAAATATTTATTCGTTATGCCTGGGATTTGATAACGGATATCGCTGAATTCCAGAAAATATCAGGGACTGGAGAACTGTAAATAGTTGAAAGTAAAAAAGTAATAACGTAAAAAAATAACATCATGGAAAAAATTAGATATGAACGTCCGATAATTCAAAAAATGAATACCGGACTAATGAATAAATTCGGAACACGTACAGAATATGAACCGGTTACACATATTGAAAGTGTTCCGGTAAAAAGTTTAATAAACAATTACGGTTCGCCGTTGTTTGTGATTTCCGAAAAACAAATTCGTAGGAATTATCAGAACGCAACCCGCATATTTAAAACACGTTACCCAAAAGTGCAGTTTGCCTGGTCGTATAAAACGAACTATATGAACGCCGTTTGTCAGGTTTTCCATCAGGAAGGTTCGTGGGCAGAAGTGGTTTCGGGTTTTGAATATGAAAAAGCATTGGGAAATGGTGTTCCGGGGAATAAAATCATTTTCAACGGACCCGATAAAACCGACGAACAACTTATTAAAGCTGCCCGAAACAATTCATTGATTCATATCGACCACTACGATGAGCTTTACTCACTTATTCGCTTGAGTGAAGAGAATAAACTTAAACCACGGGTTGCTATTCGTATCAATATGGATACGGGCATTTACCCAAAATGGGATCGTTTTGGATTTAATTTTGAAAACGGACAAGCATGGAATGCTATAACACGCATTATTAATTCCGAATGTCTTGATTTAGTAGGATTGCATTGTCATATTGGTACATTTATGCTTTCACCTGCTGCTTATGGTGTGGCTGCGACTAATCTATGTGAATTGGCATGGAAAATAAAAGAAAAATACAACAAAGTAATTCAATATATTGACCTGGGTGGTGGTTTTCCATCAGCTAATACACTGAAAGGAGCCTATTTGCCAGGTTCAGATACTGTTCCTTCTATCGATCAGTTTGCCGATGCCATCACGGATGTGATTTTGGGGTTTGGATTCAAACACGAAGATTTGCCCCTGTTGATTTTGGAAACAGGACGTGCGCTAATTGATGATGCGGGATATTTGTTGGGAACGGTGCTGGCTTCTAAGCGTCTTTCGGATGGCCGACGTGCTACGATCCTTGACTTTGGTGTAAACTCACTCTTTACAGCATTCTGGTACGATCATAAAGTAAGTCCGGCTCAGGCATTTGGCAATCACACTGAAGAAATGATATTGTATGGACCTCTTTGTATGAACATTGATATTGTTCGTGAAAGTATCACCATGCCCTTGCTCGAAAAGGGAAATCATTTGGTAGTGCATAAAGTAGGAGCTTATAATATGACTCAGTGGATGCAATTCATTACTTTACGTCCCAATATCGTCATGATTGACACCGAAAATAAAACACATGTTATCAGAAAGGCCGAAACGCTTGAGTATTTGGAACAGAATGAACAAATACCGAAACATTTGAAAGAAAATCCATTAAAATAAATATCTTTGCGTACTGATTGTAGAGGCTTTAATTACAAGGTCTCTACAATCATTTTCAGAAAAAATACAGCTATGCGTCAACGCTTAAACACTTTTCAAAATCTGATTCTTCCGGCTATACTGAATAGTTATTCAGTCATTTTCTTTTTCAATAACAGCTTTATGGCAGCAGTGCTAATGCTTGTTACATTTTTTAATTTCTATGCCGGACTAAGTGGGTTGATAGCAGTCATAATCACCGTTTTAATAGCCAATTCGCTTGGATTTGATAAATCTCAGTTAAAGAGAGGACTTTTCAGTTTTAACGCCCTACTAACAGGCGTTGGTATGGGAACTTTCTTCGATCCCGGACTAGTGTTTTTTGCACTTCTAGCACTAGCAGCATTACTTACTTTGATTCTATCAGTCACACTTGGAAACTGGTTAAATAAATATGGGTTACCTGTTTTAAGTTTGCCCTTTGTCTTCACATTTTGGTTTATCATTTTACCTTCGGCCGATTTTGAAAACCTTGGATTAACTCAACGTAACATCTACTGGATGAACGAGATGTATTCAATGGGAGGAAGTAAATTATTAAATTTTTTTCAGTCACTAAATTCACTTCCCGTTCATAATCTGGTTGATATTTATTTTCGATCTATGAGTTCCATTTTCTTTCAGGATAACCTCATTACAGGTATTTTAATCGTAATAGCACTGCTTATTAGTTCCAGAATAACATTTTCGTTGACGATTGTCGGATTTTTATCGGCTTATTTATTTGCTCAATTTTCAGGTTCGGGCACTGCCAGCATTAATTATTACAATATTGGAGCAAATTACATTATGGTAGCCATTGCCGTGGGTGGATTTTTCATCATTCCTTCCCGTTATTCATTTTATTGGACCATTTTATTAGTGCCACTTACCACTCTTGTATTGTTGTTTTTCAGCAAATTATTTGATTTTGTGCATCTTCCGGTATTTTCCCTGCCATTCTCTTTCGTGGTTATCCTGTTTGTGTATTTTATGCAAATGCGAACAAAAATCACAAAATTATTCCTTACCCCGGTTCAATACTATTCGCCCGAAATAAATCTTTATTCGTTCAATAATAATAAAGACCGGAATACGCAGTTTTTGTATTTCCCCTTATACATGCCTTTTTGGGGTAAATGGACGATTAGTCAGGGACATAATGGTGATTATACCCACAAGGGCGATTGGGGAAATGCCTTTGATTTTGTTATTAATGATGAGTATCACAAAACATATAAATCTAATGGAATGCTTTGTGAAGATTATTATTGTTACAATAAACCTGTTTTAGCTCCTGCTGATGGCTTTGTAGAAGAAATAATTGACCATATCGACGATAATGAAATTGGGAAAGTAAATACTATTAATAATTGGGGAAATACTATTATTATCAGACATCTGAATGGTTTATATACACAAATGTCTCACTTAAAAAAGGGAACATTTAAGTTTACAAAAGGTGAGTTTGTGAAACGGGGAGATTTAGTGGCCCAATGTGGAAATTCTGGACGTTCGCCCGAACCTCATTTGCATTTTCAGGTTCAGGTTTCACCTCTTTTAGGATCAAAGACACTCGATTATCCTTTTGGATACTATTTGGAGTCAACCAGTGCGGAATTCAAACTCAGTCAGTTTATAAAACCTGAAATAAACAATTGTGTGGCAGGTATTATTGATAATATGAGTATGAAGAATGCTTTCGAGTTCTTGCCCAATAGCACTATGGAATTCAGCTACAGGAACGAAAAAGAAATTGAAACAACCGAACACTGGGAAGCCTTTACTGATGCATATAACAACAAATACCTCTATTGTAAAGAAACCGAATCTACGGCATATTATATCAATAATGGTTTAATGTTTTATTTTACAACTTTTTATGGCGACAAAAATTCTTTGCTTTATTATTTCTATATGTCGGCCTACAAAGTTTTTCTGGGAGATATTGACAAACTTGTAGTAACCGATGCTATGCCACTCAACATTATTCAAAAGAAAAAAATAAGTAACTATATTCACGATTTTATTGCTCCGTTCTATAATTATATCCGTGTGAATTATAGCATCATGAGCACTAACAATTCGAATGATTTATTATCAACTGATTTAAAGCTGGAATCAAAGATTGATGTTTCTGTTTTTGGAAAAACGAAAAACGAAAGCATTTCGGTAATAACGCTAAAGGAGAATGAAATAATAGAATTCACTTACAATAATGACAAAACAAAAATAAAAGCAACATGTATAAATTCGTGATTATTGCTTTCATTCTTGTTTCTGTTTCGGTGCATGCAGTAGTTTTGAAGCAGTGTGAAGTGTCGGATAGTCTGGTTTCGTTGACTGAACACAAGACTTCTCTTGATTTTCAAACTGTTGACAGTTTAACCTATCAGTATTATCTTGCAGGAAAGTGGAATGAGTTGATTAAAACAGGAGAAGAAGCTATTCGCAATCAAATAGATTACAAACGACTCCGACAACGATTAGGCTATGCATACTTTATGAAGGCCGATTATTATGCAGCCATGAAACAGTACGAAGCAGCTTTGGTTTTTGACAAAACTGATCTTGACACACGGGCTTATCTTTATTATTGTGGATTATATACCGGAAGTGAATCCTATGCACGTTATCAGGCAAGTATGTTGCCCGAAATAACTCAAAAGTATTTGGATGTAAAGGCTTTTAAAATTGTGGATGCGATTGATCTGGAGTATAATTATAAGTCGAACGACAGTAAAACCCGTTCAAATCCGACTTATTGGCGGGTGGGTTGTTCAACCAAACTTAGTTATCAGTTAAGCTTATATCAGGCATTTTCAAGCTATTCACAGAATCTGGATTCAACAGGTACTGAAAATAACTTTTTCAGTCGGGCGGCAGTAACTCAAAAAGAATATTATGCAGGTCTGAGTTGGAAACCTGCAGCAAATTTTGATTTTATTCTCGGATATCATTATATCAACACAAAAATAAATGACTCAGTTTCCTACAAAATTCCGCTTATTGATGTTGTCCGAAAAGACACTATTTTGCAGACCGGAAATATGTTTTTTGGAAAAATTGCGTTTAAGTATAACCGGTTTGATCTTGGATTAAGTGCTTCGTTGTTGACTTACAACAAAATACTTACCCAACAATACACACTTATGGCAGGAATAACATTGCCGGGCACATTGGGTATCAGACTTAAAAGCACGGTAGATGTAATGTTCGACAAGGAAGCGCGCAGACTGATTTTCTCACAAACAGCAGGTCTTGCACCCTTAACAAATGTATGGGTTGAAGGAAATGTGACACTGGGAAATTTAACGGATTATGCCGACTATAACGGATTGTACATACTTAATTTAAAAGATCCAACAATTTTTAAAACAGGTGGTACTATTTTCTGGCAGGCATTAAAGAAAATAAGCTTATTTGCTAATTATGGCTACGATATTAAACAACTAAAAGGAATAAACAATACAAATACTAATTATAATCAACATTCATTCTCAGGAGGAATAATATGGAAAATTTAAAAAAAATCTTTTACGTTTTGGTGTTCATAAGTATAGGTTCAATGCTATGGGCTCAAAGTCAAACTGTTTTACAGGCTGCTTATGTGAAAAGTTATGAATCAGAAAAAGCCGGTGCATACACAACTGCAATAAACGACATGAAAGCCGTTTACAATGCAAAAGACTATACCGCTAATATCCGTCTTGGTTGGCTATCATATCTGGCAAAACAATATACTGAATCAATCCGCTATTATAATATTGCCATTGGATTAAACCCTTATGCTATCGAAGCCCGTTTTGGTTGTGTAAAACCACAGAGTGCCATAGAAAGTTGGGAGAAGGTAAAAATAAATTATCTGAAAATTTTGGAAATCGACCCACAAAATACAGTCGCCAATTACTGGCTTGGGGTGATGTATTACAATGCAAAAGAGTACACAAGTGCTCAGAAATTGTTTGAAAAAGTGGTGAATCTATACCCACTTGATTACGATTCCACCATTATGTTGGCCTGGTGTAAAGTAAACATTGGCAAACAAACCGAAGCCCGATACCTTTTTAATCAGGCACTGATTCTTCGACCAAGTGATAGCTCTGCATTGGCAGGACTTAAACTTTTGAAATAAGTTTTGATATATAGATTTTGATTTTGCAAAACCCTGAGTAAAATTTTACTCAGGGTTTAATTATTTTAGTGTTTAGCTTTCTCAAATATTAAAGACTTATAGTATCTTTGCGTCATTGTTAATCAGATCAATCAGAATCACAAAAAGCGCAAATCATAAAAATATGAATAGATTCCTGTTGTCACTCATACTTTTGTCCTCCCCTTTAATAACTTTTTCGCAGCAACACAATTTGAATTTTTATTTGGAACAAGCTCAAAAAAACAGCCCCTTAATCAATAAAAATAAAAATGATACTAAAATAATAAAACTCGATTTGCAACAAACCGAACGTATTCTAAAAAGTCCGGTTATAAGTCTGGAATCAGGTATTCTCTTTGCTCCTATCATTTCGTACGATGCTTTTCCAAGTACTTTTGATGTAGTTTCAAACGGTTCATCCAATTATACCGGTTACGATCTTGGTATTACAAACGGTGGTCAATATCAGATATATGTATCAGTAAAGCAGCCTCTTCTTGGAAAAATAAACCTGAAATCATATACACAAAAAGCTGATATTTCGCGTAAAAAAAATGAAAATTCAACTACCCTGACTGTTCATGAAATTGAGCAATTGGTTGGTTATCAATATATTCTTTGTCTGAAATCGAAAGCACAAATCAAAAATGGCAAAGCCATACTTCAATTGATTGACGAACAACTGAATATTATGCACAAACTGGTGGATAATGCTATTTTCAAACAATCGGATTTAATGTTGATGGAAATTGAAAAACAGAATAAAGCACTTGAAAACAAATCGTTTCAGGACGATTACAAAAGCAATTTATACGACCTGAATCTGCTTTGTGGAATCAACGAGTCAACCGACATTGAAATTCAGGAAACTGAACTGACATTGAAGCCGGAAACAACAGCAAGTTCGCAATTTTTGACTTACTACAAGTTTGACAGTTTGGGCATTATAACGGATCAGAAAATCAGCGAACTGAAATACAAACCACAACTCAGTGCTTTTGCCAATGCAGGTTATAACGCAACCGGAATACCTACTTTGGATCATTTTGGATTTAGTGTGGGAATGAATTTCAGCTGGATGCTGTACGATGGTAATCAACGTAAGTTGGAACGCGAAAAATCAAACATTAATCTGCTTTCACAGCAATTTGAGAAGGATCACTTTATCACGCAGAAGGAAATTAATCTGAATAAAATCAAAAACCAGCTGAAAGCGCTGACAGAACGTGGAATTATTCTTGAAAATCAATTGGCACAATACGAAAAGCTCTATAAAGTCTATGAAAACGAATTAGCGCACGGACTGGTTTCGGTAATGGATTTCAAAAACCTGCTGAAAGACCTCACTGCGAAACGACAGGAATATCTGTTGCAAAAAATGGAGAAACAGTTGCTTGTGAATTCATATAATTACTGGAACTACTAATTAGTTGACAATTGACAGTTGACAGTTAAAACAAAATCTATGAGAAAAATCTTATTCACACTTTGTATCACAGCTTTTATACTGAGTTCTTGTACAAAAAAAGAAGCAACAGAACAAGAACAAGTGCCCGTTGTAAGTGTAAAGACAACGGCAGTGAGCTTTGGAAAGATTGACAGTAATCTGACTTTCAACGGCAAAACCGTTTATCTGAAAAAAAACCTGGTGGTCTCTCCTATCTCGGGTTATGTGCGGAAGATTTCTGTGAAATTTGGCGATTATGTAGAAAAAGCTGATTTGCTTTTCGAAATTCAGACCAAGGAAAACAAAGCGCTGGAAAGTTCAAATGCCGGAAATGCCGGACTGATAAAGGTTTTTGCACCCTCACATGGTATAATCAATGTGCTGAATATCACTGAAAACGGAGCGTATGTCCTTGAAGGCGCTTCGCTTTGTACAGTTGCAGAAAATAATGAGGTGTTGGTACAGCTTAACCTGCCATTTGAATTTAATTCGCTGGTTAAAACCGGTGCCGCTTGCACGTTGGTAATTGGCGAAAACACCCGGTTTTCGGGCACAATTTATCAGATTCTACCCACCGTGGATGATGCCAATCAAACCCAGCAGATTCTTATCAAACCTCACTACAATAAACCTCTACCAGAAAATTTAAATCTGGAAGTAGAAATTGTAAAAGCAAGTCACAATCGTACCTGTCTCGTTCCACGCAACGCCGTGATGACCAACGAAACTCAAACCGAATTCTGGGTGATGAAAATCGTAGATAACAAGCTTGCAGTCAAAGTTCCGGTAAAAAAAGGAATAGAAAATGACGACATGGTGGAAATTCTGAACCCCGGTCTCAGTGCAAGTGATTTGGTTGTGAGTGAAGGCGGTTACGGATTAAACGACAGCACTAAAATAGCGCTAAGTGGTCCCGATAACTCGGGATGTCGAAAACTCCATAAGCAGTAAAGAGTATTATGGAAAAGATTTTCGTAAAATTCAAAAGCCCGATTGCGGTTATTCTGTTGCTGATTCTGATTGGCGGTGCATTTTCGTATCAGCATCTGAAGACCTCCCTTTTCCCCAACGTTACTTTTCCTAAAATCAAAATCATTGCTCAATACGGCGAACAACCTGTTGAGAAAATGATGGTGATGGTGACAAAACCTATCGAAAATGCCATAAAACGCGTTGATAATCTGCATTTAATCCGCAGCACGACCAGCATGGGAAGTTGCGAAATTTCAGCGTTTATGAACTGGAATTCGGATATTGATTTGGATAAACAGCAAATTGAGTCGCAGATTTCGCAGATAAAAAACGACCTCCCGAGCGACGTACAGATTACGGTGGAGAAAATGAATCCCTCCATTTTGCCTGTAATGGGGTACTCGCTTCAGTCTGATACTAAAAATCCGGTGGAGCTGAAACTCATCGCACAATACACCGTAAAACCATATCTATCGAGGGTTGACGGTGTTTCTTCGGTACAGGTTATAGGCGGAAAAGAAAAAGAATACCGCATTGTGCTTGATGAACGGAAGCTCAACACGCTCAAAATAAATCCGCTCGATATTCAGAAAATCCTGCAACAAACCGACTTTATTAAATCAACGGGCTACACGGTGGATTATAACCGTTTGTATCTCACCGTTACCGATGCTACGTTGAAAAATATGGATGAGATTAAAAATCTGGTGATTTTTGATAACGGCATCCGCAAAGTGAAGTTTCAGGATGTGGCAAATGTAGTGGTTGCTGAACAAAACGAATATATCCGCATAAAAGCCGATGGCAAAGACGTTCCGCTTATTGCCGTGGTTAAACAGCCACAAAGCAACCTTATTGACGTGGCTACTCAGGTTTCGGCCAAAGTGGATGAATTGAACAAGATTCTGCCCAAAGGCGTAACGCTGAAACCGTATTACAATCAGTCGGAATTTGTAAAGTCAAGTATCCGAAGTATTATCGATGTGCTTTGGATTGGATTGGCACTGGCCATTATCGTGGTATTGTTCTTCTTAGGTTCATACAAAGCCGGTTCAGTGTTACTGGTGACGATTCCACTTACGCTTGCTCTCACCTTTATCAGCATGGCGTTTATCGGTTTCGATTTCAATATTATGACCATTGGTGCCATTGCTGCGTCTATCGGACTTATCATCGACGATGCCATCATTGTGGTGGAGCAAATTCACCGAACGCATGAAGAATTTCCCGACAAAACACCGAAACAATTAGTCGGAAAAGCTATTTCGTTTCTTTTTCCCGCTATGGTAAGCTCGTCACTCAGTACCATTGTCATTCTGTTTCCGTTCGAATTAATGTCGGGTGTGGCAGGTGCTTATTTTAAAATCCTAACCGAAACCATGATCATCACGCTGCTTTGCTCGTTTGTGGTAACGTGGTTGGGATTGCCTGTGGTTTATCTTTTGTTGTCGAAAAATAAAGCTTTTTCCGATTCGTCCGAAGTTCATTTGGTGAAACATCGTCCGTGGATTGAAATATTTATCCGCCGTCCCTACATCAGCATTGGATTTGTAGTAGTGTTGATTTTGAGTCTGATACTTACACTTCCTCAGCTTCAAACCGGATTCTTGCCTGAAATGGACGAAGGTTCTATTGTGTTGGATTATAATTCGCCTCCGGGAACATCGCTGGAAGAAACCAACCGGATGCTCAATGAAGTGGATAAAATACTCGAAAACACACCCGAAGTAAAGACTTATTCCCGCCGTACAGGCACTCAAATGGGCTTTTTTATTACCGAACCAAACCGGGGCGATTACCTGATTGAACTCAAAACCAAACGAAATAAAACGACCGAAGAAGTTTCGAATGAAATCCGTCAACGCATCGAAAAAACGCTTCCTGCACTGAAAGTTGACTTTGGACAGGTAATTACCGACATGCTAGGCGATTTGATGGCCAGTGTTCAACCGGTTGAAGTAAAGATATTTGGCGACAATAAAGAGAAACTACAGGAGTTGTCGAAACAAGTAGCTGACACACTACGAACTGTGAAAGGAACAGCCGATGTGTTTGATGGCATTGTGGTGGCCGGACCGATGCTGAAAATTCTGCCAAAAGAAGAAAAACTGAAACAATTCGGCATGAATCCTGCTGATTTACAGTCGCAAATGGAAACCTATATTTCAGGGCTGGTGATTGGTTCCATTCCGGAAAAAGAGCAATTGACCAACATCAGGATGATTTATCCGCAGAACAATAAAACGCCGATTGAGAAAATGAAAGAGGCGAAAGTCTGCACCATTACCGGCGATTATATTCCGGTTAGTCAAATGGCCGATTTCAGCATTCTGAGCGGTGTAACAGAAATTGAACGCGAAAACCTGCAAACCATGGGCGTGGTAACTGCCCGTCTGAATAATCGGGATTTGGGAAGCGTAATTAAAGACATTCAGCAAAAAATCAAAACCATTAATCTGCCACCAACTTATCATATTGAATTTGGCGGTTCGTATGCCGAACAACAGCAATCCTTTGCCGAACTGCTGAAAATCCTTTTTATAGCTGCTTTGTTGGTTTTTTCGGTGGTTTTGTTTATGTTCAAAGACCTGAAACTATCGCTTGTTGTCATTTTTGTCAGTTCGTTGGGAGTTGTGGGAGGTGTAGTTGCTTTATTTATTACCAATACAGCCCTCAACGTGGGAAGTTATACCGGATTGATAATGATAGTGGGAATTATCGGCGAAAATTGCATTTTCACCATTCAGCAATTCCTGACTGTGCTTAAAGATTCAACAATAAATCATGCGCTGATTTATTCCATTTCTGCCCGACTACGACCCAAATTGATGACAGCCTGCGGAGCAATTGTTGCATTGATTCCATTGGCATTGGGTATAGGATCAGGCGCTCAAATGCATCAGTCGCTGGCTATAGCAGTCATTGGAGGATTAATTATCGCATTGCCTTTGCTACTGGTGGTTTTGCCAAGTTTATTGAAATTAGTATTCCGAAAAACAAGCTTATAATTATCAACTTAATTTCTAATTCTTAAATTATTTATGTTATGAAAACTGTAAAAATTATTGTCGGGCTAATCATTGCGATTACGGTAATCCTTGTATTGGCAATTGCCAATTACGGTGGCTTCACGAATGTGAATGTTCAGGTAAAAGAAGAAGGCGGTGAAAAACTGGTTTATGAGAAGTTTATGGGTTCGTACGACAAAACCGGTTCTGTGGCACAAAAGCTCCAATATCAATTGGAGAAAGAAAATGTAGTAACGTTCAAAGGTTTTGGCATTTATTACGACAATCCACGCTTTGTAAAGAAAGATAGCCTTCATTCTGATGTGGGTTGTATTCTCGAGAATGCTGATACCAGCAAAACTTTTTGGTTGAAAGGAAAATTCAACATTAAAACATGTCCGGTGAAAAAGTACATTACCGCCGAATTTCCATTAAAAGGCAAAATGTCTATCATGGTAGGTGTTCTTAAAGTGTATCCGGCTTTGATGAAGTTTGTGAAAGATAATAATTACGACGAAAAAGGCCCTATTATGGAAATCTACGACATGCCGAATCATAAGATTTTGTATCGAAAAGAAGCGGTGAAAATTGGAAAATAATTTTATTCAAACTTAGATACTCTTATTTTTAGCAGAAATTCAAATTTGATTAAAAGCAATATCAAAAATGCAAAAAATCTATGTTTATTCTGTTTATATTTTGTCAAATTATAACAACAATGTACTTTATATTGGCGTTACAAACGATTTGGTAAGAAGATGTCATGAACATAAAAATAAACTTATCAAAGGATTTTCCGAAAAGTATAATGTCAATAAATTGGTTTATTACGAGCTGTTTGATTTTATTGATTTAGCAATTAAGCGGGAAAAACAAATTAAAGCTTATTCGCGGGAAAAGAAAGATAGATTGATAGATAAACTGAATCAAAACAGGGATGAATTATATGATAACGGAGTGATTAAAAAGATTACTCAGAATGCTTCTGCTAATGAAAATCAAATGAAAGATTCCTTACTATAAAATCACAAAGACTTAGTTATCTGTGAATTCTAAAAAATATTTTATCAAAATTAGAGATAGATTCCTCGCTATTATTAGAATGATAATACTTAAACAACGTTTACACATTGGTGAGATAGTTTCCGAACGAAGCGAGGAATGGCAAAGCTAAAATATCTTCTTATTGGTAGATAGATTCCTCGCCTTTATCAGAATGATAATACTTAAACAACGGTAATAGATTCCTCGCTTCGCTCGGAATGACA
>CAIUTB010000097.1 GCA_903901975.1 uncultured Bacteroidales bacterium
CACATTTACTGGAAGCGGGAACTGATCTTCGATACATACAAGAGCTCTTAGGGCATAAGAGCAGTAAGACGACAGAAATCTATACCCATGTATGCGAACAGAGTTTACTAAAAATTTCCAACCCCTTTGATAATTTGTAAAAAAAATATTATGCACCTCAAAAGGTGTATAAAGCATGCCAGAATAGTTGGCTATATACACCTTTTGGTGTGATATGGTGCATAGATAAAGGAGTTATCGGTTAGATTAAAAATTAAGATTGCACGATTTCAATTCAAAAAACAATTGATTAAAATGGGAAAAGATGTTTTTATAAGCTACTCAAAACAGGACATTTCGACAGCAACAATGGTCTGCTCTAAGTTAGAGACACGAGGTATTACATGTTGGATAGCCCCAAGAGATATTACTCCTGGTGTTGACTTTGATGAGGCTATCCTTGACGGAATTGATGATTCTAATTCATTATTACTTATACTATCAAGTGCTTCAAATACATCAAGATTTGTTCAAAGTGAAGTTAATCGTGCATTCTCTAAAGGAAAAAGCATTTTCACATTTCTGATAGATGATATTTTACCCAGTCGACAATTAGAGCTGTATTTAGCTAGACAACAATGGCTTGATGGTTTTTCTCCGCCTATTGAACAAAAAATTGACAGGCTTGCAAATGCAGTCCTGTCTTTGATGGGATTAGCTGATACAAATAATATTTTCAATCAGCAGCAACCATTGAATAATTCAATTTCTTCTTTAAAAGTTTCGTCAGAAAAAACTCAGTCCGTTGCCAAACGATTTATTGATTGGTTAAATAGGTATGACCACCATGGAGAATCAACAACGGAATCATTTAAAACCTTTATAATTGCTGACAAATGCCTTGTAGAGTATGGTGTAAATTATAAAGAGTATTTAGCTATTGCAGAAATTATTAAGAAGTCAGATATTAAAATTGATTGGATTATTCCAGAAGAAACTTTTACTTTTTTAATAGCTGAATCAAAAAGAAATATTGAAAAGTATCGTTAACTATTGAAAAACCCAATGATAAATTGAATAGAAATCCAACCGGTAACAGCACCTACCCAAAAGTGGCGGTTCAGTGGTTAAATCAAGCTTTGTGCTTCTATCAAAGTTTGTACTTGGTTGACAGTGAAGTGCTTCGAAATCGCCACCTTCGGGTAGCTGCAAACCGTTATGCACAAATTCAAAATACAAACGCATGTTAATAACTGAACTAAATTCAGTAGACTATTTGAAGTTTATTGAAAGTGTATTTCGTGAAAATAGATTTAAATTTCTTCTTCTTTCCGTTGTCAGATACGGAGATAATAAGAAATTTTATAATGAATTAGATGAATTTTGGTCATCAATTGATAATGTAACTGCTAAAAAAGTGGCATTCTTACATTTCACATATGAATTGGATAAAAATGAAATTAGCTATATAGATATTGGAAGCGGTGAAAGATTATTATCTCTAGGATTTCAACAAGTATCTGAATTTGATATACTTGAGCACATTGAAAATTTATCGCCAACTACGAGGATAAAAAAGGAAGCCATTAAATATAATTTTTCCAATTTTTATTGGGTTAGATATTACAATGATATGCAAAATATCAAATTGAAGCATCTGCCAAGATTGAAAAAGAATGTTTGTCAATCAATAGATGAGTCTGCAACCCAATTATTAAAATATCTGGGGAAAAAAGAGGTGGATGTTCCTTTTCTTTACCTAATGGATTTGAATACAAATGAAAAATATTTTTTCAGTTTAAATAATATTTATGCTCAATATAGTAGTATTTATAACTTCATCAGAACTATTGTGATAAAAATAGAAGAAGAAGAAAACTTTTCAAGAGAATCTGAAAATATTAGAACACGAATAAGCAAAATTGAATTAAGTATAAAGAGGAGACAACAGCGATTATTAAGTAAGCAAAACCAATTAAAATCCGTACCCAAGGACATGTTAGACATTGAAACATATCTGGAAAAGGAAAATCTTAATGATAAACAAACTTACTATTTAGAATCAATAACTAAACGTAGAAAATTTGAACTTATATTCCCTCTAAAAAAATTGTTTCCAAATATATATTTTAATGGTACTCACATCAACAGTATTATTCTTAAATATGCTTACAAAGATTTAGAAAATCTTGAAGTAAATCTTAAGAATTGGATAGATTTTGAAATTGAAGAATTAGGAAAAGATATAAAAAAATCACAAAATTTGAAACAAGAATTGAATGATCAAATCAATTTTATTTCAAATAAATTAACTTTCTTATACAAAGAAATGATAAGTCAAAAATGTCAACCAAATGGCAGAGCAATAGAAAATTTCAAGGTTGCTTTAACTTTTGCAGGAGAAAACAGAGGTTATGTTGAACAGGTGGCTATTGATTTGGAAATGAAATTAGGGAAGGGAAATGTATTCTATGATAATTTCTTCCAAGCTGAATTAGCAAGGCTAGATTTGGATATTTTTCTACAGGATATTTATCATAATAAATCTGATTTTATTGTTGTATTTCTTTCAAAAGGCTATAGAAGTAAAGAATGGTGTGGACTTGAATGGCGTTCAATAAGAGATCTAATAAGGAAAAAACAAAGTGATAAAATAATTCTTGTTAAACTTGAGGATTTTAGTATTGATGGAATATTTTCAATTGACGGGTATCTTGATGGAATTATTAATAACCCAATAAGAATATCAGATTTAATTAATAAAAGAATCTGTGCATAACAAAGGCTACGCCCAATGCGGGTTACGGAGGTTTTCGATGGGCAGTACCTTGTATAAAATTTGTACTTGTGGACAGGACTGTACCCAGCAAACCCGCACAGGGCTTAGCATCGACCGTTAGCGGTCATGCCATGACGAAAGTGTAAACCTTAAACTGACAATGCAACATAAGAGCAAAACATATATAACAGGACTTTACTTATTGACACTTTTGTGTTCTTTAACTGCTTACGGACAAGGACAAATTAAGACGACCAACCTTAGCTTAACCAAACTACCAAACGGTATAAAGTTTTCTGGAAAAATTAAAACTGCTGTTCGTTGGACAGACAAGTCAGGCGACAACATAGTTATTACAACTGAAACTGGCGAAAAGACGAACAAAAAAGAAGAACCAACGGATGATGGTAGAGAAGCATCTCTTTATGCTTACCATTATATTGTAGGAAAGGACAGCACATTCTTGGCATGGAAAATATACGACTTTGTTAAAGATTGCAGTTTTGACATTGAGGCAAGTTTTATCAAAAATAGTTTTCAAGTAACAGACCTGAATAATGACGGAGTTGCAGAAGTCTGGATAATGTATAAAATAGTTTGCACCAGTGACGTAAGTCCTTGCGACATGAAGATAATTATGTATCAAGGGCAACAGAAGTATGCAATGAGAGGACAAAACAAAGTGAAAGTTTCAGATAAAGAATTTTACGGTGGCGATTATAAATTTGACAACGCTTTTCTTGACGGACCGACAATGTTTAGAGACTTTGCAAAAAAAATGTGGAACAAAAATATAATGCAGATATGGGGAGGATAGAAGCACGAACCGCTAACAGCACATTTGCAATAGGCGGGGTTTCGTCCTCCGCAGACAGTTTTGTGGTTAAAGAAAGTTCAGTTCTCCGCATCAACTTTATGGTAAAAAAGCCCGCCCATCGTAAATCTACAGAACGTTACAAGCAAGCCTATAAGACGCTTATTACGTTATAAAACAAAAATAAAATAATTTCAACCTCGAATGAGCTTTAAACAAGAAATAGAAAAACTAATTGACAGTAATTTGAAAACTTATCGGGACAATTCCGATAGGTTTATTGCAGACTATAACCGAGAACTGGAACTCACCAAAGAATACAATGGAAGACAACTATTAGAGTTGCTACAAAATGCTGATGATGCCGCTTCAAATGAGGTATTGATTGTTTGGGATAAAGTAAATGCAAAACTTACTATTTCAAACAAAGGAGAGCCATTTGAAACAGGAGGCATAAAATCATTGATGCTTGCCAACCTAAGCACCAAAACCAAAATAAGCTACATTGGCAACAAAGGATTGGGCTTTCGTTCCATATTAAATTGGGCAGCAGAAATAAACATCAATAGTAATGGCTGTATTATTTCATTTTCCGAACAAATTGCCAAGGATGTTTTTGTTAATCAGCTTAACTTATCAGAAAAAAGCAAACAACAACTTAGAATTGACAGGAATTTATCAAAGCAAACGGTGCCTTTTCCCGTATTGGCAATTCCTGCCATTTCAGAAAATGGTAATGCAAGCAGTTGGACGACTGCCATAGAAATTACCTATCGCCAAGAATTTGAAGCCGACATAGTAAATCAGTTGGCTGAAATTCGAGAGGAAATATTATTGTTTCTCAACAACATTCAAAAAATAACGATACAAAAAGGTTCTGAATCGCAGGAGTTGCATAGTGTAAAAGAAACCATTAAAGACTTTGAATTAATATCAATCAAAGACAAAAAATGGAAAGTATTTTCAAGAGAAAATATATTACCAACCGAATATCAGGATAAAAGCAAAAACGAACAGCAGTCCTATAATCTTAAAGTAGCTTTTCAGGATGATTTATCAGACAACTATAAAAAGCTATTCAATTTTTTCCCAACCCAACTTTCCATTTCATTGCCCTGCATTATTCACGGCACTTTTGAATTGAACAGCAGCAGAAACCACCTTAATGCTTCAAAGAAGAATGAATACATATTAAAGGAATTGGTGCAACTTTTAAAGGAGAGTGCTTTGTATCTAACACAACAAAATATTGATTGGCGACCATACAAACTTATCAGTCCATCGGCAACTGCTTCCGATTCCAAATTGATTGAAGACTTTTATAAAGAATTAGAGAGCCTAAAACAAACGGAGAAAATATATCCCTGCATAAATAAACAATATTATTTATTAGAACACGCAGCTTATTATAGCGATGAGTTTAATGGTTTTTTTCAGGAACATTTCCCAAATGTACTGCCCCAATTATTAATGCCTCTTAGCAATGAAGTAAGCACCAATTTCCCAAAAAGAACATTTAAGCACGATTTTTTGGTAAAAAAAATAGATACACTTTCCGAAACAGAATTAAGTATATTACTTCGTGCCGAATTAATTACACAGTTTGCTAAAATTGTAACTTTTGCAGATGAACAAGACCGTTTTTCACTTTTAGTAAATGAATCTGGCAAGGTAATTTCAAAAGAAGATTTAACATTTACACCTGTTATTCGGTCAGAAGAAAATTTCAATATTCCGAAATCGGTAAAAGTTGATTTTATGAAATCGGATTTGTATGATTTGCTGATTTCAAAATTTGAAAGTGGGTTTGATAAAAAAGAACCTAAATCAAGAGAGTTACAACGAAGCATAAAATCAGTTGTTAATCTGCAACCATATGACAGTAACAATGTGATTGATAAAATAATTACTGGCACAAAAGATGCATTAAAGTCCATTACAACTGTTGATGATAAAATCGATTGCATCAAGGAAATGGTAGCAGCACTTTATGCCAATTTCAAGAACATCGAGAACCGACAGGAAAAATTGAAAATTGCAGTTCCGCTAATTTCAAAAGCCAATAATATTTGTGATGCAGAAGATTTGTTTCTAAGTAAATCTTATACAAGTGGCGAATTGACAGAGACCATTTACGATGGAATATTGAAACTCAAAGATTATTTGGCATCATTGGAATTTTGGGTCTTAAACGATAGTGATTCCGATTCTATTGAAAGTTTCTTTCTATGGTTAGGCGTTAACAAACACTCAAAAATTACACTAATTAACCTTCAGAATAATTGGGCAGAGAAAGAATATATTGATTTTGTTTTTGCAAATGGCACTGACCATCCCGATAACTTTGAAATCAATAGAATTCAAAGAGATTCAATTGTATCAAAAATTGAACGTTTTAATGAAATTCAAAATTTATCAATAAATAAAATTATTCTACTTGCTTTAAAAGATGCTTCAATTAGAAAACTACTTGAAGCAAATGATGAGAAAATAAGTTGGCATTATGTTACTTGGCGACCTGCCATAATTACAAAATACTCCTATCTCCGATTCCAGTTTCTAAGGTCAAATATTTTTACGAAATATGTTTTAGAAGAAGGTGGCGAAGATTTGAACAAACTCATAAATGAAGATTTCCAAATTGACTATGAGTTCTTGGGGCAATACGGAATCAATAAAACAGAAGTAAAATCCATTCTCATTAAGTTAGGCGCTAAGGAATCTTTCAATGATATTTCTCCCGAAAATGTATACGAAATATTAATGGCAATTCCCGAAAAAGATTTAAGCAAAAAGGGCAAAGCAACCCAAACCATTTACAAAATGGCATTAGAAAGTTTGGTTAAACAAGAATCAACTTTCCCTGTGCCCGATGATATTGAATATTTTTCTCGTAAAGCAGGTACAGAAGAATATCAACCACGAACCTTAATTTATTATTCTGATAATTCAATTTTACCCAAGAAAATACTCAATACATTACCTATTATCAATCTCCCAAAAAGAATTGGGGAGGATAATGTAGAAAAATATTTTGGTGTAAAAAGTTTAAGAGAATTCAAAATTCAAATCAATGATCAAAATATACAATTCAATTCATGTAATGCAGATTTAAACAGATTATTTGAAAGCGTAAAACCGTATATACTTGCATACAGGTTAGAATCGCCAAATCTTAAAAAGAGAATTACAGATACAAAAACCAAAAAAGACGAAGCAAGATTATTAAAGCAATGTAAAATTCACATTGTAACCCAATGCCTTTTCAAATTTGGCGATAACGATGAAATACCAATTGACGAGAAAGAATTTATTAATGTGAAAGATACTTTCTATTTTAAGGAAAGTTCTTTACGCACCGTTGATGGTCTAAAAAAAGATTCCTTATTCTGCGATGCTTTTGCAGAAATGATGTGTATCATTTTCAAAGTAAACGATTTAAAGAACGATTTCCGACAAATACTCAAAAATGATTTTCAGGATACTATTCATTTAGCCAATCAGGACTTAGATAAGGAAAAAGTAGTGGAAGCTTTTGAACTACTTGGTGTTTCAATAGTTGAAATTGACTTCTGGAAAATAGTATTTGATTTAAAAGGGAAACAATTTATTGAGCCAGTCGAAACTACTGAAATATTGAAACAAAGGGTATTTTCAAACCTTGGTATCACTATTCCTGAAGGATATGCAAATGTAGATTTTGAAAGTTTCGGGAACAAAGAATCTTATGAACTTATTTATTTGTTGTGTGATGAATTAAATCTTTCAGTTAAGCAAGTGGCACCAACTGGTCTTTATAATTGGCATAAAAAGGAACTTATTGCTTGCATAAAAGATAATGAATACAAGTTCAAGCAACTTGTTTGGATAGTTGTTAAGAATAAATCCAGTGAACAAGGCACATTTATTTCTATTCTAAACAGTTATAATTTTAATTTCATCTCTCAGTTAGACAGTGAGATACTCAACCACGAGTTCGATTTAAAAGTAGATTATCTTTCAATTATCAAAGAACAAATACAAAAGCATTTTGATATTGATTTGGATAGCCAAATATCATATGATACAGAAATTCAAAATTTGTATGAAAATTTACTAAAGAAATTTAGTGTTGAGGAAGTTGACATTTCGAATGAAACAATTAGAAGTCTCCTGTTTTTTGAAGGAAATACAAAGGAAATTGAAAGGTATTTAATTGAACAATTTGGTGAAGAAGAAAGCAGTTCAAATAATGTGGCTTCAAAAGTAATTGGGGCGCTAGTGGATGCCTCATTATGCAAAAATGGAAAAACGCTGCAAGTTGATTCAGGCAATGGAAATGGGAGTTGGGTTCATTCAGGACATGGTGATAAAGGAAAGAAACGAAAAGGTAAAAAGGCTGAATTGTTGGTATACAACACTTTGGTATATAAATACGGTATTGAAAATGTAAAGTGGGTGTCAGGCAATTCTACAACACCAGACAAGAATGATAAACTTCATTATGATATTGAATATAAAAACGAAGCAGGTGAATGGAAGTATCTTGAAGTAAAAGCTATGTCAGACAATCAATTTATAATTTCAGGACCAGAAAAGGACAAAGGAATTGCAGAACCTGATAAGTTTGAAATGGCTCTTGTAAACGATAATACCATTTATATGGTTAAAGATATATTTAAGTTTAATATTGGGGAAACATTTGAAAGTAATTCAAAATTTGTGGCTTATGCTAAAGATTATGTTTTTATGTTTGACTTGAACTCATTGAATTCTAATTAAAGATTTAAATCATAACAAAGACTAATCAAGGGAAATGATAGGCACTATATCGAAGGAAAGGCCAGCTTGTAACAGAGGCTATGAAAAATGGCGGGTGTGGTAGTTGATTGGGAGGTTTGTCGCTCGCACGGACATTCGTGGGGGTTGATAGGAAAGCACCACGCAGTCCGCCACTTATCATAGCCTCAACCGTTATGTGCAAATTCAGATCAAATTGAACGGTCGACTTTAGGCTGACCACCCATGTGATAAAAAATAAAAAAGAGTGAAGACCAGATCCACTTAAAAAAACGGTGCGAACCGAAAGGTCAAACGAGTGGGAAAAATTAACATGCAGAAAATGTAGAAATTGATTTTTTTTATTTGTGATTGTAGTATAAAAAAATAAATATTTCAATACTAATCAATTAAAATAATATTATAAAAATGGAAGTTAAAAGTGCTAAGGATTTAGGGCGAATACTAAAAAACTCCAGCCCCAAAAAATAGTGATAAAAGGTAAGCTTTCCAGTCATGTAAAAACAATAATGGAGCCTTCTCGGTTAGTATGGAGTGGAATTGCAGGAGCAATAGCTACATTGTTAATAAGTGCTAAAGGTATTCTTATTCTGATTGCAAGTGGAACGGGAGCAGCTCCTGCAATCGTAATCGCAGGAGCTGTTGGTGGTGCTGTTATTGCAGTATTAGGAGTAAAAGCAACTGTTGTGGCGATCAAAATTGGTGATGCGGGGGGAGGTATTAATGTTTTAAACAAATTACGATCTTATAAAATCAAGTCTTACGAAAGCCATGACGTATAAAAAGAGGGTGAATTGGTATTAGAAAGTTAAATATCTAACCTGCAAGGAGGTGACTTGATAGCAAAATAAGGCGTCTGTTTGAGACTCAGGGACGTAAGGAAAGCGCCGATTAAAACCGGCAAAGAGTAAGGAATGAAAGAGTCCGACATGAATGCTGGAAACGTAGTGTATTCTTCGGGACGTAAGTAAATGAGGTAAACAGGAATAGGGGGCGCAGTTCAATAGCGTAGAAGATTGTATTTTGCAGTTCAGTGAGAAAACAAAAGATGTGTGCTGGCAGTGTTTGAAAAGAAAAAGACAAGAAAGCCAAATGCCACGAGGAGCGAGACTTGACACATCGGGAACGCTGCATCATGTAATGGTGCGGGGAATCGAACAGGGACATATCGTTCCGGATGATAGCGACAGAGTGGAATTTCTTTGCCGTTACCTTCCGGTCCATGGCCTTGAAGTCGCACACGTGGGGAGACCACTGGGACGAAAACAACTGCCAGCTGGCACACCGGAACAACAGGGGCGCGGACTCGGTCGCCCCGGTGTACGCCTATCCAGAAGGGGTCTTGGGCTATACGGTACCTGGAACCAGAGCGGCAACGTCATGGAGTGATGCAGCGTCTGGCATGACGAAACCGATTCCGCAAACACCGCCTCCGGCGAAGAGTCACTCCGCCAGGAACGGGGCTGCTGCTGGCGCTATCCCGAAAAGTTCGCCTTCCGCTGTTCGCAGCGCTCATTCGTGGTTTCCAAAGCCGTCAACGATTTCCGGGGATTTCGCCTCGCATTGCCGGTACAGCAGGGCTCAGGAGGAGCGGAAACAGGGAATGCGGTGCATCTCCCGGTTCCAGTGCAGGAGACTTTCGTTCATGCCTGGCGAAACGGATCGTGAATTGGTACCCACCTGAGCCTGCACAAGCAGGATAATGAGATAAATTATTGAAATAAATCTGTACTTTACAGCTTGAAAAGTTGGGACCAGCTTGCAAAAAGTGTTAAAACATGCACTCGATCATGCAAAAATCAAAAAACCAGTAACGCTTCATTGGTTGAGGCACTCTTATGCAACACATTTACTGGAAGCGGGAACTGATCTTCGATACATACAAGAGCTCTTAGGGCATAAGAGCAGTAAGACG
>CAIUTB010000098.1 GCA_903901975.1 uncultured Bacteroidales bacterium
AAAAGGTTCATGTTCGGCATAGCGTCTTTCGCTATGTCGAAGCTAAAGGCAAGGCTCTGCCTTGCATATTGAAAAAGAATATGAAAAGCAGGAGCTTTTCTTTTAGCATGACGAAGCGGGACGCTTCGCCAAACATTTGATGAATAAATGTACGCTACGGCGAACAGGGATGTCTTTATAAATAAGTTTATAGTAGGCAGTTTTTAGTAGGTAGAAAAAAAAAGAAAACAACTTAACTCAGCTCATTGATGGCTTTGAAAATCACCGCTTCATATTGTGCCAGTGTTTTGCTCTTTTTCACCTGCTTATAGATTTTGTGTCCGTTCTCAAATCCTTCGGCATGATATTCCCACAGTTCTTCAAAGCGTTTCAGTAAGTGCAAATCGCCTGAGTATTTTTGTTTGCAATATTCGATGATAGAACTATGAAAATTCCTGAGCATCTTGACTTTCTCGGCTTGTGTAAGCTCTTGTTTTCTGATTTCGGCCAGTAGAAAAGGATTTTGAAGTATTCCCCGTCCAATCATAAATCGGTCAATTTTCGGAACTAAAGCTTGCACTTTTTCGATATCAGCCACAGTCAGAATGTCACCATTATAGCAAACCGGATGTTTTAACTGCGGTGCATATTCCGCAAAGGCAATTAAATCTACTTCGCCTTTATATTGTTGTTTCCCGATTCGGGGGTGAATAATCAGTTCTTCTAACGGAAATGCATTGAAAATTGAAATTAGCGGTTTAAAATCAGCTGAATTATCTAATCCAAGCCTGGTTTTAATCGATATCTTGAGTTTCGTTTCGGCAAAAATGCCTTCAAGCAATTTCGCCACTTCGGTAGCTTGTGCCAATAATCCGGCACCCATGCATTTACCGGTTACCATGGGGTATGGACAACCCATATTAATGTTCACTTCGCTGTAAGCGTGTTGCACACACAATTCTTCAAAGCGTTTGAACGACTCAGCGGTATTGCCCAGAAACTGTGGAACTGGTTTTTGAAAGACGTTATGTACAGGCAATAAATCGTTACACTGGCTCGGACGGTAAAAATCAGCAGCCTGCACCCGGACAAAAGGCGTAAAAGTCTTGTCGAACAAACCAATTTGTTGACAGTATGATTCCCGAAAAATCCAGTCGGTAAGTCCCTGAAGTGGTGCTAAGTAGATTTGCATGAATTTTAGATTTTCTATTTTTGCGGTAAAGGTAATAAATGTTGAGTTGAAATCTTTATTAAAAGGAGATGATACGGAATTTCTCTACAAAATTTTAGTTCAATATACGCTACCCTAATTTATACCGTTTGCAGAAATAATACACTCCAATGTCGACTAGGTCTAATTGTACTGTTTATTACTATGCATCGGCATTATAGCAAGTTGACATTGGGCTAAAATATTAATTCAGTTGCTATTAGTGCCAATCCGCTTCATTGAAAATAAAAAAAAAAGGGCAACCTGTTTTGATTGCCCCTTTGAGTATTATTAAAAAAAATATTAGAATCCACGTATCGCTTCAATACCAGGCAAAACGCGACCTTCGATAGCTTCGAGCAAGGCACCACCACCGGTAGAAACATACGATACCTGATCGGCAATTCCAAATTTGTTTACACAAGCTACTGAGTCACCACCCCCAACAAGCGAAAATGCTCCGTTCCGGGTTGCTTCTACAATCGCTTCACCCACTGAGCGTGAACCATGTGTAAAGTTATCGAATTCAAAAACACCTGTAGGACCATTCCAGAGAATTGTTTTAGAGGCTTTTATCACGTCGGCAAAGATTTTTTCGGTTTCAGGTCCGATATCCAATCCTTCCCAACCATCCGGAATTTCTCCAACCGGAACAAAAGCTGTCTTAGCATCATTACTGAATGAATCTGCAATTTTCGCATCCACCGCCAACACAATTTTCACGTTGTTTGCTTTAGCTTTTTCCAATAATTCAAGGGCCAAATCCAGTTTGTCGTCTTCGCAAATCGAAATACCGATTTTTCCTCCCAATGCTTTGGTAAAAGTATAAGTCATACCACCGGCAATAATCAGGTTATCCACTTTGGTAAGCAAATTTTCGATAATTTCAATTTTCGATGACACTTTTGAACCACCCATAATGGCTGTGAATGGACGGGCAGTATCAGTCATTATTTTTTGAACTGCAATCACTTCTTTTTCCATCAAATAACCAAACATTTTGTTGCTTTCATCAAAATATTTGGCAATCAAAGCAGTTGAGGCGTGTGCCCGGTGAGCCGTACCGAAAGCATCGTTTACATAGCAATCGGCATAACTTGCCAAGGTGGTGGTAAATTTCTTCTGGTTTTCCTTGGTTACTTTTTTAGCTTCAGCTTTTTCATCATCAGTGGCAAATTCAGCGCGTGGTTTACCTTCTTCTTCTTCATAGAAACGAAGGTTTTCAAGCATTAATGCTTCGCCGGGTTTCAAAGCAGCAGCCATTTCAGCAGCCTTAGCACAATCGGGAGCAAATTTCACATCAACGCCCAATACTTTTGAAACGTGTGGCAAAATTGCTTTCAACGAATACTTGGTATCCGGATTTTTCTTTGGACGACCCATGTGAGAAGCAATAATAATACTTCCACCATCGGCCAAAATCTTTTTCAAAGTAGGAAGTGCAGCACGAATCCGGGTATCATCGGTAATTTGAGAATTTTCGTCTAAGGGTACGTTGAAGTCAACGCGAACGAAAGCCCGTTTACCCGCAAAATTAAATTTGTCAATAGTTTGCATATTGTTATTTATTAAAGTGATTAATATTTCTTTATGAATCAGGCTTAATACGATCAGATTTCTGAAATTTATATATCTTTGTATTTCATCTTATCAAGAAATCGACTGCAAAGGTACTAAAAAGTTAGAAATAGCTGCTGTTCGGTTTTGATAAATAGTCGGATTTAAACATAAAAATAATTAAAGAAATATTTCTCTAATCGATTTTTGTTTGTATCTTTGTGCCGCTAAAAATAAAATTATTCAAACTCTAAAAATAGAATTTATTATGTCTAAAGTAACAGTAGTAGGTGCCGGAAATGTGGGTGCCACTTGTGCAAATATTCTTGCATTTAATGAAGTCGCTGATGAAGTGGTAATGCTCGATGTAAAAGAAGGTGTTTCGGAAGGTAAGGCATTGGATATGTTCCAAACTGCAGCCATATTAGGTTTCGATTCAAAGATTATTGGTTGTACCAACGATTATTCCTTAACAGCAGATTCTGATGTTGTGGTAATTACATCAGGTATCCCTCGTAAACCGGGAATGACCCGTGAAGAATTAATCGGTGTTAATGCCGGAATTGTGAAAAGTGTTGTGGATAATGTACTGAAATATTCTCCGAATACGATTATTGTAGTGGTAAGTAATCCAATGGATACAATGACATATCTGGCGTTAAAAACTTCAGGTCTTCCTAAAAACCGTGTTATTGGTATGGGTGGTTCATTGGATACGGCTCGTTTTAAATGTTATTTGAGCAAGGCATTGAAAGGAAATCAGAATGAAGTACACTGTATGGTTATTGGCGGACATGGTGATACAACAATGATTCCTTTAACCCGTTTTGCATCCTACAAAGGACGTCAGGTAAGCAGCATTTTAGATAAAGAAACCTTAGAGCAGGTAGTTAAAGAAACCATGGTTGGTGGTGCTACCTTGACCGGTTTACTTGGTACATCGGCCTGGTTTGCTCCGGGTGCTTCAGTGGCTTATCTGGTTAAATCAATAATTCACAATCAGAAAAAAATTATTCCTTGCTGTGTTTACCTCGAAGGAGAATACAATCAGAATGATATATGCATTGGTGTACCGGTTGTGATCGGCAAAAATGGCGTTGAAGAAATTCTTGACTATAAGTTGAATGCCGAAGAAGTAGCTTTATTCGAGAAAAGTGCTGCGGCTGTTCGTGGAACAAACGATGTATTGAAAGAAATCAATTTTCTTTAAGCAATTCTGAAATCCTGATTTAACAATACTACAGTTAACTCTATGGAAATACTGAAATGATGGAAAAACAGACTTCTTTTATCGATAATTTAATAGCTTATGAAACTGATTTTTTTTCATAATTGATCAATAAAATATTAGGTTTTATTCTTGAAATTTCAGTTAATTCCACTATCTTTGTAAATATTTAAATTTTATCTATTTTCCAAAAAATTGTATTAGCATGTTAGAATCACATCAGTATTTACGACGGTTTATGATTAAACCATCCGTTCAGCGATCGGCTGTAATGCATTTTATGCTAAATAACCGGACACATCCGACCATTGACGAAATTTACATGGCATTATGTCCTACAATGCCAACTCTATCGAAAACAACAGTGTATAATACACTTGATTTGTTTGTGGAAAAAGGCGCAGTACGTGCCCTCGCTATTGATGAAAAAAACGCACGCTATGATGTTGATATTTCGGCTCATGGTCATTTTATGTGTAAAAGCTGCGGAAAAGTTCATGATATTTTTGATTTGAAACCATCTCTGTTTCAAATTCCTTACACCGATAAATTCAAAATTGATTCGGTAGAAGTTTCTTATTTTGGAACTTGCAATTCTTGCCAGGGAAACTAAATCCGACAAAAAAGGATCAAAACAAGCACACTTTTTTAAGTGTGCTTGTTTTTTGTTGACAATTTTTTATATCTTTGACAAATCTTCTAAATTCTGCTCCCATGAAAAGATTCATATTCACGATCTGTTTATTTTTGGTGGTATCTTTTGTTTATTCGCAACAAAAGGCGAAAAAGGGTTTTGGTTTTGGGGCATTACCGGCTGTTTCATACGATTCCGACCTGGGTTTTCAATATGGTGTGCTTGCAAATTTTTATCTCTACGGCGATGGCTCTATTTTTCCGAAGTATTACCATTCACTTTATACTGAATTATCGACCTATACGAAGGGGCGTGTCATTGCCCGTATACGTTATGACTCTGAATTTTTAATTCCTAAAGTCCGGTCAACTATTGATATTAGTTATGTAACTGACCCAATTTCAGACTTTTACGGGTTTAATGGTTATCAGGGCATCTACAGTGCAGATACTGCCAAAAATAATCATTTATTTTACAGGAATGCGCAATACATGTTCCGGGCTAAAGCTGATTTTCAGGGGAATTTTGGCAATTCAAAATTTGGTTGGGTGGCTGGATATTCTTTTTATCATTTCAGTATAGATACTGTAAATAACTCACAGCTTGGTTTGGCCAAAAAGAGTGAGAGTCTTTATGAAAAATATCAGCAATGGGGCTTGATAAGCCCTGCTGAAGCTCATGGTAGTAGTATCAATTACCTGAAAGTGGGATTGAAATACGATTCCCGTGATCAGTTAGCCAATCCCTCTAAAGGGATTTTTACGGAAGCGGTAGTTCAAACTGCCCCTGGTTTTATAAATTCCAGTCCACACACAAAATTTGCTTTAATACACCGTCAGTACTTCACGCTGGCAAATGATCTTACATTTGCCTATCGGATTGATTATCAGTCTACAATTGGGAAAGACAAAGTACCTTTTTATGCACAACCGCTGCTTATTACAAGCTATCTGGTGGCTGCGACCAATCAGGGCCTGGGTGGGAAAAGTTCGGTACGGGGAATTCTGCGAAATCGAATTATAGGCGACGATGTGGCCTTTGGTAATTTCGAATTCCGGTATAAATTCCTTCGATTTGAATGGTTGAAACAAAATTTCTATCTGGGAACGAATGTATTTTTTGATTCAGGAATCATTCTCAAACCGATAGAAATGAATTTAGCGAATGTTTCTGTTGCAGATAAAGCGAGTTATTTTAGCAATTACGAAGCTGGAAAGTTTCATTCGGCTGCCGGTATCGGCTTGAAAATCGGTTGGAATGAAAACTTTATAATTTCAGCCGATTTCGGTAAAGCTCTTAATATACAAGATGGTAATACTGGGTTCTATATTGGTCTAAACTATCTATTCTAAGCTGATTTATTCGTAATAAACCGTTACAATTTTAATATATGGTGTTGATTATTAGTGCGATATTTATTTCTATCTTGTACTTATTACTGATTCTGATTTTTATACTTGGTTGGAAAAATATATTTTCATACGAATCAACTGGAATCATTGACATTGATTTTCCTGTCTCAGTGGTTGTACCCTGCAAAAATGAACAGGGAAATATAATGAAATTAATAGGTATCCTGGCTCAGCAAAGTTATCAAAACTTTGAACTAATTATAATAAATGACCATTCTACGGACTCTACGCGACATTATATCAAAAAAGCACAAAAAGATTTCCCCAATATTAAGCTAATTGATGCTGTGGGACATGGGAAAAAAAATGCGCTGAAAGAAGGAATCACCCAAGCTAACTCTACGCTGATTATCACCACCGATGCGGACTGTATGCCCTCATATCACTGGATTGAATCCATTGCCAGCTATTACAAACGTTTTCCGAGTGATTTAATTATCGGTCCTATCGGATTGTCTGATAAAGATGACTTATTCTCACGCATTCAGGCTCTTGAATTCTCAAGTCTTGCGGGCACTGCGGCAGGTGCATCAGGTGCAGGAATGCCTATACTGTGTAATGGTGCCAATCTGGCCTTTACTAAAAAAGTATGGTTGAAATCACAAAAAGATTTACACAATGAAGAACAATCGGGTGATGATATTTTTCTACTCGAGAGCATAAAAAAGGCTGGTGGGAAAATCCGGTTTTTAAAATCAGAAGCTGCATTTGTAAAGACAAAACCGCCTAAAACCATTAGAGAATTTATCAATCAGCGGAGAAGGTGGGCAGGAAAATCTAAATCATATTCTGACTGGCAGATTATTTTAACAGCAACCATTGTTTTGGCGATCAGCCTGATAAGTTTGATATTTATCGGGATGGCATTCGACAAATGGCAGTATATTATCGGGTTTATAGCGATTTTTGTTTTTAAATACTCAATTGACACTTATTTTCTGTACAAGGTGCGGCGGTTCTTTCAATTAGACAATATATGGGCGTATTCGTTTATACTTTCACTTGTTTACCCGATTTATATTGTATTTATTGCTTTTTCGTCTCTACTGATACCTCCAGGGAAATGGAAATAATTAACGGTTAATATATAAAACATCACCTGCTAAAGCAGTACGATAGCGTTTAAGAACTTCTTTAGCCAGAGCCGTTGTGTCAGGTAAATTTGGACGAATTCTTTTGGATGGATTTCCAACCCCGTAACCAATATCAAAAACAGTTCCACATTTCTCACAGACTGCTTGTCCTAAACCATTTGGATAAACCCTTATCGTAGATAAATGTTCGTATGGACAGCTCATATCAAAGGCATAATACGCTCCGTCAAAACCGCTGTAAACCAGAATTCCACCATACCCAATCCGTTCAATAGCTGTTATCGGCTTTAAAAATGTCATGCTTTTATTACTGGAATTTCGAAAGATCGGATAGGTTGTGACCAGATTTAATTCGAGATAAACCGGATAATCGGGAATAGAAGAAATATAAGTATCATCGCAACTTATTAAAAATAAGCTGATTATTATCGAAAAAAAACAGAATTTGATCGCTGATTTCATATATTTCCAAAAAAGGCAAATCCAAATTCGCCTTTATTTCTTATCCTAACTCACCAATTCGCCACAATTCTTCATCTGAAAAATTTAGATTCTTCAATGAATCGATGTTGTCTTGCAATTGCTTTACAGAACTTGTTCCTACTATGATAGATGTAACCTGTGGTTTATGAAAACACCATGCAACAGCCATCTGAGCCAGTGTTTGTCCTCGTTGAGCGGCAATTTCATTCAGCTTGCTGATTTTGTCTATTACCTCTGGTGTCAGGCGGCTTTGTTGAAGAAAACCGTGACTTTGTGCTGCACGTGAGTTTTCGGGTATTCCATGCAGGTATTTATCGCTTAACATTCCTTGGGACAAGGGTGAGAAGCCTATAAAACCAATTCCATTCTCACCAGCCAGTGGCAATACATCCTGTTCAATTTCGCGGGTAAAAATGCTGTATCTATCCTGATTTATTAGACAAGGCGTTCCATTTTCACGCAAAATGCGGTAAGCTTCGCGGGCTTTATCAACCGGATATTTAGAAATACCAACGTAAAGTGCTTTTCCCTGTTTTACCATATCAGATAAGGCAGCCATAGTTTCTTCCAGCGGCGTATTCGGGTCGTAACGATGCGAATAGAAAATATCTACATAATCCAGTTGCATTCGTTTCAGACTTTGATGTAGGCTGGAAATAAGGTACTTGCGTGAACCCCAGTCACCATACGGACCTGGCCACATTTCGTGACCTGCTTTGGTGCTAATAATCATCTCGTCGCGGTAACTGCTAAAATTCGATTTCAGTATCTTACCAAAGTTTGTTTCAGCACTTCCGGCAGGAACACCATAGTTATTGGCCAAATCGAAATGCGTAATCCCATGATCGAAAGCAAATTGTAGCATGTTCAGCGCTTCATCCTGATTATCCACATCACCGAAATTATGCCACAAACCAAGTGAAATTTTTGGAAGCATTAATCCGCTATTACCACAACGGTTATAGCCAACAGAATCTTTGTAACGATTAATTGATGGAACGTATCTATTTTCTGACATGATTATTTTGATTGAAAAACCTTCTGGCATGCAACACACCCAAAAGAGTTTTGGTTCTATCAAACTCTCAAAGGGACTAAAGCACACTTTGAGGTTTGCTTTGATTTAGAATTTTACAGCAGGTGCTTTAGCAGCAGCTTTTTCTGCTTCGAAATATGGTTTTTCTTTAAATCCAAACATGGAAGCAATTATCACACCTGGAAAATGCTGAATAATAACTTCATATTTTTTAGCTGCATCATTGTATTTATTTCTTTCAACTGCAATGCGGTTTTCTGTACCTTCTAACTGTGCCTGAAGCTCCAGAAAGTTTTCGTTAGCTTTCAGATTTGGATAATTTTCTGAAACTACCATTAATCTGCCTAGGGCTGCACCTACCTGTCCCTGAGCAGCCTGATATTGTTGAAGTTTTTCTGGAGTCATGTTTTTTGGATCAATGGTTATCTGAGTTGCTTTGGCACGAGCTGCCATAACACCTTCCAGCGTTGAACTTTCATGCGTCGCATATCCTTTTACTGTTTGAACCAAATTTGGAATCAAATCAGCACGGCGTTGATACTGACTTTCTACATTTGCCCACTGACTGTTCACATTTTCTCTTTCTGTAACTAATTTATTATAAGTACCTATACCATAACCTATTGGCAATAAAATAAATAAAAAGAGAAAGGCTGCTACCGAAACTAAAATAATAATTGTGCTCTTTTTCATTTTGATTGTTGTTTTAAATATATTTTTAAACTAAAAACTATTTTGATTTTATGTACAGACAAGTCGCGACTTGTCCGTAACTATTTACCATCCACTGGTAGCACCGCCACCGCCTGACATTCCACCACCAAAGCTACCACCGCTGAAACCACCGCCGTCTCCGCTTCCACCACCGAAACCACCACTGCCGCTAAAAATTCCTCCGGCAACTACTCCACCTAATAGTCCACCACCTGAATTTGTCAGGCGCGGGATATTGTGATTATCATTTTCTTCATGTCCGCAAAATTTGCAAACATACGTTGTTCGTTCTGTTCCGGCACTGATATAGGTTGCTGCAATAACAGTGCGTTTTTCTTTCAGAATAAGTGCTTTTGTGCCACATTTCGGACATTCGGAGTAGGCACTTGGTTTATCTAAGGTAAAAATAGCCTCATTAGCACATTTATCACAAACAAATACATCATAATCTACTGCATGTAATTGTTCCTCAAACTGTTGGGATAATTTTAAATGAGCATCTTCCTTCTTTTCGGACAAAATATGCATTTTCCCATCACAAGCATTACAGGCAATTGGTTGGCGACGAATTCGGAAAGCCATCCATTTTGCATAAAGATTAGCCGGAATGGTTGCCAGTGGAATGGGCAACAGCAACAGAATATAAACGGGATTTGAGAAAAATAGTATCAGAATAAATCCGGCAAGGGGGAGTAACAGTGCAACCATAGTCAGAATGCCATTCTTTTGACTTTTGATGACTTTATATCGGGCAATGTTGGTAGCGAGGCGTGTATCTTTACGAACTTTCTGAATAGAATTTGCCACCCAAATCCAGGTAAATAATGCAATGAGAATGTACAAAGCTATCGCTATCGGCAAAACTTCATTCCACGCTATCCCTTTTTTGGGAGCATCTTCTTTAATGGGCTCTTTTCGGATAACAGAACCTATACGCTGAACACCGGCAAGAATTCCTGCATCATAATTTCCGGTTTTGAACTCTGGAATCATAGTCTGTATCTGAATCCGTTTGCAGATAGCATCCGGCAAAATACCTTCCAGTCCGTATCCGGTTTCAAAGGTCACTTTTTTCTGATCAAGCACAAAAAGCAGCAACAATCCGTTGTCTTTCTTCGTCTTACCAATTCCCCAAAGTTTTAATAGTTCAGTAGCAAAGGGTTTGATTTCATTTTGACCAATGGAGTTCAATACCACTACTGCCACCTCAGCACCCGTTTGTTTTTCAAGCGAATCAAGAGTGACATTGATTTGTTGAACAGTTTCAGCTTTCAGGATGCCATCAGGATTACTTACAAAACCATTCTCGTAGGCATTTTTTGGCTTTGGAACGGTTTGAATGGTGTATTCAGCTGCAAAACACAGCAATGGAAACAAAAATAAAATTAGAAGCAGCTGTTTTTTCATACGACAATCCGTTATAAAGTTATAAATGAGCCTCCAATAATGAAAGCTTAATACTGCGAATCAATCAAATTTATATCAAAAACCAACGCCGAATAAGGAGGTATCGTAGGCATATGTAGCGTTGCTGTATCATAGGCCAAGGTAGTTGGCGCATAAAGTTTGATTCGCGCACCATTGTGCAATTTTGGCAAAACATCTTTCCATGCCTGAATCGTACTGGATAATATAAATTGTGATGGAGTAGTAGCCTGATCAAAAACAGTGCCATCAATCAGCGTTCCTTTGTATTTTACCAAAACGTAACTATTCGCATTGGGTTGTCGGCTTAAAGGATAACCGGCATAATAGAGTTTATAATAGTAATAAATTCCTGTACTTTTGTCCGAGTCTTTTTGCATTGGAGGTGAAACTTGCTTGACTGAGTCAGGTAGCGATGTGTAATTTGAGGAAGCATAATATTTCATAGAATCTTCCAATGAGTTAAAAAATCGTTCATTGGCTATTTTCCAATCCATATACACATTTTCCTGACATGCTGAAAAAACCATTAAAACAAGAAAAGTGACAAATAAGCCAATTGATATTCGTTTCATATTGAGTATTTTATAAATTTATTTAGTTTTGTCTTTATATTGTTGAGAAAAAGATTTAGTCGCAAATTTAGGCATCGAACGATTTGGTCCCCACCCCATATAATTAAATGGAAATGTTCCGACAGATTTCAACGTTCCGGGAATCAGGTCAAATCCTATACGTTTGGAACTTATAAGCTTAAATCCTCTTATCAGCATTTTTTCCGACACCGGACGAAGATTTTGTTTTACCGCCTTTCGTCTGTTTGCCAGCAAAATATCCGTCAACGGTATTTTTACCGGACAAACTTCCACGCATTTTCCACAAAGCGTAGAAGCAAAACTTAAATGCGAGAAATCCTTGAATCCACGCAAAAAAGGTGTCAATACAGAGCCAATCGGGCCACTGTAAGTTGTATCGTAAGTGTATCCACCCACCGTTTTATAAACCGGACAGCCGTTCAAACAGGCTCCGCAACGAATACAAGCCAAAGATTCATACGCTTCGTCATCGTCGTACACATTCGTTCGACCATTGTCGAGCAAAATCACCACCATCTTTTCAGGTCCATCCACTTCAGTCGAAGTTCGTGGTCCGCTAAAGATAGTATTGTAAGCTGTTATTTGCTGCCCTGTTCCATGTGCTGCCAACAAAGGATAAAACAATCCCAGTTGGTTCAATTCAGGAATGATTTTTTCAATGCCGGCAATAACAATATGCAATTTTGGAAAAGCGGTTGACATCAGTGCATTTCCTTCATTTTCAGTAACCGAAACGCCACCAATATCAGCAATCAGAAAGTTAGCCCCGGTCACACCAACCTCAGCCTTTGTATATTTTTTACGCAATACCTGACGCACATATTCCGTCATTTCTTCCGGTGTACTTTCGATAGGCGTATTAAATTTTTCATTAAAGAGCTTTGCAATATCCCCTTTCGATTTATGCATAGCCGGAGTGACAATATGATAAGGTCGCTCGCCCGCCACCTGCACAATAAATTCACCTAAATCCGTTTCAACTGATTCACAGTCCATTCGTTCGGCAGTTTCATTCAACTCGATTTCCTCTGTGGTCATCGATTTGCTTTTCACCAGCAAATGGGCTTCATTCTCCAGGAGTAATTGCTCAATATATGTTGTTGCTTCTGCGGCATCTTTTGCCCAAAGAACCTGAACACCACGTGAACTAATATTTGACTCAAACTGAATCAGATATTTATCCCAATTTTGCAAAACATCCCGTTTAATAGCCGCAGCCTGAGTTTTGGCAGCTTCAACATTATTATATCGCGCCATTCCTTTACTCACCGCAGTATCGTAGCGTGAAATGTTGAATTTAATCGTATTCCGGTGTTTTAAGTCGAAAGCGATTGCTTCAGCATCGTGCGTAAATTTATTGGATTGTGACACCTGACTATTTACAATTTAAAGATTTACAATTTACGATTGCTATTAAAATTCTGGCTTATAAATCAAAACTTTTAAAACAATCAACTATTTACTATCAACTAACGACTAATTATTATTTTTCAAATACAAATGAAAAACTTCCAACCCGATTGCCATCTATAAAGAAATCAGCTTTGTATGTTCCTTTGGGTAGAATCTCGCCTACTTTCCAGAAAATTACATCATTCAGTTCCTCGCCGCTGTATTCAAATTTCTTCATCGAAGAATAGCTGATATTTTTGTTTTCAAACCGGAAGGTGTTTCCTTTTGTAAGCACATCGTCATCGGGTCGGGTTATGCGCAAATAAACTATTTTATCGCCCGGCTGCGAAGTGACATTCTTTGTAATAGTATAATTAAACTGCAAGGTAGCTGTTTGTGAAAACCAACCTGTTTTTTTGCCACTGCTGTTGAGTGGGCTCATTTTAAAGTTAGTTACTTCCAAAATGGATGCACGCGTAACCACCTGATTCAAGTTCTCTTTTTCTTTCGATAATTCTTTAACCGTTTCGCTTGCAGCTCTATATTTTCGGTGTACTTCCACATTCTCTGTTTTCAGCACCTTATTTGCTTTGTCGAGCGAATCAATCTGATTGACATACTGAATCATCACCTGACGAACCGTTGCCAACTCTTGCCTTAACTGAGCAATTTTTTTCGCATTTGTCGATTTTGTAACACGCAGTTCTTCAAGCAATTGTTGTACTTTACTTTTCTGATCCTGTAACAATTTGACCAACGAATCATTTTTAATATTGGAGGTATAACCGTCGAATTCCTGATTCAAATTGGCATATTCTTTCTGAACCTGTTCTTTTTCAAAGTTCATCATCTGAATTACCTCTGCTACTTCTGCCTCTTTCTGATTCGCCTTCCGCACAAAATAAAATACGGCAAATCCCAACGTAACAATAACAAGCGAAACTACAGTAATAATAATAAAATTTCTTCTTTTAACCTTATCCATATATTTAATATAAACTTCAGAAACTGTTCAGCTTTAAAGTTTTGACAACACTTTTTCGAGTCTGATACCCCTCGAACCTTTTATTAATACAATTTGATCAACAATAGCTTTTCTTTCAATATCTTCCATTAAAGCTTCAACGTTTTCGAAGCACCTAAAGTTAGTTTTTGTTTTCGAAAATTCTTTACCAACCAATAAAACGCTTGAAAAGTTATTTTGTTGCAGCAAATCCACCACGTTTTGATGTTCAATTTCACTGTATTCACCGAGTTCCAGCATATCGCCCAGAATAAGGGTTTTATTCGGAACATTCATTTGAGCAAAATTGAGAATGGCTGCGCTCATGCTGGTCGGATTAGCATTATAGGCATCCACAACCAATTTATTCCTGTCCGTTACAGTCAATTGCGATCGGTTATTCTTGGGAGTATATTTATCTATTCCATTTTTAATCTGAACGTCAGATAAGCCAAAATAATGTCCGATAGCAAGTGCTCCCAACACATTTTCAGCGTTATACGATCCAATCAGTTGCGTTTTAATTTCAAAGGCCTGACTGTCAGTTTTGCAGGTCATTTCAAGAAAAGGTGAACAATTCAGGATTTGTCCTGACACGCTTATATCAGCAGAATCGTCTTTCTGACTGTATTTTATTATTTTGTCGGTTTTCAACAGGCCTGATTTCTGTGCCATTTCGAGCAAATAATCATTATCAGCATGTATGAAAATCTGTTTCCCTGAAGCTGCAATAAAATCATAAAGTTCCGCTTTGGTTTTCATCACTCCTTCGAATGAGCCAAAACCTTCCAGATGAGCTTTCCCCACATTGGTGATGATTCCGTAATCAGGACAGGCAATTTCAGACAATAATTTTATTTCGCCCGGATGATTTGCTCCCATTTCAATCACTGCCAGCTCGTGTTCGGGCTTCAGAAGCAGCAAAGTAAGGGGAACGCCTATATGATTATTCAAATTGCCCTGCGTGAAAAGAATCCTAAACTTTTCGCTTAAAACAGATGCAATCAGTTCTTTGCTGGTAGTTTTCCCGTTCGTTCCGGTAATTCCAATAATAATCGTTCCAAGTTGTTGACGGTGATAATGAGCCAGTTCCTGCAAACTTTTCAGTACATCATCCACTAAAATAAAACGCTCATCAAGAGCATACTCCGCTTCATCAACTACTGCATAGGCACAACCTTTTTCCAATGCCGAAAGCGCATAAGCATTGGCATTGAAGTTGTCGCCTTTAAGCGCAAAAAAAATGGAACCGGAAGGACAATTTCTGCTGTCGGTACAAATTAGAGGATGCTTCTGGAAAATGGGATAAAGTTGCATTTCCTAAATGACTGTGACTAATTTACAGCGTAACTGAAAGTGAAACATACCATCCTTTCTGATACAGATTTCCGGTAGTTAAGCGGTTAATATTCAATAATCCGTAATCATATCCACCTTTCAACTGGTATTGTTTCCACTGAACGCCCAGGCCTAAACCAAGTTGTAAATCCAATTGACTCAGATTTGAGATGTAGCTTTGTTCTTTATAGTTTGTTGTGACAGATGTTACGGTTGACAAAGTGGTTTTAATTTGAGAAAGACCCACATTAACCGTAGGACCGGCAAATCCCATAAATTTCAACTCTTTGGTAACAGGAATAGAATAGGCAATCTGAATCGGAATATTAATAAAATGACCATTAGTTGAATAAAACACATAGGTAGAACTACCATAAACCTGAAGTTTATCGGAATAAACAAAATTATAAAGAATACCCGAAAGCAGACTTAAATTGTTTTGTAAAGGATATTCAGTTGTTAGCCCCATTTTAAATCCATTAAAATAGCTTGTGCTAAAATTGCTCCCATACTGAGCCGGGTTATTGTATCCTACTTCCACCCGATTGGTGAGTTTTTTGAATAGCATTGAGTCCAGAGAAATTGTATTTTTCTTCTGTTGAACCGCTTTTTTGGTTTGTGCGTTCAAGGAAAAAACGGTTGTTAATAACAAAATAATCAGCGAGATACTTAATGTTCGTTTCATTTTATTTTTTTTAATTCAATGGTTGAAATTTGACAGACAAAGATAGATTATTTTACTCATTATCTGCTAATGTAAGCCACAGTTAGTCTATAGATTATCTGTTTTTAACTCTTCGAAGGGAAAGTATTAAAATTGTTTTCATTAAAACAGCTTTAACAACATAGGTTGTTAAAGCTGTTTTTGTAGGTGCGCCGGGTTTCGAGTGCAATTTTGAAGGTGCAGGCGGGTTATAAGAACTATCCCTTGCTTCGACTTCTAAAATATGAACTTTAATTGAATAAATGCGCTGCATCGCCACTGGGAACCAGTACCATCTTTTACTCATTTAAATAAGGACATATTCGACAGGACAGAGGTTTGCTTTTTATTTTTTATAATGCATAAAATTAATAAGTTTAAGGTTTCTTTTACCATCTCGTAACTCTAAGTATATATAACCATATTTTTTTGCAAAATATACTTTTTTGAAATTGCTGTATTTGTAATCGGGTAACTTAAATACATCAGAATATGTTTTTCCTAAAATTTTAGCGGTATCAGGAGGTATAATCGTATCATTTTCCCAAGACGCATAACGATAAGATAAATATGAATGGGAACTAGATACATTAAAAAATTTACCTAACTCAGTCGAATCATTTGTTCGTTGTATATCAACACTCATTGCATATTCAGCATTCCATGCAGATTCAAAACTCTTATCGAACCCAAAATGAGTGTAACCGTGAGCAGTATCAAGGAACCCCAAAGTATTTGAAGGAGTATCTATAATCGTATTTACTACCATTTTGATAGTATCTTTATCATTCAATAAATAATAAACCGAATCTTTATACTTAAATTCACTATTATAGTATAGAGTCACCGAATCTTTATCATAAATAAGATAAGTTAAATCGTCAGCGGTTAATTGTCTCCAAAAGGGTTGTCTTGCAAAATCAACACACGAGTATAAAATCGATACACAAATCCCTATCAAAACATGAAGTATTTTCTTTGTTTTCATATGGCTCAAAATTTTGATGTTTTTGGAACATGAGATGTTAAAATGAGATGTCGAGCCCCCACGCTGCCGCACGGATTACATCGTGTGGCAACAACCTTAAATCTACACAATATCCAATAAACCTTTTTCTTCAGCATAATAAATTGCACAACTGTAAACAAATATTGTTTAGCTTTTATTTGCTTATCTGCCACACGATGCAATCCCGTGCGGCAGCATGGGCCACCTTTTACTCATTTGTTGAAGGACATATCCGAGTGGACGGGGTCCTTGCGGATACATTCATCTCTTTTAGATGTACAAAAGTTGATTTTGTCATTGGAATAAAATATCCCTTCAACCAACGCAAACATTTACTATTTTAAAGTATATCCGTGTGGACAGGATTGTATAGTGTCATTTCCCATTATTAATAAGCTCTATCTTTGTTCCATCCAGTTTTTCTATCTTTATATACCCATACTTCTTGGCAAAATAGATTAACCTGATATCGGTTTTACCATCTTCGGGTGGATAGAATTTGTAAACATTTTGATACAGCTTGCCATGTAACAATACTGTATCGAGGTGTACTGTGTCTGTTTGGGCTCCAAAATACTGCTTGTTAAAAGCATTAATTCCATAAGCACTTACTTGAAAATCTTTAGTTGCATTTCCAGAATCTCCTGTTCTGTAAACACGTATATTTGCAAACTCAAATCCTGTATTTTTGCCAAAAACCATCAAAGAACTACCATAAATATCTTCAATATTGATAATGCTCCAGGGATTTAGAGAAGAATGTATGTCAGTTGTTATAGTCACATGAATGCTGTCAGTATCATTCAATAAATAAATAAGAGTATCTCTATATATAATTTTCACTCCTGTATAGGTGAGTGTGTCTTTATTAAAATACAAATAACTCAAGTCATCACTAGTAAATTGTCGATACCTTACAGGTTCATTCTTTTCACAAGCAACAAAAACTAATGAGAATAAAATAAATATCCATTTTTTCATAATCGACGTTGTTTTATGATTATTTTTTTATGATTTTTTTAGTCATTATTTGTCCGTTAGTGTTTATAATTTTCAGCAAATAGATTCCCTTGGGTTGCTTGTTTATATAAATTCTCTTTACCAAACCTACATCTGCAATATCGCTATAAACTAAACTTCCCATTATGTTAAATAATTGAATCGTTACATTTTGGCAGTCGGGTTGATCAATAGATATATTAAATTCACCATCGGTTGGATTTGGTGTTACTTTAATTCTATCCTGTTTTAATTCTGCAATAGGGGGTGAGGGGTTATTCGTCAATTTGTTATTAGATTCATTGATTGTAATATTGGAATTTTTATGCAATGATGACTTTACCATCATATTCATTTGGCTTGCCACTTGGCAAGAATAATCTTTAATGTAAGCATGAAATGAGGAACCTGCCTTGACAGAAAATCCGGAACTTAACACAACAGATTCTCCTGCAGCAAATGTAACATTCGAATTATCTTTTATAATTACATCCCCCTGTGTTCCACTCGTCACATTGCTGCCAGCAAATAGACTTTGATTTGCCTCATATTGTATCACCTTAGCAGAATATTGGGCGTTCTGTATATATACGAAATTTTTGTCTATCTGGCTTATTAACCAAGTAGCCATTTTTTCTGTAATTCCATCATTTATATGCTGATTATTTTTTCCTTCTGCATAAATAGCATCAAAGGTTGTAATATTGTGATCGATTATTTCTGCTGCATCATTATGATTGGTTATATTCGAGCGAATATCATAAGTTAGAATATTGGAACTATTTATATCCAGAGCACTCATGGTTGGGACAAAACATTCCTTACCTTCATAATTTAATCCAAGACCCAGTGCACTATTTAGTCCGTCAATGAGAGGCTTAATAATAGAATAATTGCCACCTGGTGCACTATCATAAGGTTTTGTATTATCCACGACAATATTTATATTATCCAATGAAGAAAATTTTGTAATTGAATTTTTATAAATTATATTAATGTTTAATTTTAGTATCGTATCCAATTCATTATTAGGTAAAGGATCCATTTTTAGGGTTATTTTATATTGGTTTACTAAAGTGTTGATATCAATGTATGGCTTTTCAATTTCATGACCATCCTGAATTGTTCCGTTTCCGCTTCCTTCTGATATAGCTATTTTCCGGCATTGTTGGGGATAACCGGTTGTTGTCAGTGAATTCAACTCGTTCTGAAAATCGAGCCTTAACTGATGTGGATAGGCTTTGTTGTTGTCTGTTGCAGAATAATGATAAACAAGCATTTGTTTTGCTGCGTCACAATCAATTTTGTACCGTTGAACTTGTATATCATACCATAATGGTATACCAAGCAGCCATAAATAAAAATGTATCTCATCTAATTGTTTTATCAAATACTGACTTGATAATGGAAAATATGCACCTTGATGTGGTGTATCAAAAGAAACATACAACCTTGTTTGGTGATTTTCATTGTTGTGTTCCATATAGGCTAAAGCGTATCTAGCTACAAGACCTCCCATGCTGGCACCTACTATCACCAGTTCGTTGGGCTCTGTTTTTTGCTGGTTAATTATATTTATCAGTTCCCTGAGCACCATTGCATTGGCTTGTATCTTTGCTCCACCGCTTGCAAAATCAAGCATAATTACATCATATCCCTTACTATTAAGCTTTTCAATAAGCGAGTCTTGATTTGCAATATTGTATAATGTGCTATCATCTAATCTATTTACATTCAACGGATCAAACCCCTCCACAAAGATTAATGGTTTTTTCAAAGTTCCATTGTTATTACATCCATACCATATTTTATAACTACCATAATATGTTGTGTCTTGATATGTTGCACTTACAGGTATAATTGAGTTTGAGGGTACATACGAAGGTGGCGTGGGTTCTATATTGATAGTTGTTTTACAAAAATAAACGTTATTATTGGAATGAGCTTCAATTTTAATGATTTTCTCACCATAGGATGAATATTCAACAGCATATTCATCATCAGGATAAAGTGTTACATAACCGTTCCCATCGTCAAAGTCGATACTGAGGGTTTGAATCTGTTCGTCCGTCTCGGTAAAAAACAAACTTTCGTCTAAGAAAAATGAAGGTGATAACGATTTTACATTTTCTGTAAGTGTTGAAGCTATAAAACTCCGACCCTCGGTATAGGGTGTTTCGGATTGATTACTACCATCCCAAAAATAATCATCATGATAACTCAACAGATTATCTGCAAAAGCGTTTGTCTTTATCAGATTACATTTTAAATTGATGAGGCCAAACGGAATCTTATTTTGTGCTATATCAGCAGATATAATACCTGAAATAGTCTGTAAATCGGGCATATTACATGCTTTCAGATGAGCAAACTGAAGCCATGCGTACATATATTTCCACCTGTCAGCAACTGCGCACGCTGAATCATTTATTCCTGTAAATTTCACGAATGAATCTTTGGGAATAACCATGTCATACAGTATTTTTGTTGACATACGTGTTGTGTCCAGTTTGGTGAACGCTTCCTTAAACGTTACATTCTGAGGGTAAATGTCCAACAACACTATCAACAAGTTTAAAATAATAATGAATCTTTTTTTCATAATGAAATCATTTTTAGCGAATTGATAACGATTATTTCTGATTCTTTTCCAGCACTTCTATCCGTTTCTGCTGTTCTATTACATACAATGTCAGTTCCTCAATCTTCTGAAGCAGTTTATTTTGCATTTCACCCATATTCATGCCTTTGTTTTTTACTTCGGTAGCCGAAGGTACTTCGGGTAGGTGGTTGTTGACATTTACAAAACTTTCTTCTGTTTTGCAGGAAATAATATTATTCTCTTTAAATGTACAACAGTTGAATACAGTCATTAACATATTTTATACACACTACTGATGCAATCATCCTTACTTATAAAATGTATATATTGCTTGACTTAGAATCTGAAAGAAAGGAAGACGATAAAACTATAAATCTTAATACTTTAAAAAGCTTGGAAATAATAGAACAATAAGCAATCCGATGACTTTAACTCATCGGATTACTCTTTTTTATTTACTCACTAGGTTATACACTCTTCGGTCTTTGTATTCGTAACGGATGATACCATCATGATATGTGAAATATACATTATAAAGTATATTATCAGATGGTAAGTTTGTTACATAGACTATTGGATAAGTAACTCCATGAAGCATATAGTTAGTTTTTATATTATGAACTAAGGATAAAACCGAATATTCATCATAACTAAAATTAACTCCAGTAGTACCAGCTGAAGAAATATTGATTCTCAATAAAGTTGAATTTTGAATTATTCTATTATAAAAAATAGTAATGTAACGAAAGTAATCTCCTTCCAGAGTTTGACCCCACATATCCCTGACATCTAAACATAAAGTATCAATTTTGCTGCTTGCACTATCCTTGAAACATATTGTATCATTACTTTTCAACAAAGGTATTTTATCCTTTGCTAAATCATGATACTTATTTTGATTACATGAATACATCAAGCAACAATAACCAATTAAAAATATTAGCTTTTTCATTTTTTTAATATTTGTTGCAAATTTACATTTTTCTTTTTATCTCCTACATTAAATGAGTATAATTTTTTTTGTTTCAGTTTTATTTTCTAAAACCAAACTTATAAAATACACTCCTTTAGGCAATGTTCCAATATTAATAATCTGATGATTAGTTGTAATCTGATCTTTAAAAACTACAATCCCATTGAGATTTGTTATAATATATTCAGAAGACGCCCGACCTCACGGATATGCTCATTAAATGCATAAATACTGCTTACTGCCACTGGGATTTGCAATCCCAGTTCTTGTATTCTTTGGATTTTAAATCCAGTAGCATATCCGGCTGTAAAGCGGATTTGTTTGTTTCGGATTGCAAATCCTTATAATACATACAGTTGGGATAAGCATAACTTGTCCCGACTATCGGGATCCCAACGACCAGCACCACCTTTTACTCTTTTAATTGAGAATATATCCGGCAGGGCGGGAGGTAGAGTCAAATAAAATATAAAAAATACTCCGATGACCTTTACTCATCGGAATCGGATTACTCTTTTATTTACTCACCAAATTATATACTCTGCCATCTTTGTATTCGTAACGGATAATACCATTGCTGAATGTATAATATACAGAATTGGGAATAGTATCAGGATAAAGATTATTATAATCATGGAAAATATGTACAGTTGAATAAGTAACACCACCTATATTTAAATTCATTCTTTTGCTATATACAAACTTTCTATTTGTAAAATAATTTTCTATTTGGAAATTGATATCTGATGAAGTATAGATGGGGGAAATATAAATACATAATAGTGTGTTTTTTAAATAAAATTTATTGTAGTAAATCTCAATATATTGCCAGTAATTATCCTCCATATCTTGATGCCAAATGTTCCTAACATCTAATTGAATTGTATCTATCTTATTACTAGCACTATCCTGAAAATAAACAATATCATTATTTTTCAATAAAGGTATTTTATCCTGAGGTATAGCATGATGGTAAGAATCATGACACGAATACAATAAGCAACAAGTTGAAATGAAGATTATTAGCTTTTTCATCTTTTTTCGGAATCCAGTGACTCCCATTTTACTGAATAACTCCTTTTATTTAATTACCAGATTATACACCCTACCATCTTTATACTCATACCGGATAATACCCTTTTTATATGTGAAATATACATTATTGGGTATAGTGTCTGCACTATAATCTACTTTATTATAATGACCTATATATACAGTGGGATATGTAACAGCATTAAGAGTATAATTATTTTTAATATCATATTGTTGGTAAGATGGGTAGTTATAATCAATAAGAACAAACCTATCACCTCCGCCACTTGGACTAAGTGCAATACTAAAAAAGTGCAATTTGCTGTTTGATTTATTATAATAAAACTGAAGGTATTGAAGGTAATTTTTTTCTATTGTATAGTTCCAGAATTCTCCAGTAATTATATGAAATGTATCTGTTTTACTAATATTTAGGCTATCTCGAAAATAAAGAATATCATTATTACTCAACAAGGGTATTATATCTTTGTTTATATATTCATGTTCGTCTACAGGCACACATGAAATCATTAAGCAACAAAATGAAATAAAGATTATTAGATTCTTCATAAAAATAGAACAATAAATAATCCAATGACTTTAAATCATTGGATTACTGCTTTTATTTTCTTATAAGATTATATGCTCTACCATCTTTATATTCATAGCGAATGATGCCATAATTATAGTTAAAGTAAACGCAGTTTGGTATTGTATCTCCAACAGTAACAAGTTGATCCTGAATTTTGTAAACATTATTATATGTAATTCCATTTATAGTGAAATTGACAGGGTTATTACCTGTATTAAAATCAGATTCTGAAAATAATATACTGAAAGAAGCATAGCCTTCAGCATGTGAACTAATATTAAAATGCAAAAATGTTGTCTTTTGGCTTGGTTTTACATAATAAACAATTATATATCTAAAATAATTACGTTCTATAGTTTGAGCCCAATAATCCTTAACGTTTAAATTAAATGTATCCAATTTATTATTCATAGTATTTTGAAAATAAACTACCTCATTATTCTTGAATAATGGACTTTTATCACCAGGCAAGTCATATTTGTCATCCTGACAAGAGTATAACATAAATAGTACTAATAAATAGGTTATTGCTTTTTTCATAAAATTTTGTTTGAATTTAATATATAATGAAGACATAGTAATTTGTTTAATTTAATATTATTTTTTTTGTTACTGTTTTGTCATTTAAATACAAACTGATAAAGTAAAAGCCTTTGGGTAATGCAGATATATCAATCACTTGATTATTTGAATTAATACAATCTCTGCTGACTACAACACCATTTGAATTTGCAACACGATAGTTGAAAGGAAAATTAGAACTATTTGCTGATATTTCAAATTTTCCTTTACTTGGATTCGGATAGATTGAAATATTGATGTTGGTTGATTGAATATCATCCAGTGATGTTTCAGTATTATCGTTGCTAATATTTTTTTTTCTGCTCATCGATTGTGGAGATGGAGGCATAACATAAATACTACCATCGTAATTGTTTGGACGCGTACCGGCATAAGCTACAAACTTTTTATTACCTGTACTACTAGCACTAAATCCGGGTTGAAGTTTTATCTGTTGTTTAGCTCTGTATGTAACATTGTTTCCTATTACTGAAGCTGTAGATTCTATGATTTTAGCATATTGCGAATAGGTTCTTCTGTCAACATCTGTAGTTGTAATATTTAACGAACGGATATCTTCCTTGCGGAAAGCAATGTAATACAAATTATGCAACATCATGTAATCCAATCCATTAAAAGCCGCATAAGCATCCGTTGTAGTTTTTGTCATATCTTCCGCTGCTTGATCGGGTTGCTGATTAATGGTTTTACCTAAATGTTCTGGCCATAAACAACGAGATATAGAAGTCCAATCAGTAACACCACAGTTAGTTGCCGGGCCACCAGAAGGGGCCGAATTAAGCAAACCCTGATAAATGGAAGTTTCTGAATTATATTTAGTATCCTCAACTCCTAATATCCTATAATCTGGGTCGTGCATCACCAAATTAATAAGAGGAAGATGTTCGGATATGTATGTGGTTTTTGTATTATGTCTATTATAGAAGGAGCAATTCCCATAATAATACCATTGATCACGTTGTTGTCTTAGTTCATCAAATGCAGTAGCAGTATTAGTCGAAACATTTCCGATACATGCAAGTGTTCGAATCAAATCAAACTTAGTAAAAAGAGAGTCTGAACTTGGAAACATGGTATTTCTGAAATAAGCATCTGTGAAAATTGCATTTAACATTGAAAATGTGTTAACATCACCAAAGCTATAGTAATTAGCTAAATTTTCACCCGTTATTGCTTGTCCGGCGAAAACGATACCATGGCTTAGTATAGCTACACTTCCATCCTTTCCGTTTCCTTCTAAAACAGGTGTATTAGTAACAGGATTGAATAATACCCAATGTGTTAAAGCAAAATCAAAAATTCCTAATACGTTTATTACGCTAGTTAAATCGCTGTATTGCATACTATTAATATAACGTTTCACAATATCCTTTGCCCACATCGAAAAATCAACTGTTTTTTGGGTCGTATTCATTATTCCTTTATTGGTTAAATAGGATACGATACTATCATTAATAACACAGGGTAAATTAGTTATTGATTCTGTACCTATTAATAGCTTGCTGATTAAACCTAATCCTAGCATTCTATGTTCGATAATGTCCTGACTATTTGCTTCCTTATACGAACAATGACCGTTAAGATTACTGTTTTGTACTAGAAAACCATCACATTGACTTATTTTAGCATCAAAATGACTTTTATATTTCGTCCAAAAATCCGATGAAACATCATCGCGTAGCGAAAAACCATTTATATCACCGTCGTTAATTGCTCCTCCTCTGAAATACGATTCAGAAAAATAATCCAATCGTTCTAAGGCAAGCATGGCATAATAGAGTTCTTTCAAGGTTACGGAATAATCCTGTCCATTGTTTTTCAAAATCCACAGTTCAGTGGCTAGCACCGATAAGTATTGACTCATATTACTATTCTCATCTCCCCAACAGATTCTATTGTTTATAAATGTCAAGTTTTGAGGGTCGTTATAGAAAATCTCAGCTGCCGGAATATTTACTCCTGGATCCATCACATTTTCACTTACTACCATAAACTTTTCCCGTAGCCTATTGCGGTAGTCCCAGTATTTCGTTAGATTATCCTGCTGATTTTGGCAATAAAAAGGCATTGCCAAAAGTAGCAAAAATAATCCGGCTATTATTTTTTTCATATTTCTCTCATTTTTAAAGTAAATGATTATTATTTCTGATTCTTTTCCAATGCTTCTATCCGTTTCTGTTGCTCAATCACATATAGCGTCAATTCTTCAATTTTCTGTAGCAGTTTATTTTGCATCTCATTTTCATGAACAAATACTATTGCTTTAAAACTTTTCTGCTATAAATATAAATACCATTATTGAAATTAAATTGAACGGTTAGAAGTCCTGTTTGAGAATTTGGAAGACTAAATTGAAGGTTTCTTGAATTGACAGAATTAATTGAATACAATAGATAAGATGACGGATCAAACACTTTTATCTCAAGGTTATTAATCGGGATTAACTCAGTCAGAGATATATTCATTTGAGTTGTCATTGGATTAGGAAATACTGAGATATTTACATTCAACAATGAATCAGTTCGAGAAATTACTTGCTGGTTAGTAGTATCAATCTGGCAATTAAAATATTTCAAGTTTGGATTGTAATTTGGTATTTCAGAAAAGTTATTACAATCATATATTTTTTGATACGAACTATTTAATGAATCTGCCAATAAATTTGATGCTAATAATCTCGATTTAAATTGAACTTTCTGTTCGCAAAATAAATCGGATGCTTTAATTTTCGCATTAAAACTGCTACCTGTGTTAGCTCTGAATCCGGGTTTTAAATCAACAGATTGCCCTGCAATGAATGATGATGAGCCTCCCGATTGCACCGTAAAATTCCCATTGTTTGTAATTGTATATTTAACTATTTTATCGTATTGTTCATTTTCAGTGACTGTGTGATTTGTTGGTAGAGTTAAATTCTGTGAAGTAAAATAATATTTCTGTCGAGGTGTTTCATTTGCAAGTACATGACTCATTATAAAATTCTCTGCTTCCTGATTCAATGAAAAATGATTTTGATTTTGATTGGTATTAGCATAGATATAATCAAAATTAGTATAGCATTGAGAGCTGTTTAAATCAAACGAAGCATTGATACCATTATTTAAATCAAGAGCACTCACAGTAGGTATAAAGCACGTATTCTCATTTGAATATACCGATACTCCAAGAGTGCTTGATATAGCATCGGAAAGCTTTCTCATATATTCAAGTGAATAAGATCCCGAAGCATTATCATAGGAATAATTTCCTGAAAGAAATGTTTGTTGACCTCCCCCTCCCATCGGAGTTTGTAGGGTTGAATTACCAATAGGATGAGTTCCCAATGAATAGATATTAAACTCTTCGATGGGTTGACTCCCATCGAATCCTGCTCTAACTGTTACAGATATATTGTCTGATGCCATTGGACAGGAATATCCGGAAAAATCAAATACACCACATGCACCTAACATAAAACAGTAAGGCCATTGAATATATAAATCTTCATTTTCCTTGGTATAATTAAAGTCTAATAGCTTATCTCCGGGGTTAAAATCTTGCCCAATTCCCGTACAATTGCCATTTGACGAAGCAATCTTTACCGGAATTGAAGGATAACCATTAGTCGTTGGACTTAAACTGTATAACTCCGAGAAGAAATTTACACCTTCATCTGATGGTCGGGCAATTCCATCTTTCGAGTTTGAATAATGATATAGTAGCATTTGACTGGCTGCGGGGGCATAAGTATTGAACGACATAAGCAATATATTAGTTGCTATACCTGCCACAGCTGTATTACTTCTGATATCCTCAATCAATTCCTGCAATCCCAATGGGAAATTTGCTCCTTTTTGTGGAGCATCGTGCGATACAAAAAGCCGTGTGTGATGATTCTGACTATTAGCTTCCATCCAAGTTAATGCATAGCGGGCTATTAACCCTCCCATGCTAAAACCCATCACCACAAAGTTATCTTCTGTTAATGAATTATTTGAGTAAATATCCTTAATAAGCTGAACCAATAACATGGCATTGTTTTGGAGGTAGTCAGTGCTATTGTCAAAATCAAGAATGATTACATCGTAACCATTGAGGTATAAATTGTAAATAAGTGCATTGTTTAGACTTTGAGTAGTATTGATATTCATTGCGTTAAATAACCATATATGTTTATCAAAATATGTATTATTTAAGAAATCAATACCTTCAGTTATAATATAAGGTTTCACAACACTGCTATGATTTTGCCCTAAAATAGTCAGGTACCTTCCTGTTATTGGTTTGTTATCAATAGTTGTTGTAACTGTTGATACAGTTCTTCTAACAATATCATTGTCAATGCCGGCAATTTGATAATCAAAATAAGAACTCTGAGCTATACTATTCAGGCTTAAAAGAGATAATCCAATTATCAAAAAGTTTATCTTATAGTATCCGATTGATTTCATGTTGACTATTTTTTATTTGTAAAAAACCATATTTTGGTGAATAAACTAATAAAATTTTAAAAGTATCATGGTCAAAAAAACGAACAAAAAAACAATTCTCAATAATTTTATTATTATTATTTGAATAATTCTCTTGTGTTATTTGAGCATTATTTTGAGTACTTAGAGACAGTTTATATATTGAATAATCTATTCCTTGAGTGAAAATACCGAAATTATTAGTTAAAGTGTCATTCTTATTGATAAAACTCTTTTATTTTACCATATCCTAGAATTGAAAAAAAATTATTATTAATAGGAAATAATGTATAACCGATATTCGATAATGTTTCAGGATTTATTGCCAATTCATCAGACTTATCACTGATCTCAACACTGCTAACTCTGCGAGCCTTAATTGTATCACCCGTTTCACTAAGAAATTTCAAAGTATCTGCTTCGCTGTATATTCTTTGTTTCTTTTTAAAATTGTCATAGGTTTCAATTTTTGCAACTTCTTCCTGAAAGTGCATAACTGAGTCAGTATTAATATATACATCTTCCACTTCACTTCTGGTAAAGAAATGATATTTCATATATATTTTTGCTTCGTTACAGCAACTATTCAAAAAAACTACAACAAAACACAGTAGAAATAATATGATTGGTTTCATTTTTAATTAGTTTTAAAGTATGATAAATTATAATGATAACTTCACAAAACTAGTAAAATAAATTGTAGCATCTATAAAACTTATCTATTCATTGAGAAGTGAACAGATAAGTTTTATTTTACGAAATTATTTTTTCAATTCCTGTTTCAATTGATCTATCTGCTTCTGCTGCTCAATTACATATAGTGTCAGTTCTTCTACTTTCTGAAGCAGTTTGTTTTGCATTTCGCCCATATTCATACCTTTGTTTTTTATTTCAGTAGCCGAAGGCACATCGGGCAAGTGATTGTTGGTGTTTACATATTCTTCTACTTTATTTAATGGCATAAGCCGATAGCTTTTATCGAATACATAATCGGCTAATCCAATATTCATATCTACTACTATTTGTTTGGCATGTATGGTTCCGTTGACGGTGAGCAGAGAGTCGGGAGTATCGGTACCAATACCAATTTTGCCATCAGGGCTTATCCTCATTCGTTCAACCAAATCGGTTATTCCTGCATTTATACCTGTAGGATTTGTATAAAATGCCAATCCTGTACTTTGTACATAAGCTAAGTTTGTTTGATAAATATTAAAACGCAGAGCTGATATTCTAGCACCAACCTGATCGGGTTCAACATTTCTATATCCTGTAAAATCGATGTTGTATTGACTTGATAAAGCAGTTAGCGGAACAGCCAAATTTCCTGCATCTCCTACTTTACCAATTCTGATTCCATCTCCATTCATCGCTGCAACATCAAGTTTGACATTGGGTTTGACAACACCAATGCCGACATTACCATTATCGGCTAATGTAAGCCTGTGTTCACAGTTTCCACCATTCCAGGCAAGATTATCGTAAGCCCAAAACTGAAGTGAATTTCCAAAGGTATCTCCGGTCATGTTGTAGATTCCCCATTTATTCCCTACAGTGTTACCTTTTGCCGGGTTCGTAATAAAAATCATACCTCCAGTATTTGGATCATTCCGTTCAACTATTAGTTCTTTAGTTTTGATTGTTCCTGCCACTTGAAACTCTTCAGATGTTTGATTTGTTCCAATTCCCACATTTCCATTTTCATCAATAACAATCGAATGAGTTACATCCCCAAGTCCTCCTCCATAATAATCATTTGTAAGATAAAATTTAGGATCATCGGGCTTGCTTCCTATTATAGCATTAGCTCTGCCAAATTGCCATAAATTTAAGGATGTTTCTATGCTTGGATATTGTTGAATTTGTAATGAACTATTTCCCAAAATAGATGCTTGTAATCCATTTCCAATCATTTGTTTGCCAAAAACCTGTAGTGTTGCATTAGGTGTATTTGTACCGATTCCTACATTACCTGTATTCAAATTCCAAATATTAGTATTGGTAATTGCCGACCATTGCTGAGCCATAATCATGTTAACAGTAGTAATAACTGAGAAAATGATAATAAATGTTAGTTTTTTCATACGGATTATTTTTAAATTGTTTTATTTTAGTTCTGTTTGTTGCTTACACTGTTATCTGATTATTGCTCCCTGAACTTGTGACTGCACTGATAAGCAATCACAAGCTTTTCTATTTTATTTTATTGCGAAATCCTTGTTATTATCAGCAAGGATTTCGCTTAGTAATTAATATTGTTGCATTTAAACCACTCCCTGCATTATAGGGGATGTATAGGGAGAAGTATCGGAGGCAGTAACTACTGCCGAACGAAACCAGTATTTGGTTAGTGCTGTCAGTCCGCTGATTTCAACAGAGGCTTTCGAAGTAACCTTTGCAGTTGTCCATTCGGCATCAGTAGCTGCGGGTGTTTCGCCGCTGCAATATTGCCATATATACGATTTGGCTCCATCCACAGCCTGACGACGGATAATAACTGAACCTGATCTATCACCCAATTCAACGCTGAAATCGGGTCGTATGGCCGGTGCAGGTTGTTTGGCCAGATTAAATCCTGAACTCAAAATAATGGTATTATCACCATCGGCTATACCATCGACCGACTTAGCCATTTTACGCAACATATCATCCAACTCATATTCTGTTTGGTGCATCAGTGCTGTTGCTTCTTTTCCACCACCTAATGCTGCCACACTACGGGTTTCCAGTAAATCAACTTTGGCTTCTAACTCTTCAACTTTTACAACAAGGTCAGTAAATTTCGGGTTATTCTTCATCTTGCTGATAACACCTCTTGTAAATTCTACTTTTTGTGCTATTGGAATCTTAATAAAGTCCAGCACCACTTTGTCCTTTTTCATTTTCTTTCTTTTTTTTAAAATTAATATTGTTTTAGGGTTTATTTTATAGCATTTTTCAATGCCATATTGTTAAATAAATGGATTCTTATTGGAAAAACTTCTTTTCTAATTGGAATTATTCTTTTTCCAATTGGTTTCCTTCCTTTTCCAATTGGAAAAACTCTTATTCCAATTGGTTTCCTTTCTTTTCCAATTGGAAAAACTCCTTTTCCAATTGGTTTCCTTCCTTTTCCAATTGGAAAAACTCCTTTTCCAATTGGTTTCCTTCCTTTTCCAGTTGGAATCGGTCTTATTCCAATTGGTTTCCTTCCTTTTCCAATTGGTTTCCGTCGGATTCCTATAGAATTAGAAATTTAAGCGCTACAGTCAGGAAATAATCATGGATTTACGAGCCATTTATTTACTGTTTTAGCTGCTATGCTCAACGGATAAATAGACTGTAGCGCTTAAATAATTCGGGTTTCAGCTTATTCCATATCGAAATAACCTATCAGACTTGTTGTACCGTAGCTAATAGTAATAGAATAACTACCCGTACTCCAGCTACTGCTCGTAATAAATACAGTTGATTCGGAATCTGTGTCAACTGTTTCCTGAGATACGATGTTGTTGTAGGCATCGTACACTGTAATAGTTGCATCACCCACCGTTGGTTCAAAATAAACCGCCAGCTCTGTTTCACTGATAGAAGCTGAAACCGGAAGTTCCTGTGTAAGTGAAGTAGGTACAGGAGTTGGTGGTGGTAATGGATACTTTGTAAGATCAATTGGTTCGTTTCCTGCAAATGTTTTGGCAAGGCATACAATAAATGCTGCAAAGAAAATTAAACGTTTCATACTCTTTGTTTTAAAATTGTTGAATAATTTGATTATTTTTGCAAACAAAGTTAAAGAGGGTTATTACAAAGACCAAAAATTAGTGGGGTAAGAATGAAAATTGAACAGTTTTATATTATATTGAAATACAACTACTTACGATTTTCTTAAAAGATTCTGTGGTAAGAAGTTAATTCAGTACTGCTTGATAGTTAAATTATCGGCATATTTGAGCATTCTCAATTTTAAATCAACAATCTTTTCAATAAAATCTAAACCTCATTTAAAATTAAACTAAACCTGAATTTATGAAGTCTGTTTTACTGATTATTGTCTGCATTCTGCTGCTTGTATCCTGCAACGATAGATATACCCGCAATCCAAAAATTCTACATGCTGAAGAATTACTCAATTCTCATCCGGATAGTTCGTTCAAGATTCTCTCAGCTATTAAACAGCCCGAAAAAATGAACCGGGCTGATTATGCTGCCTGGCGGCTGAATTTTACTTATGCACTGAATAAACTCCATAAACTAAATTTATCGGATAGCTCCATAAACTTTTCTATTCAGTATTATGAAAAAAGAAATGATAAGAAACATGCAGGAACTGCTTATTATTTGAAAGCTTGCATTTACAGGTTGAATAATAAGAATGAGAAAGCTATGATAGCTTTAAAAAGGGCTGATAACTTGCTCGAAAACACTGATGAATACAGAATAAAAGGATTAGTTCATTTCAATATGGGATATATCTGCAAGTCTGACGAATTATATAATCATTCTTTGAAATATTTTCAAGAATCGCTCAGCAATTTTAAATTAGTGAACGATATGAAAACTGCTGCTTATGCGTACAGGGAGATATCGGATATGTATAATCAATTAAATTATCCTTTCGATTCGGTAATGACTTATTCAAATGAAGCATTGAGCTTGTCAAAAAATGCCGGAGATTCTTTAAATTATTACTCCATACTTATGAGGCAAGGGGAATTGTTATATCAGAAAGATTTATATCTTTCTAAGAATTACATTCTAAGTGGTTATAGGTATATTCGCTCTGACCTTCCTTATTATGCTTCCTATTTGGCATATATCTATAATAAATTAAATATGCCTGATTCAGCAAGATATTATCTGACCATATCATTTAATGAGACAAAGAAGAATCCGGATGCTTTTATAGGATTTGTTTCAGGAGCATTAATTAATAAAAATAATGGCAATTTTAAAGATGCTTATAAGCTTTTAGAAAGGGCCTATGTAAAAAGAGATTCTGTATTCCAGAAAAACATAAGAAGTCAGCTTTACCGTATTGATAAACAATTTGATTTATCAGAGAGTGAAAATCAAAAAGCCGAATTGACTATCGCTATTCAGACCCAATTAATCTGGATAATTATATTGGGAACAGGTATTATCATTGCCTTATTAATTATCCTGCAAATAATTAGCTGGAATAACAAAGTAAAAATAATACAAGATAGTAAAATGCAAACCTTGGAGTTTGAAAAACAATCGGAGAAAAAGAACAACGAACAAAAAAAGGAAATCATTCAGTTGAATTTGAAAAACAAGATAGGAAACACCTTGAATATTTATAAATTAAAGAAGGGATTCACAACGAAAGAAGCATTTGTTCAGGAAATAACGGAACAATCAATATTAACAAAAAATGATTGGAAAATATACATAAAAGATGTCAATCAATTAGTTGATAATGGCATTTCCAGGTTGAAAGAAGAACATACTGAATTATCTGAAACTGATCAAATGGTAATAGCATTGATTTGCTTAAAGGTAAATATAAATGACTCCTGCAATTTATTAGGCATGATAAAAAAGACCATGTACACCCGTCGTAAAACGATCAAGAAACGGTTGAATTTGGATGCTGATACTGACCTGGAAAGCTGGATACTTCAAAACCTTGTAAAAGATGAACAATCTACCTGATTGGAGTATAGAAGGAGGCATTAAAATATTTATTTAACAGAGCTATATAATTACCGATTGACCTCGTCCGGTGAGCCGAAAAATGGAGTGAAGTAGGCGTCAAGAAAACTTTTCTGTTTGAACCTCGACGTATTCCGTTGAGGTTCAAACAGAAAAGTTTTCAGCCTGCAAACGACAAATTTTTCGAGTGAAGCGGACGGAGTCTTGAACTATATCCGATAAATCGGATTGTTCCATTTGCCTACTTTTTGTGTTAAGACAAAAAGCAGGTCGGGGTTTAGGGGCGGAAGCCCCTGTAATATAACTGTATAGCTAATATAGCTATTGTTGTATTTATACATCAACCCAGCTGATCGGTTTTATTAATTTCAAGCTACAACTATTTTTCCTTATCTTTGCAGCAAGTTTTATCCTTAGGTATGGAAAGTAAAAGTTGGTATATACGGATGATTGCGTGGCGGGAGTTGCACATCAAAGAGCGCAATTTCATTTTGATATTGAGCTTATTGATTGGACTATTTACAGCCACAGCAGCATTTTTACTCAAATCGAGCATTCATCTTATTCAATATCTCCTCACCGAAAGCTTTAGTAAACACTCCGTTAATTACTGGTATCTGGTATTTCCTATAGTAGGTATTCTAATCACTTCCCTTTTTGTTCGTTATATGGTTAAGGATAATATCAGTCATGGTGTTACCCGCATTCTATACGCTATTTCGCAACGAAAAAGCATCCTGAAACTTCATAATATCTGGTCGTCGCTGGTAGGTAGTTCCATCACCATTGGCTTTGGTGGTTCGGTAGGAGCTGAAGCACCTATTGTACTAACCGGTGCTGCCATCGGGTCGAATCTGGGGAATTTCTTCAAAATGGATCAGAAAACACTGATGCTGTTGGTGGGTTGTGGAGCTGCCGGAGCGATTGGTGGGATTTTTAAAGCACCTATTGCCGGACTTGTTTTCACCCTGGAAGTGCTGATGCTCGATATGACGCTTACCGCCATTGTTCCGCTGCTTATTTCGTCGGTTACCGCCACAGCCTTATCTTATTTCTTTTCGGGCAGTTCGTTTACCTTTGAATTTGGTACCTACGAAAGTTTTGCCATTTCACGAATACCTTATCTGATTTTACTTGGAATTATCTGTGGATTGGTTTCGCTCTATTTTACCCGTGGAATGAACCGCCTGGAAGGACTTTTCCGCAGGTTCAAAAACCCTTACAGTAAACTGGCAATTGGTGGCTCTATGCTAAGTTTGTTGATTTTTATTTTTCCTCCACTTTACGGCGAAGGTTACGATACCATTGTGGCCTTGCTTAACGGTCATTCAGCCACTGTACTCGATCGCAGTTTGTTTCTGGGTATGGGAAACAGTCCGTGGGTATTGATTGTGTATCTGGTACTTATTATCGTGTTTAAAATCTTTGCTTCGGCAGCCACTACGAGTGGTGGAGGCGTCGGTGGTATTTTTGCTCCCTCGCTGTTTGTGGGTTGCTTAACCGGATTTATTGTTGCTCATTTACTCCGCATGATGGGTCTTCCAATCCCCGAATCAAACTTTGCACTGGCTGGTATGTCGGGACTTATGTCGGGCGTCATGCATGCACCACTTACCGGTATTTTCCTTATTGCGGAGCTGACGGGGGGTTATAATCTGTTTATGACTTTGATGATTGTTTCCACTGTTTCGTATCTGACTATTATTCTTTTCGAACCTCACAGTCTGTACGCTATGCGGTTGGCACAGAAAGGGGAGTTGCTTACGCATCACAAGGATAAAGCCATTCTGACCATGCTCAAAATGGAAAACTTTATCGAAACTGATTTTATTGTTCTGAATCCCGAGATGTCGCTGGGTGAACTGGTGAAAAATATTTCACGCTCCAAACGCAATCTGTTTCCGGTACTGAATCCGCAAACCAATGTAATTATTGGCATTGTGCTGGTGGACGAAGTACGCAATATCATGTTCCGCCCCGATTTGTACGACCGCTTTAAAGTGAGTAAACTGATGACATCGATTCCCGCCTCGCTGAATGTTAGCATGCCAATGGAGAAGGTGATGGATATTTTTGAAGATACCGGCTCCTGGTATTTACCGGTGGTCGACGACGACAAGGTCTATCTTGGGTTTGTATCCAAATCAAAGATTTTCAACTCGTACCGGCATGTGTTGGTACATTTTTCGGACGAATAGAGCCCCCGAAATCCCCCGAAAGGGGACTTTTAGTTAGCAATAATTCTCAGTAATTTCATAGAAAATAATTTTAGAAAAATCAACATATAAACTTTTCAGAAGTCCCCTTTGGGGGGATTTAGGGGCCAATCATGAAAAAACAAACCTACACAGAAGCTGTTGCCGAACTGGAGCAGATTCTGGCAGAACTTGAAAACAATTCGGAAGTAAATATGGATGTAATTTCGGAGAAAGTAAAACGGGCAGCCGTATTGATGGAATTCTGCAAAAAGCAGTTACATGAACTGGACGAAGATTTAGAGAAGATTTTATCGGAATTAGGAAACTAATTTGCAATAAGATTGTATATTTGCAACGTAAATATGTGATAATCATTTTTGATAAACCAATGAGTCGCCCCGAAATTATATCTGAACTCCAGTTGCTGTTGCACAGAATTGCTCCTGATGCCCAGTTTTGGCTTTATGGAAGTGAAGCATGAGGTGAAGCACGAATTGATAGTGATATTGACCTTTTGATTTTGCTCGATAAAGACAAAGTTAGCAGAGAAGATGAAAAAATGATTTCATACCCGCTTTTTGATTTTGAGGTTGAAAAAGGAGTAATAATAAGTCCAAAAATTTTCTCAAAAAAAATGTGGTTTGAGAAATACTCTATTACACCATTTTTTGAAAATGTAACTAAAGAAAGTATTCAACTATGAATGATGAAAGCAGAAAGCAAATAGTTGAATTTCGGATTGAAAATGCCCGAAATACATTAAAAGAAGTACTTATTCTGACCCAAAATGAGTTGTGGAATACGGCAATTAACCGATTGTAATATGCTTGTTATTATGCTGCATCAGCATTGTTGGTTGCTAATCAGATTGAAACTCACACACATGCCGGAGTAAGGCAAATGCTGGCTCTTCATTTTGTAAAACCGGGCAAACTCTCAAAGCAGTTCTTTAATACTTTTGGCTCACTATTCGAAAAAAGACAAACCGGAGATTACGAAGATTTTGTTTTTATGACAAAAGAAGTTGTTGAAGAATTTATCCTCAAGCAGTAGAGTTTGTAGAAGAAGTTAGCAAGTTAATATACAACAATTAATTAGTTGGGATTAGCTGATATATTCAAGCTCAAACAAAGCTAAACCGGCGTATTTCTTGAACAATTCCCTGCTGTGTTCAACAGATTTCTGCAAGCCGTCATTTCCTGAGTACCCATTGATTATCAACAACAGATTTATCGTTAAATCGCTAATTTTTGTTCGTTCATTGTCACTGGTTGGCGTACCGATTCCGGCAATTTTGTCACGATAAAGAGGCATTCCGTCCACATTCAGCAGTCCACGTCCGATAGCTTCAAATTCATCTTCGGCAGTTCCGACTCCCAGCACCACATCGCCCTGAATTTTATCGGCATCAAAACCACCGATGGAGAATCCACTCCGAATAGAAACAAGATTAATGATATCAACCAATGTGTTGACTTTATAAATCTCAATCTCACGAACTATCCGTCGACAAAGAGCTTCGGCTGATGGACGGTAGCGGTTCGGGTCTTTGCCCAAGATCTTATAAGCCTGGCGGGTAGCTGCAATTTCAGGTCGTTTATTGATTTCTTCAATGGTGTAAGTATTCCTGATTCTCAGTATTTCAGCTTCCATTTCCTGCCATAACCCAGCAGAACTAGCTGAATTTTGTACTTCACAGCGAATAATTGCCAGTTTTAAATCTGGACAGGCTTCACGTATTTTTGATGAAATTTGAATATTCATTTCTTTTTATTGGCACATTTTCATATTGGCTAATTGGCACATTGAATCATAATTCCACTCAACATTCTCCCCGATTTTATTCCCAATCGACGTGCGGAAAAGAAACGCTCGTGTTCGGTATAGCTGCAAATTCCTGCAATCTCAATATGTTCGGGTATAATTCCGGCATTCAGTAACGATTGTCGGTTTGCTTCCCAAAGATCGAGATAAACAGAGCCGTTTCGCTCCACAAAAATTTCTCCGGTATCAAATCCGGCATTCTCAAAGTTTTTTAATACTTCGTTGCCAACTTCATACACAGCAACTGAAATGGATGGTCCAATAGAAACGATTATATCCGTAGTATTACAACCAAATTTTTCAATCATTGTCAACAGGGTTTTTTCTGCAATGCGCGCACAAGTTCCCCGCCATCCGGCATGAGCTACAGCAACTACTTTTTTCTGAGCATCAAAGAAAATCAGAGGAACACAATCGGCAGTGCTGACTCCGATACAAACCCCCGGAAGTTGCGTAATCAGTGCATCAACCCCATTCAGGCAGTATGTTTTTTCGTCAGCAGAACCATGGAAAAAGGCTTGGTCTATTATACGGATCTCAGTTCCATGTGTTTGGAATGGAATGATTAATTTTGAAGGTTCAATGCCCAGTTTTTGACACAGAAGTTGATGATTTTCTTCCAGATGAACCGGATTATCACCCGAAAATGGACTCAGATTGAATGATGCGTAATTGCCCACGCTTACACCGCCCTGACGGGTAGTTGTAAAGGAAATACAATCTGCGCTTTTATTTATTATCAAATTTTCCAGAAATAGATACGCTATAAATTACTGTGTTATTCACTTATTCAACAACCTGTTTCATAAATCTCTCCTGTTTCTTTCCCATTTTCATCGTATACCTTTCCATACTGAAAAGATCCATTATTATACTTTTTAATGGTTTTCATTTTGCCGGATGGATAGAATTCATACCAAAAACCATTCCTCTGTCCATTTTTATTGATAAGGTTTATAGTATCGTTTCTTAAAATTTCAAATTGTATGGGTTTCGTAGGACAAGCTTTTAGAAGTTGGGTGCCAAAATATATGTTATCTGGCATTTTTTTGACAGTTGAAATTACAAATTCGAATCGTTGAAAATCAGGACCTCCGATAGGTGTGTGGTAAACAGCACTTTTCTGATAACCTCTTGTTTCGTACTTGCGGGTTTTTGGATTGTATTCTCTTTTAAATACTACTTTATTAGTGTCTTCAAGTTCAATATAGAGGATTTCTTTACGCATTTCAACTTTTGGACGATGGGCATTTATATCCATTCCATTACTATTCACATAAATGGTCAGAAACAGCGTATTATTTTTCAAAACATTTTTCGAGATGCAATTTCCCAACACACGTAAATCCTTAGTGCCATCATAAAAATGTGAAAAACTTATAACTTTAGGGTTTTGAGCTACTAATTGACTCATTAAAATTGTTAAGCCAAAAATAAAAAGAAGGGTGAAAGTCTTCATAGCCAATTATTTGATCAGGACTAAATTATGTTAGTAGATTAAATCAACAAACAATATGCCCCTTTAGGGGTTAGGGGTTACAATTCGTCCCAACCGATGCCTTTGTATTTACTCAAATCATCCTCTTCCTCATCATCGTTCCATTCTTCCTCATTTTCTTCATCCCATTCTTCGGCATCAATCAGTTTCTGACTAATCTCCATAGGGCGATGAGAGAATTCAACCACCTTGTTGGATTCTTTGTTGATTTCTGTCCAAATCAGGTCTTTTAACTCTGGAATTCCCAGACCGGATATCGATGAAATAAACACCGTTTGAATGTCTTTCGGAAGTTCTTTTCTCAATTCTTCCAACAATTCCTCATCCAGCATATCGCATTTGGTTATGGCTAAAACGCGCTGTTTGTCAACCAATTCAGGATTGTATTGCTTTAATTCATTGAGTAAAATATCAAATTCTTTAATGATATCGTCACTATCAGCCGGAATCATAAACAGCAAAATAGAGTTTCGCTCAATATGGCGCAAAAAACGCAAACCGAGTCCACGACCTTCGGCAGCTCCTTCAATAATTCCGGGAATATCGGCCATGACAAAGGACTTTCCGTCACGATAAGATACAATTCCCAGATTGGGAACGAGTGTGGTAAAAGGATAATCAGCGATTTCAGGTTTTGCAGCCGAAACAACCGACAACAAAGTTGATTTTCCGGCATTCGGAAAACCTACCAGTCCGACATCAGCAAGTACTTTGAGTTGCAGAATAACCGTTTTTTCGATAGGAGGTTCGCCTGGCTGAGCAAAACGGGGTGTTTGATTCGTTGATGTGCGAAAATGCCAGTTCCCCTGACCGCCACGACCACCCTGTACCAAAACCACTTCCTGCCCATCTTCAGTAATATCACACAAATATTCACCCGTTTCAGCATCATAAACCACCGTTCCGCAAGGCACTTCAATCACTTTATCTTCGCCTTCTTTTCCAAAACTACGACTCTGACTGCCACCATCGCCATCACCGGCATGGATATGACGGGCATATTTTAGATGAATAAGCGTCCAGTGATTTTTGCTTCCACGCAAAATGATATGACCGCCACGTCCACCATCACCTCCATCCGGACCACCTTTCATGGTCAGTTTGTCGCGGTATAAATGCTTGGAACCAGCTCCACCTTTGCCCGAGCGGCAAAATATCTTTACGTAATCAACAAAGTTTGAACTTGCCATTTTTTTATTTTAAATTTTAAATTTTAGATTTTAGACTGGAACCGGAACATAGATAAGTTTTAAAAACCCAATCGTAAATCTAAATCTAAAATTGTATGTTTAAGCTATTTTAGAATCGATAACTTCGGAAATACGTCCGAAAATCTCCTCAATTGTACCCATACCATCGATGGGCGTGTATTGGTTTTTGTTTTTATAAAAATCGTTGACCGGTTCGGTGAGTTTATGATAAACATCCAGGCGTTTTTTAATGGTTTCTATATTATCATCGCTTCGTCCTGATGTTTTCCCGCGAATAATAAGCCTGTCAATTAACTCATTTTCACTTACTTTTAAATCAACTAAAAGCGAAATTTCTTTATCCAGATTTTTCAACATCACTTCCAGTGCTTCGGCTTGAGCCACCGTACGTGGAAATCCGTCCAGAATAATCCCATTGCTGTCGTCGTGTTGATTTTCAACATATTTCAACAATATATCAATAATCATTTCATCCGGAACTAATTCACCCTTGGAAATGTAGCTGTCGGCAATAATTCCCAGGTCAGTTTTCGTAGCGATTTCCTTTCGAAGCAAATCACCTGTAGATAAGTGGGTTAACGAGTATTTCTCAACGATTAAGTCACTCTGAGTTCCTTTCCCACAACCGGGTGCACCACACATAATAATGTTCAACATTGCTATATTCTTTTATTATTTATTCCGAGACAACTGTGTAAATATCTTTCAGATTACGACCATATCCGTCGTAATCCAGTCCGTAACCAACAATAAAATCGTTTGGAATTTTCATAGCAATATAATCTACCGTAATATCACGTTGCAGTGCATCTGGCTTTTGAAGAAAAGTAGCCACACGTATTTCATTAGCACCTTTAGCTCGCAACGAACCCAAAATACGCTCCATTGTAATGCCGGTATCCACAATATCTTCAACCACTACCACATTCCGTCCTACCACACTTTCATTGAGTCCGATAATTTCTTTCACAGTGCCGGTAGTATAAAGTCCATCGTATGACGAGAGTTTGATAAACGTAATTTCACAAGCTATATTTACCGTTTTCATTAAATCGCCGGCAAACATAAAGGCACCATTCAGCACACAAATAAAAAGGGGATCTTTGTCGGCCATATCACGGTTTATAGCCTCAGCAACAGCACGCACTGCTTTCTGAATTTCGATTTCGGGAATGGATAAGCTGAATTTTTTGTCTTTAATTTGAATAATGCTCATAATGTGTAAAACTGAATGTGTGAAAAATAGGCTACATATACATAGATTTGCAAAAGTACTAAAAAACATTTGTCTACGAAATAACAGAAACGCTGTTGTTGGAAACTTGATGCAAGTTTTATGATAAGATTTTGAAGGTTTTTGAAACAAAATGCGTTACTTTGTCATAAGTTGGAATGAAATACTGACACGCAAACTCTATTCAGATAACATGCAAAAAATCAATAAAATAGCAAGTTCTTCAACCCTTGATTTTTATTCGGCCAATACCGAAACCGTGCTGGAGTTGCCACTCGTGGATGGTGGCATTGCAGCAGGATTTCCCAGTCCGGCTCAGGATTATATCGATCTGAAAATCGACCTCAACAAAGAGTTGATTTCCAATCCGTCGAGTACATTCTATGGTCGGGTGAAAGGTGCTTCGATGCAGGATGCGGGCATTGTAGATGGTGATATTTTAGTGATTGACAAGTCCATTAAGCCACAGGATGGTGATACGGCTGTGTGTTTTATCGACGGTGAATTTACCCTGAAATATATTAAAATTGAGCCGGATGCCGTCTACCTCATCCCAGCTAATCCGAAGTTTCAAGCGCTCAAAGTAACCGAAGAAAATAATTTCTGTATTTGGGGCGTGGTGACCTATTCAATAAAGAGTCATAAGAAATAATGTGCCAATGAGTCAATATGCCAATGTGCCAATTATTAAACAATCAACTTATCCTCTTAACTCACTAGCATATTAGCACATTGGCATATTAGCACATTGGCATATTAGCACATTAGCACATTAAACATGTACGGTTTACTCGATTGTAATAATTTTTATGCGTCCTGCGAGCGGGTTTTTAATCCGTCGCTCAATGGCAAACCGGTCGTGGTTTTATCCAACAACGACGGCTGTGTGATTGCGCGTTCCGCTGAAGCAAAAACCCTGGGAATTCCAATGGGCGAACCCGCCTACAAACTGAAGGAACTGATTGAAACTAATCAGGTGGCTGTTTTTTCGTCGAACTATGTGTTGTACGGCGATATGTCACATCGTGTAATGACTGTTATTCAGCAGTTTGTTCCTGAAATAGAGATTTATTCTATCGATGAGGCTTTTTTGATGTTTGATGGTTTTGAAAACATCAATCTCTACGAGTTAGGAGGAAAAATAGTGCAAACAACCACCCGCAATACCGGAATTCCGGTGAGTCTGGGCATTGCGCCTACCAAAACACTGGCTAAAGTAGCCAGTAAATTTGCCAAGAAATACAAAAACTACAAAGGTGTTTGCATAATTGACTCGGACGAAAAACGGGAGAAAGCGTTGAAACTGTTTGAGATAAACGATGTTTGGGGCATTGGCAGGCAGTTCACGAAAAAACTCCAGTATTACGGCGTAAAAACTGCCTGGGATTTTACTCAGCGAAGTAAAAGTTGGGTGCGACGAGAGTTGGGTGTGGTGGGTGAACGTACCTGGCTGGAGTTACGAGGCACGCCCTGTATTGAAATGGATAGTTCGGTAACCAAGAAATCAATCTGCACGTCACGCAGCTTTGGAGAGCGACTGACGGAGCTTGCGCCTATTTCGGAAGCAGTGGCTAATTTTGCGGCTTCGTGTGCGGAGAAACTACGTAAACAACAGTCATTGGCCTCGGTGCTTATGGTGTTTATACATACCAATCCGTTTGCCAGCAATCAGCCACAGTATTCCAACCAACTGCTATTACAATTGCCGGTGCCAACAAATGATACTACCGAAATAATTCGCTTTGCGCTTGCGGCTTTGAAATCAATTTATAAAGACGGCTATCGATACAAGAAAGCCGGGGTGATTATTACCGAGATTGTGCCGGAACGACCATTCCAGGGCGATTTGTTTGATGTGCGCAACCGGGATAAATACAGTAAGATTATGGGAGTTATGGACAGTCTGAACGAATCGTATGGTAAACAGAAAGTAAAAATTGCAGCTCAGGGCTTCGACCGGAAGTGGAAACTTAAAAATGAAAAACTATCACCCTGCTACACGACCAAATTGAGTGATGTGTTGGAAATTAAGGCTGAATAGTCAGAAATTAATCCTGATATTTTATCAGAATTAATTTAGTACATGACAATAATTTATAATTATTTGATTAGCTGCACAGTAGTGGCATTATCGCTGGATTGACTTCGTCCGGTGAGCCGGAAAACAAGTGAAGTTGGCGCAAGAAACTGTCCTGTTTGAGCGACGAAGGAGCGAGTTTGGACGGTTTCAGCCAACTGAGCGCAAGTTTTTCGAGCGAAGCGGGCATAGTCTTGAACTATATCCGATAAATCGGATTGTTCCATTTGCTTACTTTTTGTTTCAAGACAAAAAGTTAGTCGGGGTTTTAGGGGCGGAAGCCCCTATTGTAAATCATTGATATACTATACAATAACAAGTTCTGCTAAATTTTTGTCATGTACTTAGCATCATTAATTAAATTTTACATAGCTTTGCAGAATCAGTATTCAAAATCAACTGTTTAGATAAAGAAAAAAGTATGAAAAGTTCATTCTTGTCTTTTTTTATTTTAATCTTCTTTTATAGCTTAGCAGCACAGGAAATAAAAATGTTTCCTGAAGGTGCTATATATGGTTATGTTAGCTGTTTTGGACCTCCTGGATTAAAAGGATCTGGATGTCATGGTGAAATACAAGCTGTTCTGCAAATACATGATACTTTGATAAATAATAAGGTTTATCAAAAAAGTTCTTTCGGAATTTCGCGCTATGAAAACAAGAAATTTTATATTTACAACGAAGACCCCAAACAAAACTATTTTCCTGACAATGAGTATATTCTGTATGATTTTAGTCTTCAGGTCAATGACACATTTCAGCTTGCCAATCTGTATGCCACTGAAAATAAATTAGTTGTAGTTTCCAAAAGACAGCGTTTAATGCAAAATGGTGAGTATCGTACCGAATTAAAATTAAATGGAGAAAGATGGCAGTATTGTTGGATTGAAGGTATTGGGGATATCTTTAATGGTTTATTTTATATATACCAGATTGGAAGATATGATATTTACTCTGGTATCGCTTGTTTTTCCGATAAATATGGGGTAGTGTATAAGCAAGAAGGTCTCGATTATCCATGCGAAAATTTAAATAATTACTATGTTTCCTGGGAAGGATTGCAAAATTTAAAAACTGATATAATTCGGATTTCTCCTAATCCTTTTATTTCAACTATATCGTTAGCTCTTGATATTCCTTCATCAATCAGTGATGTAAGCTTTAATTTGAGTTCGTCTGATGGACTATTGGTTAAGAAAATACCAATTTCAGGAAAAGGGAAACTCTCAATAACGATAGATGTATCAAACTTACCGAAAGCTGTTTATTTTGGTATTATCTTGTTTGGCAACGAAATAAAATCTTTCTCAAAACTGATAAAAGAATAGTATTTTCAGATATAAAAAAAGCTGAACTCTAATTCAGCTTTTCCTTAAGTTATTCTTCCAAGGTACTTAAATCACCTTCAGGCAATCCTAAAGCACGGGCTTTCAGCACACGGCGCATAATTTTACCACTTCGGGTTTTGGGCAACTGGTCTACAATGGTTATAGCTTCAGGTTTAGCAATTGGTCCCATATGGGTCACTACGTGGTTGATAAGGTCGTGTTCCATCTCCAGACTTGCTTCATATCCATTCCGTAAAATGGCAAAAATATGAATGCAATTCCCTTTTATCGGATGTGGCAGTGCCACGGCAGCCGATTCGGCAATAGCGGGATGACTAATCATGACGCTTTCTATTTCAGCACTTCCAAGTCGGTAACCGCTTACTTTAATCACGTCGTCAGTTCGTCCGATAATCCAAAAATAGCCATCTTCATCTCTTTTTGCGGAATCGCCGGTCAGATACCAACCTTGTTTTTTATATTTCGACCAGTAAATATCGAGATAACGTTCCGGGTCTTTGAATATTCCGGCTGTCATTCCCGGCCACGGAGATTTTATAACGAGTGTTCCTTCTTCATTTGCTCCCACTTCCTTTCCATCGTCATCCACCACCGCTATTTCATTTCCAAAAAATGCTTTCGTTCCTGAACCCGGCTTTAATGGTGTTACCGGTAAAGGCGTAATCATAAAACCACCTGTTTCGGTTTGCCACCAGGTATCCATAATCGGACATTTGCTGTTCCCAATAACTTCGTGATACCAGCGCCACGCTTCAGGATTGATTGGTTCACCCACTGAACCCAACAATCGCAACGAACTCAAATCATTCCGGTTTGGCCACGAATCACCAAAACGCATTAAACCACGAATAGCAGTAGGTGAAGTATATAAAATGTTGATTCCGTAACGTTCAACCATTTTCCACCAACGGTCGGGATAGGGATAAGTCGGCGCACCTTCATACATAATAATGGTGGCACCGTTCATCAACGGTCCGTACACAATATAACTGTGACCGGTAATCCATCCCGGATCGGCAGCACACCAGTAACGATCATCGGGTTTTATGTCGAAAACCATGCGATGTGTGGTCGAAGTATAGACACTGTAACCGGCGTGAGTATGAATCATGGCTTTCGGTCTACCGGTTGAACCGGAAGTGTAAAGCAAAAACAAGGTATCGTCAGCTTCCATCACTTCGGTGTCACATTTTGAGGCAGCAATAGGTAAAGCCACTAAATCGTGGTACCAATAATCACGACCATTTTCCATATATACATCCACATTTGTGCGTTTCACGGTGATACAAATTTCCATCGTGGGCGAAAGCTCCATCGCTTTATTTACCACCGATTTCATTTCCACCACTTTACCCCGACGGTAACCACCATCGGCAGTAATTACTACCCGACTATTCGCATCATTTATGCGGTCGGCTAAGGCTTCGTGACTAAAACCACCATAAACCACACTGTGAATAGCACCTATTTTGGCACAAGCCAGCATGGCAAAAATCTGTTCGGGAATCTGCGGCATATAAATCGTAACCACATCAGCTCTTTTTACCCCCATACTTTTCAAAATATTGGCAAACTGACAGACTTCACGATTGAGTGCGTGATAGGAAAATGAACGGACATCGCCCGGCTCACCTTCCCAAATCAAGGCCAGTTTATTACGGACTTCGGTATGTTGATGACGGTCAATGGCATTGTGAACAATATTTGTCTGCGCACCTGGAAACCATTTGTAAAAGGGTGGATTTGAATCGTCCAGTACCTTATCCCATTTTTTATACCACGATAAATAGTCGGCCTGATTAGCCCAAAACTGTTCACGATTTTCGATGGAGAATTTGTACAACTCTTCATACTCTTTGATGTTTGCCTGGTCGATAACTTCCTGTGATGGAAGATAAATTTTGTTCTCTGTCGGATTTGTCATGTATAAAAATTTATTTTTATAAATTAAGAAATGTCTTGTTGGATGGGTTTTTTAAAAATTCGAATAATTAATACAATAATAATTGTCAACCATCCTGCCGGATATGGAAGCATGGTTATAATCCACCACTTTGAATATTGGGATCTCTCACCAATACCACCCAACCATGAAAACAGCCATAAGAAAAACACACCTACAATAATAGCAAGGGCACTGTACATGAAAATTTTCGAATGACGGTCTTTCGTCAAAAAGCTTGACAATGCAACCAAAATACTGCCAATTAAAATGCCAATTGAACCTTCCATTGGATCAATGGCACAAATACATAAAGCAATAACCCCGAGGATATAAACAACACGGGTCCAGTTAATGTTCACTTTCATTTTTCCCGAATTTAAAGGTTAATAATTAAATTTTTCCGTAATTAATCTTAATTTACTTATGATTATTAAGCAAACACGTCGATTTCGTAAAATGCAAATATATAACCATCCCCGACAAATGCTCTTTTTTTTATATTTTATTTAGATTTAAACAATATAATGGAAGAGGATTTGAACAAAAAAAGCCGGTAATCTGAAATTCAGATTACCGGCCTACGTATTATAAGCAGTAATTATTGACTATTTTACAGCGTTTTTCTTACTTCTGTTTCTTCGTAACTTTCAATTAAATCACCAACACGAATGTCGTTGTAGTTTTTGATATTCAACCCGCATTCATAGTTTGTTCCAACTTCTTTTACGTCGTCTTTGAAACGTTTCAACGAATCCAGTTCGCCGGAGTAAACTACAATACCATCACGGATAATCCGTATTTTATTGCTACGTTTAATTTTACCTTCCCGAACCAAACATCCGGCTACAGTACCAACTTTCGTAATTTTGAATACTTCGACGATTTCAACTGTTGCAGTAATTTCCTCCTTGATTTCAGGTGAAAGCATACCTTCCATAGCCGATTTGATTTCTTCAATCGCATCATAAATAATGGAATACAAACGAATATCGATTTCTTCCTTATCAGCCATTTTACGGGCTGTAGAAGTAGGACGAACCTGGAATCCACAAATAATGGCATTCGAAGCAGCAGCCAACATAATATCCGAATCGGAAATGGCACCCACGGCTTTGTGAATTACGTTTACCTGGATATTTTCAGTTGACAATTTCAATAAAGAATCAGCTAATGCTTCAACAGAACCATCCACGTCACCTTTCACAATGATATTCAGCTCTTTAAAATCACCAAGCGCGATTCTTCGGCCTAATTCGTCGAGTGTAAAATGCTTTTTAGTTCGGATACTTTGTTCACGTTGTAACTGCTCACGCTTGTTGGCAACCTGACGTGCCTCTTGCTCAGAAGCCATTACATTAAAGTTGTCACCCGCCTGTGGAGCACCGTTCAATCCTAAGATCAATACCGGCTCAGCTGGTTTCACCTCCGTAATACGTTGATTACGTTCATTAAACATAGCTTTTATCTTTCCAAAATACGTTCCGGCTAAAACGACATCACCCTGACGCAGTGTTCCATTCTGTACCAAAACGGTGGACACATAACCACGTCCTTTATCCAGGGTAGATTCAATGACAGAACCAATAGCACGTTTATTTGGATTGGCTTTCAGTTCAAGCAGCTCAGCTTCAAGCAATACTTTTTCAAGTAATTCTGCTATACCATCCCCTTTTTTCGCTGAAATATCCTGCGATTGGTATTTTCCACCCCAATCTTCGACCAGATAATTCATTTGGGCCAGCGTTTCTTTGATTTTTTCGGGATTTGCACCCGGTTTATCGACTTTGTTTATGGCAAAAATCATTGGAACATTAGCCGCCGATGCGTGGTTGATGGCTTCAATGGTTTGTGGCATCACGTTATCGTCAGCCGCTACTATGATGATTGCAAGGTCAGTTACTTTTGCTCCACGAGCACGCATAGCGGTAAACGCTTCGTGACCAGGAGTATCTAAGAAGGTGATTTGCTGACCGCTTTCGAGCGTCACATTATAGGCTCCGATATGCTGTGTAATACCTCCGGCTTCTCCGGCAATTACATTGGCTTTACGAATATAGTCGAGCAAGGAAGTTTTACCATGATCGACGTGACCCATAACGGTTACAATTGGTGCACGTGGCAACAAATCTGCTTCCGTATCAATTTCTTCTTCACCAATGGCTTCAATTACATCGGCACTTACATATTCGGTACTAAAGCCAAATTCTTCAGCCACGATATTAATCGTTTCAGCATCCAGACGTTGGTTAATCGAAACCATCATACCAATACTCATACAAGTGGCAATGACCTGATTAACCGTTACATCCATCATGGTTGCCAATTCACTGGCAGTCACAAATTCGGTCAGTTTGATTACGCTTTCTTCATCGCGTTCACGTTGAGCCTGTTCCTGTTGACGGGCACTTACATTATCCCGTTTATCACGGCGATATTTTGAGCCTTTCCCTTTTTTATTGGCACCGGATAGACGAGCCAGGGTTTCTTTTATTTGTTTCTGTACATCTTCCTCGTTTACAACAGTTTTGATAGGTCTTTTAGCTCCGTTTTTATTCGGTTTTGCTCCAGCAGCACCAGCTCCGCCGGTTGTTCCGGGAGTGACTTTCTTTGGATGTGCTAAACCCTGAGCAGGACCACCGGTACTTGACTGAGATGCTTTGTTTATATCAACACGCTGACTTGAGAAGCGTTCCCGCTTTTTCTTAGGATGAAAAGCATCTGTTCCGGTAGCAGCTCCACCAAGAACAATTTTCTTATCATTAATTAGGGGTTTTTTACCGTCGAAAACTGTTTTAGTTATTTTTTCTTCCCGTTCTTTGCGTTTTTGCTCTTTTGATTTTGCTTTGGGTCTGGTACTTTGATTCAACAAATTCAAATCAATAGTCCCAATAACTACCGGAGCAACATCTAAGGTAGGAGTACGCAACGAAAAGATTTCATCTTCTTCGTGGTCGTTATCTTTCGTTTCAATAATTCCTTCAGGAATGTCTACAACAATAATTTTGGTCTCTTTTGGTTCCTTCTTTTTTACTGTTTCCGGAGCTTGTATTGTTTGTTCCGGTTTTGTTTCGGAATCGGTTTTTATTGTTTCTTTTACTTCAGTCTTAACGGCTTCCTTAACAGCGACTTTCTCTTCCGGTGTTGCAGCTTTAGGTTCAACAGGAATGGTCTCTTTTTTGGATTCTTCAATTACTTTCTCTACCGTTTTTGGAGCTTCAGGCGCTTTGTTCTCCACTTTTTCAACAGGTTTTGGAGCTTCAGCAACAGGAGGCTGCACTTTCTCTACCGGTTTTGGTGCAGGTCGTTTTGGAGTCAAATCAATCTGACCAACCTGTTTAAATTGAGGTAGTTTATCTTCAGGTACCGAAATAGAAATGTTTTCTATCTTTTTTTCTACCGGCTTTGGCTGATTATAGCCTTCAATAGATACAGTAGGCGCTTTTTCTTTCAACAAACGCTCCTGACTTAATCGCTCTGATTCAATTTTCAGAGCCATATCTTTATTAAACTCTTTTGCAAGTAAAAGGTGTAAATCGTCATCCAATTTTAAATTGGGATCGAGCGCTAATTTATGACCTTTTTTCGCCAAAAATTCAACGGCGGTATGCATACCGACATTCAAATCTTTACAGGCTTTACTTAATCTTATAGACATATTCTATTATATAGTTTTCTATTTTAAAAAGTTCCGGAGTTAACACAGAACAGGAAATATAGCTTGTCCCGATATATCGGGGAAACACGAAACGTAAAACTCGAAATGTCTTTATACTTCGTCTTCAAATTCGGCAGTCAGAATAGCCAATACTTCATCAACGGTTTCTTCTTCCAAATCGGTACGGGTAATCAAATCCTGACGGGAGATGGCCAAAACACTTTTAGCGGTATCACAACCAATTGCTTTCAAGGCATCGATAACCCATTGATCGATTTCGTCGCTGAATTCGTCTAAGTAAATATCTTCTGATTCAGTATCTTCATCCAGTTCACGGAATACATCGAGTGTATAACCTGTAAGCATTCCGGCCAGTTTGATATTCAGACCACCTTTACCAATAGCCTGCGAAACTTCTTCCGGTTTCAGATAAATCTCGGCCTTTTTGTCGACCTCGTTCAAGCGAATGGAAGAAATTTTAGCAGGGCTCAATGCTCTGGATATAAATAGATTGACATTGTTTGTGTAATTTATAACGTCAATGTTTTCGTTGCGCAATTCGCGAACAATTCCGTGGATACGTGAACCTTTCACACCAACGCAAGCTCCAACCGGATCAATGCGATCGTCGTATGATTCAACAGCCACTTTGGCTCTTTCACCCGGAATGCGGGCAATTTTCTTAATGGTTATCAAGCCTTCGTGAATTTCAGGGACTTCCAGTTCGAAAAGACGTTCGAGGAAAACCGGTGAAATACGTGAAAGAATAATTTTAGGGTTATTATTTTTATTCTCAACCATCGCCACCACGGCACGCACGGTATCACCTTTGCGGTAAAAATCAGTTGGAATTTGTTCAGTTTTTGGCAAATAAAGCTCATTTCCCTCGTCGTCAATCAACAACATTTCCTTTTTCCAAATCTGGTAAAGTTCGGCACTTACAATCTGACCTACTTTTTCGCTGTATTTTGAAAAAACGTTATCTTTCTGAAGTTCCAGAATTTTGGAAGAGAGCGTTTGACGTAAGGTCAGGATGGCACGACGACCAAAGCCCATAAAGTCAACAGTCTCAGTCACATCTTCGCCAATTTCAAAATCGTCATCAATTTTAAGCGCTTCCGTCAATGTAATCTGAAGATTTGGATCTTCCAGTTCATCATCGGCCACGATGGTACGGTTACGATAAATTTCGAAGTCACCTTTATCAGGATTGATAATGACATCGTAATTTTCATCGGTTCCAAACATTTTCGAAATCACGTTACGGAACGACTCTTCCATTACACTGATTAATGTACTTCTATCGATACTTTTGAGTTCCTTAAACTCTGAAAAAGTATCAATTAAGCTGATAGTTTCTTTTTTGCTCATGGCCTATTTGAATCTAATTATATATTTTGTATGTTTTATTTCTTCGTAGTTGAACGTAAGGCTCTCTATCACTGTTACTTTACGTTTCGAACCTTCGGGTTTTTCTGTTTTTTCAATTTCAAGTACAAATTCCGTTTCACGTACTTCAGCCAAAATTCCGGCAAACTTCTTCCCTGTTTTGGTCAGCACTTCCACCTCATTATCAATGTTTTTCTCGTACTGTTTAATCACTTTGAAGGGTTCAGTCAGTCCGGCTGAACTCACTTCCAATTCAAAATCTTCCACTTCCCGATCAAATTGAGCCTCAATATGTTTATTTAACTCAGCACAAAAGTCAATGGAAACACCTTCAAAAGAATCGATTTCCACTGAAATTCGATTATCCGGACTGAGTTTTACATCCACCAAATAATAATCTGTCTCCATCAGATAATTTTCAACTATCTGATTTATAGTGTCTTTTAAAATCATATTCGGGTTATTACAACAAACGAGGGGACTGTTGTCCCCTCCTCCATAGTCTATTTCGGGTACAAAAGTACGAAATAATTCTTTATCAGACAAAGATTTTTGAAAATATTCAATCAAATAATGATTTTTGATTTATTGAAATTAATTCATCCCAATTCCGTTTCACAAAAAAGCCCCTGCAACTTTATGCAGAGGCTTCTCATTTGAAAGACAGCTAATAAGAAACGGTCAGGCTTCCAAGATACTGACTCGTTGACACGATTGTCGGATCACTTTCTGACCTGAAGAACAGGTAAAACTGTAGATTATCTCCGGTTTCGGCATAAGGCAAGGCCAGGGTTCCGGTTTTGCTTCCTCTTGTTACAGAGCCATCCGAGTAGCTGATTTCAGCTTTACTGCTTATTTATTTGACACAGCATCACAAGTTAACAAACCCTCGCTAAACTCATATATTTCACTTAAAAACAAAAGAACTTATTGACAATTTTCAATCGGGTCGTTAAAAAAGAAAGAATGTTTGAATTAGTATCAAACATTCTTTCCTGTCTTAAAAAACGAAACAATCAGAGAGACCCTGATTTGTTTTAAAGGGATAATTATTTTAATCTCTCTATTTGACTATTTCAAATTTATAAACACAAATGTGCTTATAGGTTTCACCCTGATTTAATACTGTACTCGGAAAGTTTGGATGATTCGGACTATCCGGATAATGTTGTGTTTCAAGGGCGAATGAAGTTCTAAAATTATAAACTTCACCATATTTCCCGGTATCTTTTCCTTCAAAGAAGTTTCCACCATAAAATTGAAGTGCTGGTTGGTCTGTTAGAACGCGCATTTGGATGCCGTTTGAAGGTTCATAAATCACAGCTGCTTCAGTGATTTCTGTTCCTGGTCTATCCAAAACCCAATTGTGATCATAACCTTTGGCATAAATCAAGGCTTGGAAGTTTTCATTTACACGTTCCCCTATGGCAGTAGGATTTGTAAAATCCATTGGTGTTCCTTTTACTTTTGCTATTTCGCCAGTTGGAATAAGACCATCATCCGTTGGTGTGAAGCTTGAACCGTTGATTTTCAACACATGAGTATTAATGGTTTTGGCTTTACCTTCTGAGAATCCATTCAGATTAAAGAATGAATGGTGAGTCAGATTGATAACGGTTGGTTGATCTGTAGTGGCAGCATATTCTATTTTCAGCTCATTCTGATTAGTCAGGGTATAAATTACCTTGACATTTAAGTTGCCTGGGTAACCTTCTTCTCCGTCTTTTGAAAGATAAGTTAGTTCCAATGCATCTTCGCCTTTATTATTTCTAAAAAGGTGTGCATCCCATACAACGTTGTGAAATCCATTGGGACCACCGTGCAAGGTGTTTTTGCCATTGTTGATGGACAGTTGGTAGTTTTTGCCGTTCAGACTGAATTTTCCATTTGCAATCCGGTTACAGTAACGGCCAATCAGTGCACCAAAAAACACTTCATTTGATTTTTGATAATCTTTTAGCGTCTTATAACCAGTAACCACATCTTCCATTTTTCCGAATTTATCGGGTACCCAAAGAGAAACAACCCGACCACCAAAATTAGTAATTTGAGCAGTCATGCCCGTACAGTTTTTCAAGGTGTAAAGTGAAACTTCTTTGCCGTTGAGCGAATCCATAAAATCAGAATTTTGAATAATCTTTACACCTAAATCCTTACCGTTACAACTTTTAATCACGTTTACTTCGTTAACATCAAACGGGGTATGATTCTGTCGGAAAATATCGTGAAACCAAAGTTTAGGTTCATCACCGGTTGGCATGGGTGTATCCCAGGCATAAATGGTATTGGTTTTACCAGATACAAAACCCCAATTGATAGCACCAACTTTGTTATGCTTAAGCATTGGCATAATGGTTTGAAAAGTGCTATTGTTACGTCGTGCCATATACTCTGTACAAACCAACGGACGATCATAGAGCTTCAACATGTTTATCATTAAATTGTGTTCACCTACATTTGAATAATTGTGATAAGTAATAATGTCAGAATTCTCTATCTGGAGACTATTCAATTCAGGAACATCAAAGTACCAAATTCCAGCAGTTATTGGTTGTGATGGATTGACTTCGCGAACCCATTTGAATACGTTTTTAAGCAAAGGTAATGAGGTAATTCCGTGATCTCTATTTCCAGGTTCGTTATATAGATCCCAGAGTAAGATTCGTTTGTCGTCTTTAAAAGCCGAAATAATATCCTTGACATATTTTTCTAATTCGGGATAAAGTTTGGTCGTGTCTTTTCGCAAAGATACACTTGGATCTTGTACCCAACCTGAGTTATGCACTCCAACTTTTGGTTCGGATTGTTTCCCAATGTGAGATTCGTCGTTCCAGCAATCATCAAAGAAAACAAAAATGGGTCGGATATTGTGCTTGGAAGATATTTCCAAAAATTGATCTATACGTTTCTTTAAACCCGATGCATCATTTTTCCAAACTACACTACTTAAAAAAACACGCATGGTATTGAATCCAAGCTCTTCTGCCCAGCCAAATTCTTTGTTGATTGTAGCCGCGTCGAAGGTTTCTGCTTGCCACAACTCGATTTGATTAATAGCGGTGGCTGGCTGATAATTGCAACCACTAAGCCATGGTTGAGCGGAATACCATGTTTTGGCCTTTTCAAGTGACCAAATCGTTGTTTTCATCTTTTCCTTTTCTGTTGCTTTTCTTTGTGCTGAAATAATAGGTACAAGCAGTAATGTGAATGTTATTAAGCAAATAAGTTTTGTTGTCTTCATTTTTTAGATAAATTATTTAATACTGCATCAGTATTTTTGTTGTAAATTGCTCATTGTCTTTATTAAATTTAACCAGACAAATACCATGATTATTCACCATGTTTATTTGCATTTCATTTTGAATGAAACCTTTGTAAATTTGCATTCCTGAAATTGAAAAAATAGTTATAATACTGTTTTTAAAGTCATTTGCTCTTATTTTCAGCTGATTACCATTCCAAATAATATCTGGATTATCCTTTTGTGAAAATAAATTATCAGCTTTGTTTGTAGTTAAGTTAGATCTTATTATTTTACACCAAGTAGTAGGATCCAATTCCGAATTTCCAGGAATCGTTTCCATTGTTGATGTAGTACCATTATTACTGTTGTAACTACTAAAGTTAATACCCCAGGCCGTTCCAAAAGCAGGCGCTCCACCTATCAATGCCCAGGGAATTTTAATTTCAAGCGTACAACCTGTATCGATGTCTGTATTGTTATTGAGTGTGCCGATTAAAACTTTGTTTACAGTAACGTTTGTTGCAGTCATGTTTGTCCAGGTATATACAGAAAAGATATTCTTAGGATATTGCATTTGAATATTCCCATTAATATCCACTGCTAAAGAATAAATACCAGTTTTGATTGCATTTATATTGGTTGGGTCTAACAATATACGAACAGCATCTCCATTCAATAAAGTTGCATTGGTATTTAGGTATTGGTCTTTAATACTGACAGCAATATAAAGATTGGTAGCATCTTGAGACATGCAAAAACGAGAATTGCGAGCTGAATATGCTCCAAGATAAACTTGTGGATTTCCGAGATACTCACTAGAATTGATTATACCATCCATAGTTGGAGTTCCGGTATTACATACCATATCATGAAGCAAGTAACCATCCTTAGTCATAACCCAGGTTGATACATCTCCAGTTGTAGAAGGGTAAGCATCGGTACCAGTGACGGCTGTAACCGTGGTGTCATTTTTAACCAATAAAGAATTCCACAAGGCAAAGTTGGCAGTTGGGATATTGAAAGGTCTTGAATATCCTACAAAATTTTTAGAAGTATTATCACCAACTCCAACAACCATGTCTGTTAAGCTATTGTTAGTTCGTCCATTAGCCGTCTGAAAAGAGAGTATTGTCTCTCCACCCGAAGCCTGAACTATGTAAGGTGCTCCATTGTACGAACCTGTTAACCAGGAATCAGTAGATGGATACCATCTGTTGATGCTGTTACCTGAAATATAAGGACTCCAACTGGCATCCGATGAATATAAGATAGATGGTTCAAATCCATTATAACTATCTTCAATGACAACTACATAACCTTTGGCATCTTTAAGCATGAGTGGAACCGGCATTCCATCCCTTTCATTTATGCGGAACGAAACCGTATAATAACTGCTCCATGTGTTGCCAGCATCATTAGATCGTACCATCGATATTTGTTGGTCTCCAGTATTAGGATATGGAAATTCGTTCGCAAAGAAAAGTTGAACTTCACCTGAAGGTAATTGCATAAAAGAGGGTTCCCAACATCCTTCTGTACCGACTGTACTTGCGGTATAAGCTGTAGCCTCGTTGGTCCAGGTATTTCCATTATCTGTGCTTCTTTTCAGACGTATATCATAGTGTTGAACTCCATTTTCGGTTTTTACACGTCCGTTATAACCCACTAGTATAGTTCCATTGGCTAATTGGATGACTTCCGGAACAGCCATATGTACATTGGCTTCATCAGCTTTTATAAGTTTTTGGGTACTCCACGTTTTACCATTGTCAGATGATAGTTTGCAATAAATGCCGTTGCCATATTCAGCAACAAAGAAAATTTGTCCATTCGCCAACCGTTTCAAGCGTGGATAACCAGCTTGAGAAATGCGAGTCAAGGAGTTATAATCCCACATAATGCGTGTACCTGCTTTATAGGCAAACGAACTGAGATTCAAAAATAAGATTCCTAAGAAAAACAAAGCAATTTTCTTATACATGTTCGTTTTATAGTGTTGTTTTAAGCATTCATCTTTAAAACAATACTTCGTTAAACTTAATGTTAATCGTTTGAATATCAAGAAAATAAACCTGATATTATTTGTATAAGTCATTGGAAATCATTACCTTTATAGGTACTTCAACTCCTATAAATTCATGATTTCCAAGACTCATAATT
>CAIUTB010000099.1 GCA_903901975.1 uncultured Bacteroidales bacterium
AATTATGAGTCTTGGAAATCATGAATTTATAGGAGTTGAAGTACCTATAAAGGTAATGATTTCCAATGACTTATACAAATAATATCAGGTTTATTTTCTTGATATTCAAACGATTAACATTAAGTTTAACGAAGTATTGTTAGAGAACATTGCCAGTTAAATAATTCAGCAGACCGAAAGTCTGAAACCTACGTTGAAGTAGATCAGTTAGCTTATTATGATAATCTTCAACTCCTGAAAAAACAGGTTTTAAAGGATGCATGCCGTTTAATGGTGGTAATTAAGACAGATGCTTACAATAATGGCTTAGAACATTTAGCAAAAGTGGCGGAATTTGCTGGTGTTGATTATATTGGCATTACCGAAAACAGCGAAGTTTTAAAAATTAGGTCATTGGGTATTATATTGCCAATTTGCAGGCTGCGGTTAGCCAGTCCAAAAGAACTTTCAACAGTGCACAGTAATTCTCAATTATATGGGAATGTTGAAGAAATGGTTGGAAATCTCAATATGTGTCGGTTTCTCTCAAAATTAGGAGCAGAACAGAATAAAATAATCAATGTTCATATAAGTCTTAATTCGGGTAGAATGTCCAGAGATGGTTTCGATATGAGTTGTCCAGGCTCTAAGGATTCAATTATGGCCTTACTTAAACTCAAAAATATTTGCGTTAAAGGAATAATGACACATTTTGCCAATGCAGACACTGACAGTCTCGAAATTTTAAAGAAATTGGTAGCGGAATTCAAAACCGATGCTGAGTGGATAATTAGTGAAGGTGGGTTAAAACGAAAGGATGTACTTCTTCATGCTGCAGCTTCATCTCTTGCAGTGCGCATACCAGAATCTCACTTTGACATGGTTCGCCTTGCCACAATCACTTACGGAATCAAAACAGTGAAGGAGGCACCTGAAGGTTTGAAACAAATACTCTCTCTTTATACTTGTGTTGGTCAGATAATGCCATTTCCAAAAGGAAATGTGGTTGGTTATGGAAGCACTTGCCAACTGGATAGGGACAGTTATCTGGCTATCTTACCCTTTGGCTGGAGCAATGGATTACCCCGAAATACTAAATATGCGTTGATACACGGACAAAAGGTCAAAATAGCTGGCCGCCTTTGCATGAATGCTACAATGGTGGATATTACCGATATACATGAACAGGTAAAGAAAGGTGATCAAGTAGTTTTTATTGGTAAACAGGGAAATGAAACGATTACAATAGATGATATTAGTGAGTCTACTGGCACTCCATTAAATTTGGTGATACAAATAGATGTTGGGAAATTAAATGCTGCTGCCAGATATCCCAAAAAGTTAATTGACAAATAAGAGTAGAACAGTTGGTTTGATATTCACGTTTAATGAATCGATAGATACTTATTAACCTGAAGGTTATTTAAATAATATCGTTAGAAATATAATTATCAAAAAAAAATAAAGTATGAATTTTTTGAAAATAACCACTGCCATCTTGTTGGTTTTATCTATCGTTGAAACATACGCACAACAAACAAAACCTATCTATTTAGATAACAACAAACCAATAGAAGAACGTGTGGAAAATGCGCTTTCGTTGATGACTTTAGATGAAAAAGTGGCCCTTTGCCATGCACAATCAAAGTTCAGTTCTGCAGGCGTTCCCCGACTAGGGATTCCCGAAATATGGATGGATGATGGACCGCACGGCCTTCGAGAAGAAGGTTTGTGGGATTCCTGGGGTTCTGCCGGTTGGACTACAGATTCCTGTACCGCCTTTCCGGCATTAAGTTGCCTTGCCGCAACGTTTAATCCTTCACGTTCATACGATTATGGAATAGCTGTCGGCGAAGAAGCCCGTTATCGTAAAAAAGATATTCTGCTAGGTCCCGGAGTCAATATTTACCGCACACCACTGAACGGTCGCAACTTCGAATATATGGGCGAAGATCCATTTCTTGCAGCCCGAATGTCTGTACCCTATATTCAGGGCGTACAACAAAATGGCGTGGCGGCTTGCGTGAAACATTATGCCTTAAACAATCAGGAAAAATGGCGTTTTCATATTAATGTAAATCTTAGTGAGCGGGCATTGCACGAAATTTATCTTCCTGCTTTCAAGGCAGCGGTAGAAGATGGACAGGTGTGGTCAATTATGGGGTCGTTCAGTCAACTTCGTGGTCAATACTGTTGTCACAATGATTTGCTCCTAAATAAAATACTTAAAAGCGACTGGAAGTTTGACGGTGTAGTAGTTTCGGATTGGGGCGGAGTGCACAATACGCGTGAAGCTGCACTCAATGGGTTGGATATTGAAATGGGAAGCCATACCAATGCGCTGGATGCAGGTGAAGCAAATGCGTACAATAGATATTTTCTCGGTGGTGCATTTCTTGATTTATTGAAAAAAGGAGAAATCCCTGCTTCTGCCGTGGATGACAAAGTACGTCGTATTCTCAGATTAATTCTCAGAACCAATATGAATATTAACCGTCCATTTGGACGCTTTGTATGTCCTGAACATAGTGAAACGGCACGAAAAGTTGCTGAAGAAGGCATAGTATTACTTAAAAATAACAAACAATTTCTCCCAATTCAAGTAGGAAAATTTCAGCGAATTGCAGTAATCGGAGAAAATGCAAGTCGTAGTATGACTATTGGCGGTGGTTCATCCATGTTGAAAGTAAAATATGAAGTGTCGCCTTTGGAAGGTTTAATCTCAAAATATGGTAAAGAACATATTGTTTCCAGTCTGGGCTATGCTTCAGGTCCATCGGTTTCTGGGCGTGTAATAGCTTCCAAACTAAATGCGGATTCGTTATTGAAATCAGCAGTGGTAACTGCGAAGAATGCTGATGTTGTTTTGTTTTTTGGAGGATTAAACAAGAATACCTTTCAGGATTGTGAAGGC
>CAIUTB010000100.1 GCA_903901975.1 uncultured Bacteroidales bacterium
ATTATCTGATTTCCAATTCGGCCAACAATTCAGTTTATACCAATTTAAAAACCCGCGACAGCTGGGGAACCGAATGGGCTTGCGAGGTGATGAAATACCGCTCCATGTTCGACCCCGACTGGTCCATCAGTTGGTACGAAGACTTGTGGAAAAAGCAGGATGCCAAAGCCACCGATAACTGGTTTGGCAGTTTGGCTTATTATCAAATGTATAGTAACAAAGATATGGGACCGATTGACTGGAATTCACATATTGCTGCGCCAAACAGTGGCGTGTTCTACAATCCCACGACCAATCAGTACACGTATTGCGCTTTTAATTCCAAAAACACTCTGCAAAAATTTAACGTTTACAAAGGGGCAACCCTTATCGGACAATTGCGTGTACCGGCTAATTCGTTTTACAGTGCTCACTCGCTGGATGGAAATACGCCGCCAACCGTAAAACTCACCTCACCCATCGACCAGTCGCTCATTACCGACCGAAATGCGGTTGTTACGGTTACTGCAACGGCATCCGATTTGGAAGGTTCGGTTTCCAAAGTAGAGTTTTATAGCAATGGTTCACTATTGAAAAGCTTTACTCAGCCACCCTACACAACCACTATGACCAATTTTAACGACGATACCACTTATTCGCTTTACGCCAAAGCGTACGACAATCAGGGTGCATCGGCCTATTCGGATAATGTGGCGTTCAATGTCAATATTCCGCCGGATACTTGCTCCATCGATGGAGTACATTCCGATTTTTCAGCCGTGGTTACCACCAAGAAAAACCCCTACATTGTATTCAAACCGAAGGTAAATTGTACGTGGGTAAATGTGGCTTGCTACAAAGGCAGAGGCGGTCGAATCAATATGGGCGCCTGGGGTATGACCAAAACCGGAAGTAATTTCAGTAGTCAGGTAAATAATGTGGCGGTGGGCGACACGCTACGATTTTGGTTTACCTGGGGGCTTGCTGAGGGTGGTCAACGCGATAATTCAGGAACTCCCGATTCAATGATTATTGCATCCTGCATTGGTACTTTGGGCAATATCAGACCTACTGTTTCCATTACTTCACCGCTTAATGGCACGGTATTTAATACCCGTTCGGTTACAGTTGCTACCAACGCAGCTGATGCAGATGGAACCATCAGCAAAGTGGAATTTTACAACGGTAGCACATTGCTAGGTACATTCACCCAATCGCCTTACAACGTGACGCTAAACAATATAGGCGATGGATCAAGCTATTCCGTTTTTGCTAAAGCCTACGATAATCAGAATGCGTACGCCATGTCAAATACGGTAAATTTCAGCATCGATATTCCTGCTGATACCTGTCGGTTTACGGCAAAAAATGCTGATTTTACAGCCACCATGACCGGAAAAGCAAACCCAACCATCACCTTTATTCCCGGAAGTCCGATTGCAGGCTGTCAGTATGTGATAGTAAATGTAAAACTTAATGGAAACGGCATTGGAGGCTGGTATATGACCAAATCAGGAACCCGGTTTAGCTCAACTGTTACGGCCAAAATTGAGGATAAACTGGAAGGATATTTTACCTATCAGACACCACCTGCCGGCGAACGAAACAGCAGTTCATCGCCTATCATAGCCACTGTTGGTGGTTGCGGAGCTACGGCAGTGAATACGCCACTAATGGATGATAATTTCAGCATGTATCCGAACCCGACCAAAGGCAATATCGTCATTTCGGTAGCTGGCTTTACAGGTTTCGAACATGTTCGGATTTCCATTACCGACCTCACCGGAAAGCTGCTTTATCAGGAAACAAAAGCTGCTGACGAGCTGGGACAACTTACTAACTCCCTGAAACTCGAATCTAAACTCGGGGCGGGATTGTACTTTATTACTGTAAAAGGATCTGTTAATCAAGTTCGGAGGTTGGTGATAGAATAATTCAGCATTTGCCATACAAATATTAAAAATTACAAGAGAAAGCACAAGAAATTGTGCTTTTCTTTTTGTAAAAATAATTATATTTGCAGAGTATTATAAGAACTCGAGCTTTCCTTTCCCTATATATCGGTAGAAGTTTAACTTTGACATACCGCAACGCTTTGCCAAATATCGGGGAAATAAATTATACGTTACATCGAACGGTGTTTTACTGTTTTTATATTATAAGAAACTCATACTATCAGGGAAAGTTACACAAACCGAAAAAAATCGAATTTAAAATATAAATGTAAATGAAGAAATTAGTATCTTTTTTGGGCTTACTACTGCTTGCAACTTTAGTACAAGCACAAATTTCTAAAACAATAGATGTTCAAACAGCGGGTACACTAAGTAGTTTACTTACAACTTCCGAAAAGGCCTCAATTACAAACTTAACAGTAACAGGGAATTTGGATGCCCGAGATATAAAATGTATTCGTGATGAGTTGACCTCTTTGATTAATTTAGATATTAGTGTTGTAACGATTGAGGCTTACACTGGAAATGATGGGACTGTTCTTTCAAAAAGTAATGCTCAGTATATAGCAAATGAAATGCCTAAATCCTCATTCGTTAAAATAAATGGAATTTCTACAAATCTAACAACTGTAATACTGCCAAATTCAGTTACAAGTATTGGAATTGGAGCATTTACACGTTGCCTTAATCTAAAAAAAATAGCTTTACCCACTCAACTTTTAAAAATAAATGACTCAGCTTTTTCACAATGTATTTCATTAGATTCGATAATTATTCCCTCAAATGTGAAAAGTATTGGTGATTTAGCATTTAGTTCTTGTTCGGGGCTTACATCATTTACTTTTTCCAGTCCATATTCAGTAACAGATATAGGAAGTTATACTTTTCAAGATTGTATTAAGCTGAATACAATTACAATACCATCTTCGGTAGTTAAAATAGGTGATTTTGCTTTTGTAAATTCCAGTTGTATGATATCTGTTGATTCCAATAATGTCAACTATTCAAGCTCGGAAGGGGTGTTTTTCAATAAATCTCAAACCAATTTAATCAGTTGCCCAATTACGAAAGCTGGAATTTATAAGATTCCAAACTCAGTGAACACAATTGAAATATCAGCATTTCAGAATTGTATTAATCTGGTTCATATTACTTTTCCAACTTCTCTTACAAAAATTAATAATGTAGCATTTCAAAATTGTATAGCTATTGATTCACTATCAATTTCTTCTAATGTAACATTCATCGGTGTCAATGCATTTCAATATTGTAGTGGCATAATAAATGTTGAAAATAATAACCCAAATTATTCAAGCGCTGAAGGTGTTCTGTTTAATAAAACAAAAGTAACATTGATTCAGTGTCCTACATCAAAAAAAGATAATTACAATGTCCCTACTTCAGTAGTCAACATAAATAATGGTGCATTTTCGGGATGCAGTAATTTGACATCTATAATTATCCCATCATCAGTCAACAATATTGCTGAATTTTCATTTTCAGAATGTAACGGATTAATAACAATTTCATTACCAAGCTCAATTTCAAAAATAGGTGATTATGCATTTTGTCTTTGTAAAAATTTAAAATCAATCGTTCTACCGTCAAAAATCACAAAAATAGGTTGGGCAACATTTTATTCTTGTAATAGTCTGACTTCCATAATAATTCCGGAGTTAGTGGACAGTCTTGATTGTTTCGCATTCTCTGGATGTAGTAGCCTGACTTCAATTATTTTACCTAAATCTGTGGAGAGTGTTGGAACAGCTGTATTTGATGATTGCAGCAATTTGAATTCAATTTATTTAAAAAATCCACTGCCTCCACTATGTGATATGACATTTAGTATTCCTTTTAAGCAAACATGTATTCTGTATGTTCCGGTAGGTTGTAAAGCTATTTATCAACAAGCGAATGAATGGAAAGATTTCTCAAATATAGTCGAAGTTACAACAGCATTATCAAATATACATAATTCTTCAATAAAAATTATTCCAAATGGCTCAGAAATAAGAATTGATGGTACATTAGATGGAGAAATTATAAATATTTACACCTTAAATGGAGTAAAGGTACGAAGTGTAAAATCTAACGATAACAGTACGAATATTTCTTTGGAGAGAAATAAATTATATTTCATAGAAGCATCTACTAAAACATTTAAAGTTGTATTATGAAAATCACTAATTATAATGTTTCCGTAAAGGCAATAGCAAGGTAATACTTAAGATGAGTTGATTCAACAATAAAAGCAGATGGTTTTCATCTGCTTTTATTGTTTATCAGAACAAAACAGAACAATCAGGCAATGCTAAAGCATGTAAAAAACTATATTTGTATCAATAATTCCATTATATATTTAGCATAGTGTATATGTTATAACTAAATGATAATCAGATTTATAGAATTTTATTCATCAATATTTGATTATATCTTTTTTTTGTCGGAAATATTCTGTTACTTTTCCCTATAAATTTGCATCAGAAATCGACAACAAGATTTTCAACCTTTAAATTTTGCAATACAACCTATGAAAACAATCCGACTTTCCTTAGCAGTGCTTTTCACTATTGCCTTGTCGCTTACATCCTGTACCGATACCAACGATGGGACCTATGTAACTCCCATTTCTGCTTCAGAGAAAATACATGGTACCTGGGCGGCTATCAGTGTAAAGCAAACCGATGAAATAGCCAAAACGGCTGGTCAGACACCTACTGATTTAGGTCTTTCGCGCCAGTTCAACTTCACTTCGTTTAATGTCGTATTTAATACCGACGATAAAAACAATCCAACTTCGTACGCCATAACCGGTAATGCTCCTGCACTGATTCCTGCAAGCGGTTACTGGAGTATGCCCAACATGTTTGTAAATACCGACGCCACTCCCAACGAAATTTACCTGTATGCCGATGTGGCAAAAACACAAAAAATAGCTGCGCTTACCCTGGGTTCAGTTCCAGGCTTACTGGATGTGTTTGAATTTAAACTTACCCGTCGTACCAATGGAGTGGCTTTCGTTTCATACACTTATCGCTTGTGTAAGGTGAATTAGATAATTCGTTGACTGGTTAATCAGACAAATGAAAATTAAAAAAAACATTAGACAAATAGTAAAATAAACAACAATCTTTTAAAAATTAGAAATCATGAAAAAAATTACATTAACTCTTACATTTTTGGCAATCATTTGCCTCTCGTTCACTGCTCAGGCAGGAATCATTGGTGGGAAAGCCCCGGTTATAACTACCGATTTGGCTGTAACCGATTCTCTTCCGGCATTAGCAAACAAAACAATCACTTTTACAGCCGACTTTACGAATAGTGGTACAACCCTAAATGGTACCGAAACTTTGTATGCTTACTTTTGGGGACCCTGGTCTTTTTATTGGGGAGGCTCAGCAAGCATGGTTCATGTGGCAGGTACATTGAAATGGACAGTTTCATTTATTCCGGCAGTTGCGTTTAATCATACCCAAACTGAATTCATAACCGGTGGAAAAAATGCCTGTTGGTATAATATTCAAACATCTACGCCCGGAGATGATTCAGGTACCTTGAATTTAGTTTTTCCAATCAGTAAAATTAATCCATTCCTGACCACTACTACTTTTCCCGACAAAGGACCAAAAGTGACCTGTACTCAAAACGGATCAACCGGTTCGTATATTTTAAATCAGCCTGTTACCTGGACTCTTGATTTAACGGGTAGCATTTTTGGAAAAGACTCATTGTACTTGTGGGCATGGGATCCAACAAATCCCGAAACATTAAGTGGACGTACCGGAACATGGAATATACCTAGCGCCGATAATGTAACTAAACTAACCAGAATTGGTGCTCAAACCTGGAGTTTTACACTAACTCCTACCACTTTCTACGGAAAAACTGTATCTGAACTACAAACCAGCAATCCAAGTGGATTTTGGATGAAAATTCGCAGTAGTAATGGTTTGATACAAACACAGGCTTTCATGGTCCCAACCAATGTAACCGTAACAAATAACATTAACAGCCCCTTGTCAACTTATTTTACAGCTTATCCTAATCCGGTAGTTGATAATTTGACCATTTCGTTGAAAGACAATAACTTTAGTCAGGTTTCTGTATACGATTTTAAAGGTTCGATGATGAGCCGTATACCGGTTTCGGCCGATCAACAGCAGTTAAATGTTGGTTTCTCATCGTTTGCCAAAGGTGTATACCTGGTTGTATTAACCGGAAATGGAAAATCAGAAGCTTTCAAAGTAACTAAATAAACCTCGGCAGCAACAGGTGCTGAAAACCTTATGTAAACTTTCAAAACTCTGTGTCGCTGTTCGGAATCAGTGTCACAGAGTTTCAAAAAAACTCCAATACTTTTTTAAATCCATCCCGGTTTACTGTTCGTGAAATCAGGGTGATTAATCTTAAAACAAAATGATACTATCTAGAAAAAAATCAATTTGTTCGCATGTTGGCCGACTATTTTCGGGTTGGATGCTCGCAGCAGGATTGCTCTTTATCAGCATGTCGGCTAAAGCAGTTGATCCTTTACCCACCAGTACATGGTCGTTTCCCATTATCTGGAATGTGGACGAACAGGTAAGCTGGTATTTCGATTTGACCGGAACGAATTTTACAGCAGGTCAGGATGTATATGTATGGGCTTGGCAGCCTTCAGAGCCGGATGCAGGTAACTGGACAAATTCATCTGATTTTGCTAAACTGAAATACGAACCCACCAAAGGAAACATGGTGTGGAGCTTTACCCTTACTCCTACCTTGTATTTTAAAAAATCTCTTACAGATCTGGCAAATTTCGATAATTATTTCTGGATGTTATTAAAATCGAAAGATGGTTCAACTGTTACCGGGGCATTTAATTTGATATGTCCACGTGTTCAGATTGGAACATTCAAAACTTCGGGTGCAGCCTTGCAGGTTTTTCCTTCCAATTTCGGAATTGACACCCCGGTTTCAATCCTGGTAAATACCTCAAAAGCCTATGTGAATGGGGTGGTAGGTGGTTTAGCCGGAAAAGACTCTATTTTCATGGAAAGCGGTATCAATAATTTTCTGGATGCTCATTTCATGTTCGACCCCAATAATATCTCTACTCATACCAAAACGGCCATGAAAAAAATGGCAACGAATGTGTATAAAATAGATATGATTCCGTATCAGTATTTTGCTATTTCGCAGTCACTTAGCTTCGACAACCTGACTTTTTTCCTTTGGGCACTCGATGGCTCGAAAGGAACAGCCGATGCCACCGGAAAAAACTATCTGATAGGAAATACCAATGTTCCGGTAGTATCTTATTTCCCTCAGAAATTCTGTCAGTACGATATTCTGACCATTACCCGAACCAACAACGAAAAATCAGCCACTGCGGTAAATTATACCATCACCGCCGGAACAACCAGTTTTTCGGGTACAATGACCGGAAGTACTGCCTCAATGTCGGCTTCAATAAACCTGATGGAGAAAATTGGTTCACTGACAGGACTGACAAAACTGAATTTAAAAATCAATGTGCTAAAGGGTGTAAATACGATTGAGGTTTACAATTCCGATCTTCCACTTGTAGCACTCACCGACCTCCAGTAATCACTCTAACGAAAAAAATACTATGCAGAAAAATAAAAACAGATTCTTCCGGTTGCGTAAAACCAGTGCGGTTTTTTTCGGACTGATGTTCTCTGTTCTGATAATTCAGGCGCAAAACATCAAGGTTTCGGGTGTGATTGTGGACGAAAAAAATGAAACAATTATTGGCGCAAGCATTAAAGTAACAGGCACTAAAATAGCCGCAATAACAGATTTTAATGGCGAATTCAAATTCGAATGTCCGGCTGGCAGTACCCTCGAAGTTTCTTACATTGGGTATTCCTCTCAAAAAGTGAAAGCCCAGGAAAAAGCAAAAGTACAGTTGTCGCAAAGTTCAATAACCTTACAGGAAACTGTGGTGGTTGGGATTGGTTACGGTAGCGTTCGAAAAGCTGACTTAACGGGTGCTATCACCTCAGTTAGTGCCAAAGACCTGAAACAAGGCGTGGTAACTTCTGCTGAACAGCTTTTGCAGGGAAAGGTGGCTGGTTTATCGGTTGTTCAGGGCTCAGGTGATCCGGCTGCGGGTGCCAGCATGAAACTTCGGGGTGGAACGTCTCTTTCGGCAGGAAACTCACCACTCGTGGTAGTGGATGGAATACCCGGAGTGGATATGAACTCGGTTCAACCGTCCGAAATTGTAAGCATCGACGTGTTGAAAGATGCATCGGCAGCAGCTATTTATGGTTCACGTGGTGCAAACGGTGTAATTATCATTACAACCAATCGGTCCGGTGGTACAACTGAAGTTAAAAGTATGTCGTACAGCGGGTATGTGGGTGTTTCCAATGTTGCAAAACACATGGACCTGCTCTCTGCTAATCAGTGGCGCGATTATGTACGAACCAACAATGTATTAAATGCCGTAGATTATGGTGCCAATACAGACTGGCAAAAATCGCTTGAACGTACCGCCATTTCGCAACAACACAATCTGTTTTTCAGCAATGTGAATGCAAACAGCGGATTCCGTGCTTCACTTTCGTATCAAAACAACGAAGGAGTATTGCAACGCAGTTCACTTAACCGTTTGGCAGGAAGCATTTCGGCTCATCAATACGGATTAAACAAAAAACTGAAACTGGAAGCAGGTATTAACGCCAGCACCGATAACTGGACACCCATTGACTTATCAATTATCGAACGCGAATGTAACCTAAACCCAACTGTGCCTATTTATACTCAAAGTGGCACTTACACTTCTATTAGTGGAACAAATACCGAAAATCCGGTAGAAATAAATAACGACCGTTTCCGCGACGATTCCCGTCACCGTTTGCTGGGTTTTGCCAAAGCCGAAATTGAATTTTTCAAAGGTTTGAAAGGAGTTGTCAATGGTTCGTATGAATATAACTCGTACCAAACACGTTATTATCTGCCTTCGTATGCCGTTATGACCGGAGCTTCGCTGAGTGGTCAGGGTCAACGTACGCTGGGTGATAATTCTTCTTTCCAGCTTGAATCCTACCTTACCGAAGACCTGAAATTTGAAAACAAAACGAAATTGAACATTATGGCCGGATATTCGTATCTGGAATCGCTATACGAAGGTTTTGGTGCTATCCGCAGTGGTTTTGATACCGATGCATTTCTTTACAATAACCTTGGAGCAGGTTTCGATTATACTTCGGGCGATGTATATTCCTACAAAGGCATTTCGCATCTGGTATCATTCTACGGACGTGTGAACTTTAATTACCTCGGTAAATACCTGTTTACCGGTACGTTGCGTGAAGATGGTTCGAGCCGTTTCGGTGCAAATAATAAATGGGGATTGTTTCCTTCGGCTTCGTTTGCCTGGCGGGCTTCCGATGAGGCATTTCTGAAAGAAACTTCGGGCTGGCTTAATAACCTGAAAGTACGTTTGGGCTATGGTGTTACCGGTAATCAGGATGGTATTGGTGATTACAAATCATTGCAGTTACTCAGTGCAACCGGTGCTTCGTACTACGACCAGACTGATGGTAAATGGAAAAAAGCCTATTCACCAATTCAGAATGCCAATCCGGATCTGAAATGGGAATCAACAGCACAAACCAACCTGGGTATCGATTTTGGTTTTCTTGGAAAAATCTCAGGAACACTGGAGTTTTATTTGAAACAAACCAATGATTTGCTTTGGACTTATCCGGTTCCTCAGCCTCCATATTTGGTAAATACCATGTTGCTCAATCTGGGAAGTCTGAGTAACAAAGGAGTGGAGCTAACGTTGAATGCCAGCATTTTGAAAACAAAAGATTTCAGCTTTGATGCAACGCTTACCGGCTCGTACAACGATCAGAAAATTGATAAATTGACCAACGATTTATTTGGTTCGACATCCGACCTCAAGGCGGGAAGCATGACCGGAATACGTGGTATGACCGGAACTTATACACAAGTCATAAAAGAAGGATACCCTGCAGGTTCTTTCTGGGGCCCAACATGTTTGGGAATTAATACTGATGGCGAATATATTCTGAATAAGGATGCCAATGGAAATGTGATAAATGAATTTCTGGGCAGTGCTCAACCCAAATTCAACCTGGGTTTTGCAATGAATTTTAGTTATCATGATTTCGACCTGAATATCAGTACCTATGGCATGTTTGGACAAAAAGTACTCAATGCCACCGCCATGAGTATGGCCGATCCAACGCGTTTGCCTTCGCAGAATGTAACGGATGCCTTTCTGAAAACCGGTATCACTTCCGATCCGACTTTCTCAAGTTACTGGATTGAAAATGGAGATTTTTTCCGCTTGCAATCTGTCACACTTGGTTATAATCTGCCTAAAAACATGCGGTTGGGCTTAGAAAAATTCCGTGTATATCTAACCGGAGAAAACCTCTTTGTACTGACGGGTTACAGTGGAACTGACCCCGAAGTTGGCAACAGCGGACTGGATTCGCCGGGTATCGACCGTTTTAATTATTATCCCCGTCCACGAACATTTTCAATCGGATTAAATATTTCATTTTAACTATAAAATTATTTCCTTATGAAAATCAACTATATAGCATTAGTAATTCTAACGACACTTTCAGTTGGATGTACCAATCTTGACGAAGTGTTGTACAATACAATTACAATGGATAATTACGGGAAAACTTCCAGTGAAGTTCAAACAATTGTGGGTGGAGCGTATGCAACCTTACGGGGTTTCGACGATACTAAAACCGGTGGAACTATTTGCTACCCGACATCCGAATTTGTATTCTTTCTGAATGAATGTACTTCCGACGAGGCCTGTATTCCTACCCGTGGTACCGATTGGTACGATGGTGGTGTGTATCAGCAATTGCAATACCACACTTGGGATGTTCGAAATAAAACCATATTAAGTGGTTGGAAATATAATTTTCAGGGTGTAGCCAATGTAAATACAATCATCTACATGGTGAATAAATCTTCTTTGACTGATGCACAGAAAAATGTGGTGAATGCCGAACTTCGCGGACTGCGTGCCTATTACTACTACAATCTGCTCGATTTATTTGGCGGTGTGCCCATCGTTACCAATTTCGAAACTTCGGATGTTCCGGCACAGGTAAGTCGTGATTCTGTTTTCCGTTTCGTTGAAAAAGAGCTTACATCGGTAGTTGCTTACCTTCCTGCAGGTGTTGCTTATGGACGTTTCACTCAAAACGTAGCATATACGCTGCTTGCACGCTTGTATCTCAATGCCGGTGTTTTTACCGGAACTCCACGCTGGAAAGACTGTCAGACCGCTTGCGAAAAAGTGAAAGGATTTAGTCTGAATGCTAATTATTTCGACAACTTTGCTACCGACAACGACCAGAAAGCGGATGAAATTATTTTTGCCATTCCGTACGACCACAAGCAGAATACAGTGGGTAATTATTTACCTTCTATGAGCTATCATTATAATCAAAAATATGCTTTCTCAGCCGAAGGAACATATCCCTGGTGTGGAAATGGTATTTGTGCTAAACCTCCAGTTTATGTTACTTTCGATGCCAATGATGTACGGCGTAACTCATTAATGGTTGGCGATCAGATTAGCAAAGCCACCGGCGAAGTAATCATGATGGATAATGGTAGCCCGTTGAGCTATACTGTTGATATTGCCGATTATACCAAAGCCATTCAAAATGAAGGTGCCCGCCTGAACAAATACCAATGGCGTGCCGATGATAAATGGGAACGTGACAACGACATGGTACTGATGCGCTATGCCGAAGTGGTAATGATGAAAGCCGAAGCCAATTACCGTCAGGGATTTAGCACCACAGCAGTTGGTTTGGTTAATCAGTTGCGCAAAAGAGCAGGTCTGGGCGATATTTCTTCGCTTGATGATGCGTCGTTCGAAACAGAATGGCTGCATGAATTTATCTTTGAAGGACTTCGCCGAAATACCAACATACGTTTTGGAACATTCTTTAATGCCGGTTGGAATAAAGGCGTAACCCCTGCTTATCGCGGTGTTTTCCCAATTCCTCAAAACGTGCTGGATTTAAATAAAAACCTTACTCAAAATCAGGGATATTAATTATGAAAAAGTCAATTTTCAACATCCTATGTGGTATCTGTGTCATATTGATGGCCGGATGTAACCCTACTGAACCTACATATTCTGTAAATACCCTTAGTCCGGTGGCGGTTAGCAAAAGCAATTCCATGAAAGTATATGTGCATTATATGCCCTGGTTCGAAAACAAGGCAAGCAATGGCGGCACTTGGGGCGTTCACTGGAAAATGAGTAAATGCAACCCGGACAGCATCGATGCAAGTGGTCGCCGGCAAATAGCGTCTCATTATTATCCGCTTATTGGACCCTATGCATCGAGCGATCCTGATTTGATTGAATATCACCTGCTTTTGATGAAATATGCCGGAATCGATGGAATTCTGATCGACTGGTACGGATCTTATAATATCAACGACACTTATAAACTTACCCGCAATTCAAATGCAATTATTGAAGCCTGTAAAAAAGTGGGACTGGAGTTTGCTATTATTTACGAAGACCGTACCATTCCGAATGTGATGATAAATACCGGCTCAAAAGATACGGTTGAACTGGCGGTAACTGATATGGCGTATATCATGAACAGCTACATGACCAGGAGCAATTACATCAAAGTGAATAATGCTCCGTTGTTGGGTGTGTTTGGCCCTGATTTCATTAATAAACCGTCACAATGGACATCGCTGTTGGGAATTTACCCAACAAAACCCTATTTTATGATACCTTATGGCAGGGATGTGCCGGGCAACAATTACAATTATTTCTATCCAAAAGTAGGAGCATCAAATGTTAGTGCGGTATTTATGTGGCCGTGGGGGGCCTGGGGTCCTTGGGGTGCTACCGATGACAAAAATGATCATGGACTTGATATTACCCATTCACGGGCTATTTACGATGATTTAGCCGCCAAAAATATTCCTGCTTTTGCAGGTGCATGGCCGGGATTCCATTCCTATTATTATCAGGGTGATGGCAAAGACAGTTTATTCTTTGTCGATTATCGGAAAGGTGAGCTGTGGAATGATATGCTTGCCGAGGCAAAAAAGAGAAATATGCCTCAAATTCAGCTGATTACCTGGAATGACTTTGGTGAAGGAACCATGATTGAGCCTACACAGGAGTTTGGATATTCATTCCTTACATCACTACAAACGGCTTTTGGAGTTTCAACCAATCAAACGCAGTTGGAAACAATATATCAAATGTATCTTGACCGTAAAAAGTACAAATTGGATAGCTACAAACAAGCTCAACTAAATCAGGCGTTTTATTATATGGTATCCATGCAAAATCAGAAAGCTACTAATTTACTCACAGAAATTGAAAACTAAAAAACACGTGAACAATATGAAAAAGTTAACATACAGAAGAATAACTATTGCCTTTTTTCTGGGATTAATTTCATTTTTGGGAGTAAAAGCGGATGTTTTATCACCCGATGGCACCATACGTGCAACAATAGGACTCGATAACGGAAAGCCTTATTATCAGGTTTCAAAATCAAGCAACCCGATTATTGAAAAATCATTTTTGGGATTTGTATTGAAGAACAACGATTGTTTCTATGCAAATTTCAAATTGGAATCTACTGCAAACCGAAAAGTAGATGAGCAGTGGGCAGAACTCTGGGGCGAAGAAAGTACAGTGCGCAATAACTTCAACGAAACGATCTATCATTTGGTCGAAGCCACAGCTAAACACCGCAAATTAGATATTATTTTCAGGGTTTTCAACGATGGCGTTGGTTTCCGGTACGCTTTTCCGAAACAGGAAAATCTGAAGGATTTTGTGATCATGGATGAACTTACCGAATTTGCCCTTACCGGACAGCCTCAGGCATGGTCAATTCCATCCAATCATACTAACTTTTTTGAGAATCTATATACAAAAGCAGCGGTTTCGAAAATGGATACAGCCTGTACGCCATTGACAATAGAAATGAGCAACGGTCTGTATCTGGCCATTCACGAAGCCAATTTGACCGATTATGCAGGACTTAATCTGGCTACAACGAAAGGTTCAAACACGCTGAAAGCTGATTTAACCCCTTGGAGTACCGGCGAAAAAGTATTTGCTCAAACTCCGTTTCAGAGTCCGTGGAGAACGATTATTATTGCCCAAAAACCGGGTGATTTACTACTCTCACGAATGATGCTGAACCTGAATGAACCTTGTAAATTTAAAGATACATCGTGGATTGAACCCGGAAGATACATTGGTATATGGTGGGGCATGCATCTTACCAACTACACCTGGGGACAAAGCAACAAACACGGTGCAACCACCGAAAATACCCTTCGCTACATTGATTTTGCTGCCAAACATGGTTTTTCTGGCGTTTTAGTGGAAGGATGGAACGTAGGTTGGGATGGCGACTGGACAAAAAACGGGGAAATATTCAATTTCAGTAAACCCTATCCCGATTTTGATATTCAGAAAATTGCGGACTATGCTGCGAAAAATCATGTCAGAATTATCGGACACCACGAAACCGGAGGTGCAGCTAAAAACTATGAAAACCAACTGGATGATGCCTATAAATTCTGTAATAAATATGGAATCAGTACGGTAAAAACTGGTTATGTAAACCCCTTGCTTGATAATAAAGAATTGCACAGCTGCCAGTATTCGGTTAGGCATTACCGCAAAGTGATTGAAACAGCTGCCCGCTATCATGTTTCAATTGATAACCACGAACCCATGACACCAACCGGTCTGCAACGAACTTATCCGAATTTACTTTCGCAGGAAGGTGTGCGTGGTCAGGAGTACGATGCATGGTCACCTGACGGAGGCAATCCACCCTGTCATACCACCATTATCCCATTCACACGCGGATTGGCCGGACCGATGGATTTTACACCGGGTACTTTCAATTTTTCCAATCCGGCCAAACCCGGAACACATGTTCAAACCACGCTGGCAAAACAGTTAGCTTTAGCAGTAGTACTTTACAGCCCGATACAAATGGCTTCGGATATGATTGAAAACTACGAAAACAATCCGGCTTTTGAGTTTATAACTTCCTGTCCCACCAATTGGGCTAAAACAGTAGTTCCCGATGCCAAAATAGGTGATTATGTGATTATTGCGCGCAAAGACCGTAAAAGTGATAACTGGTTTGTGGGAAGTGTAACCAACGAAAATGCCCGTCAGCTAAATCTGTCATTTTCGTTTCTTGACAAAGCAGTAAAATATAAAGCGAAAATTTTCAAAGATGGAAAAGGTGCTGATTATAAAAACAATCCCTATCCTGTTGTAATTGAAACGATTGACGTGACTTCAAAATCAACAATATCATTGGATTTGGCGCCGGGAGGTGGCACTGCCATTATGATTTTGAAACTTTAGATTTGATTTTATTGGTTTGACCGCTGTCGGAATTTTATTCTGGCAGCGGTTTTTTCATTTACTTTTATCATATTCTATACAAGTATAATTGAATTTAAGTGACTCTCTGATTCTAAGTAGTTATTTGCAATATTTACGAGTTACTAGCTTGATTATCTGAACACTGATTACATATTTAATCCCTGATTATTGTGAATTACTTATCTTTTGCCAATGAATTTGAAGCACTGCATACCGAATGAAATTTTATGCGGTTAAAAGGAGCAGAAGTTGCTATGAATTTTGGACCGGGGCACCTCATTCACAACAAATTAAATGAAGCATTTTGTTAATTGTGTTAAGGAAATGAATTTATTTACAATAATAACAAGAGTTATAATTGTATATATATTCACAAATAAAATAGTTATAATATAATATTGATAATGCCCAATCCTAAAAAAACAAGCTTTTACGATTTTTTAAGGTTAAAACATATCATAATGACATTATTCTCACAAAATCATATGATATATTATGCAATATGTAATCTATTCGAGTTTAAAATAATAACATAATGATTATTGGACTTTCCAAATTATTTATATATTTGCAAAATAATTTCATAAAAATGTATTTTTTTAGTCAAACAGTTTTCAGAGTTTGGGTATAATTTAAAATTTGAATGTTATGAGAATAGGAATTAGATTGCTCGTTTTCATCTCCACTTTTGGTTTAATCACACAGGCTCAAAATGCAAGTTTCGGTGGATTTTTGAGTGGAGGTGGTTCTACAGGATCTGACCGTGCAGCAGATGTTGTAACTGATGCTACTGGGAATATTTTTACTGCTAACACTTTTCTGTTACAAGCAACATTTAATGGTAACACTTTCAGTGGTGCAGCCAAAGGCAGTGGTGCCAGTTATGACAATAATTTGCTTATAACCAAACTAAGCCCTGCCAAAACTACTTTATGGAGCATTTACTCCAATGTTGGAGCAGTTAGTCCTGTGGCTTTAGCCACTACAGCAAATGGTGACCTAATTGTAACCGGAAATATTCGTGCTATAGTTAATACTACTGCACAAACAACAACAGCAAATATTATTGATGCCCTTGGAACTGTAACTACCTTTACCGGTTTGGGAAGTGCTACGGCTAATGTTCAGTCTTTTGTCGCTAAGTTTAATTCCAGTGGTGTGATTCAATGGGTGAAAGAGTTTAATTCGGATGCATCAAAATTAAGTTCTGTCCTGACAGATGCTTTGGCGTGTGATGCGGATGGAAATATTTACCTGACCGGGAATTTTGTTTCGTCGGTCATTTTACCAAGTGCTTCTCCTGTTACTTTAACCTCAACAAATTCTGGAGGAACATCCCCCAAGGCCGCTTTTATTACAAAACTGGATGGGTCAACAGGACAGGTTCTTTGGAATAAAGCCTCTTCAGGTGGTATTTATTCTGAAATACTTTCTGCTATTACATACGGTGATGATGGGTATATTTATGCAGCCGGAATTTACAGAAATGCAACTTCTACTATATCTGTAACAATTGGCGATAAAAATTTTACGCCCAGCTCAGGGTATGATTTGACATTACTGAAATTTGACAGCAATGGAAACCTTTCATATATTCAAAACCGAAGTAATCTTTCAGATACCAGAGTAAAAGATATAACTGAAAAGAATGGGAAAGTCTTTGTTTCTGGGTCATTTCGAGGGGATAATTTAGGAATACAATTCTCAAGTGCTGCTCTAACTTCTACAACTCCATTTCTAAATGGATTCATAGTTTGTTTTAGCACCTTAAATGGAACTGATTGTTGGCAAAAAAGTATTTTTTCGCCTGGAATTGTTGAATCTTATGGAGTTACAATACCAAGTGATGGTCGATTGTATGCATTTGGTGGATTTGCAAATAAAGGAACTTCAACTACTGCCGGTTCTGTAGATTTTGGAAATTCAAAAACAATTGCAGATACCAATCCTACGAACAGTTCTGCTGATTTATTTTTAGCTTCATACAATGTAAGCGATGGAACAACATTGGAATTACATACTGTAGGTACTTCTGCTGGGTTTGAAACAGCAAGCAGTATGGTAAGTTCAGGTGTTAATCTGTATTTGTTAGGTACAACTAATTCTTCTGTTGTTTTCGAAAACAGTACAACATATAGTTCTTTAGGTGCATATGATTTTCTATTGGTAAATTATACAGTTACAAATCCTTTTAGTGAAATTTTAACTCCGATGACCACAAAATTTCCTTTTGCTATTGTTGACAATATCAATCACTCCATTGTGGTGAAAAATGCAACGCAAGTATCATCTGTAACTTTATATGATTTCAACAGTAGAACCATAAAAGCGATAATAAGTAATGGAAGTTCCCTGACTATTGGCACTAATGGAATTGAGTCAGGTATTTATATTGTACACATGATAAGTTCAACAGGAAATAACATAACTCAAAGGCTATTAATTAAATGATACTTTATTGTTGATTTATTGTAGTAAAATATCAAATTCATTTTTTGGTAACCCTAATTATTAAAAAATACATTTTACGTAAATTGATATATAATTTTCACTGCAAACGTTTGTGCCAATTTTCAATTAATTTATTGATATTTCTATTGTTTTTGAGTTTTATATTCGTTAATTTCGAACCAAATTATTTATTGTGAAAAACATCTTACAGTTTTCACGACAAAGAATCGAAAATGATGATTTATTTGTCTACTAAACTTTATAACTGTGTTTTATGCTAGTTGTGAGAAAATCATCCTACATTATTAATTATTACAAAGGAGATATTATGAAAAAGACTTTTACATTAATGTGTGCAATTTTTGCAATAGCTTTTACCACAAATGCTCAGAATGCCAAATTTAGTTGGGGATTGAGTGGCGGTGGTGCTACAGGTGCTGATTATCCAAAAGATGTGGTAAGTGATACAGAAGGCAATATCTTTACTGCCTGTACATTTAGTCAATCCGCTACTTTTAATGGAGTAACTGTAACAGGATCAGAAAAACCGGCAGGTGCTGCTAACTACTCTCAAAACTTACTCATCGCTAAATTAAGTCCGGAAAAAACGAATTTATGGAATATATATTCTAATGTTGGAGTAGTTGAACCAACTGCTATGACTATTACTACCACAGGTGATTTAGTTGTAACAGGAACCATGTTTGCTGTGAATTTATCATCAACCACCAATGCCTGTATTATTGATGCATTAGGTACAGTGACAACTTTTAGCGGATTGTATAAATACAAATCGGATTGTCAGTCATTTGTAGCAAAATTTAATTCAAATGGTGTGCTTCAATGGGCTAAGGAAATCAACTCAGGCAAATTAAAGCTAAAAAGCGGTGTAACAACCAATTCCATTACCTCAGATGCTATCGGAAACATATATCTGACCGGTAGTTTTCCAACATGCCTTATGTTACCCGGAAGTACTGATTCTATTACTTCAACCAATACTACCAGTGCTTCTTTTATAGCAAAATTAGATGGAACAACCGGCAATATGATATGGAAAAAAAACTCTTCAGGAGGTATTGTTTCTGAAGTTCTTAATGCCATTACATACGGAGATGATGGTTTTTTGTATGCAGCCGGTGCATTTAAGAATGCAGCAACACCAGTGGTTGTAACTATTGGCAATAAAAGCTTTACACCAGGCAGTGGAAGTGATTTGACTTTACTGAAATTAGACACCGATGGAAATCTATCGTATATTCAAACTCGTACTAATGTAACAGAAACCCGCGTAAAAGATATAATTGTAAAAAACGGTATTATCTGTCTGGCTGCATCAATTAGAGGAGATAATATAGGCGTTACTTTTTCCGATGGTCAGTTAATTACCACAGCTTCGACCTATAATGCAATTATAGCTGCTTTTAATGCCGCAGATGGAAGTGACAAATGGCACAAAGCCGTAATGGCACCCGGAATTTCTGAAACTTTAGGCTTAGCTTATAGCGTAGATAACCGACTTTATACTTTTGGATATCATTCAAATAAATCAGCTAGTAGCCCCGCAGCAGATGTTGTTTTTGGAGATGGTTTTTCACTGCCTCCACTTAGCTATACCAGTGGGTATGATGCATTTTTGGCTTCATACGACCCAACATCCGGAACAACAAAAGAAGTACATTTAGTGGCCAGTGGTACAGATATTGAAATGGCCTTTTCTATGTGTTCATCTGGTAAAAATCTATATCTTTTGGCCGAATATAAATCAGCTCCTACTACCTTCGAGGATAATACAACAATATCAACATCGGGTGGTTTTGATTTCTTCTTAGCAAAGTATATTGTTACCGATCTTTCGGCAGGAATAAACTCCAACAAAATATCACATGCGCCTTTTGCTTACACAGACAATATAAACAAGCAAATAATATTAAATAATGCTGAGAATGTGAGTTCTGTAACTTTGTTGGACATAACGGGCAGAACCATTAAATCATTGAATGGAAATGCAATGATGAAAATCAGTACTGCAGGATTTGAATCCGGTGTTTATATTTTGAGAATGACAACTTCAATTGCTGAAAACATCTCTCAGCAAGTATTTGTTAAGTAATCTGGATTACTGTCCAAAAATAATTTTTTCATCACCAAATTGAAGAATCCCTTTATCTACATATTGCCTCTTTTTTTGCTGTTTACAACAGGTTTTGTATCAGCTCAAAATTGTTCAATGAAATGTGTTGTAAAAGATTTTATAACACACGAAGCTGTTGATATGGCTAATGCAAGCATTATGGAATTGGCTCAAGGAGCAATAACGGATGAAAAAGGAACTTGTGAAATCAAAAATATCAACAAAGGGGTTTACCATCTTCGTATATCCTATTTAGGGTATGAAACCATTGATACACTGATTCAGGTAAATAAATCAACTTATTTAAACTTTTACATCACGAAAACTTCCTTATTGTTGAAAGAAGTGAATGTGATGGCGCGCGAAAAGAAGCAATCTGCCACCACTTCAACCATTAAACTGGCAGCAATTGAGCATCTTCAACCTTCGAGCCTTACAGACATTTTACAAATGTTGCCGGGTGGTTTATTGTCGGATTCAAAATTAAATGTGGCCAATCAGGTTTCCATGCGTCAGGCGGGAAGTGATGTAAATACGGCTATGGGAACCGCGATAGTGGTGGATGGTGTACCCATGTCGAATGATGGAAATATGCAATCCTTTTACGGAAGCAATAATGCTGCGGACCTTAGCACAGCCAAAAGCAGTGTAAACAGCGGTGTTGACTTGCGACAACTATCCACCGATCATATCAATGAAGTGGAGGTTATCAGGGGAATTCCTTCGGTGAAATATGGTGATTTGACCAGTGGTGCTATTATTGTAAAATCAAAAAAAGGTGAAACGCCGCTCACACTTCGGGTAAAATCAGATCCATTGAATAAATTGGTTTATGTCGGTAAAGGTTATAAACTCCCCAAAAATGGAGGAACCCTGAATTTTGGTATCGATTATACTAAATTTGTGGCCGATCAACGGAGTCAATTCGACCAATACGAACGCATTACATCGAATCTAAGTTACGAAAAACTGATTAACAAGGTTTTTCTTTCAACCACTCAGGTGGCTTTTACCGGAACAATTGATCAGTTCATTTCCGATCCGGATATTATGAACAAAGAAGATGTATATAAATCTGATTATAAGAGTTTTAAGCTGAGCAACTCGGGCTCGTGGAATATCAATAAAGGTATGTTGTACAAACTGGAATATACACTTTCGGCCAATTATGCGCAAGATGTGTTGGATAGAACCAAAACGGTAACTCTTAATTCGCCCATGGGAATTTCACTGGGCAATACTGAAGGTGAAGCTTTGGGAATATTTCTACCTTCTGAATATCTATCAACCTACAAGGTTGATGGCAAACCATTTAATTTTTATTCCCAGTTGACCACCTATTTGCATCCACACATTGGCAAAACCTTTAATAATGTGTTGCTGGGTGCTGAATTTCGATTGGATAAGAATTTTGGCGATGGAAGTATTTATGATTTGACACGACCACCTTTCCCTACTCAAAGTTCTTCGAGTCGTCCCAGAGCACCTAAAGATATTCCTGCCCTGGAAAAACTGACTATTTTTGTTGAAGACAATTTTACGGCGAATATAGGAAAAAGCAAATTGGGAATTACGGCCGGTTTGCGCGGGACTTCACTTTCTAATTTATCTCCATTAAGTGCGATGTATAACAAATTTTATGTCGAACCACGCTTGAATATTAATTTCCAGATGCCTGTATTTCAGCTGTTTGGTTACCCTTTTGAACTGGGTTTAAAAGGAGGAATTGGCGATCAGGTCAAATTCCCAACAGTTTTACAGTTATACCCCGAAAAATCATATTACGATATTCCGGAACTGAACTACTATTCAACAGCTAACCCCGATAATCGGTTGATTTATTTATCGACAATAATCAAGGAAAGAACGAATTACGATTTAACACCGGCCAGAAATACCAAATACGAAGTCGGGTTTGACATAAACTATAAAGGTTCTGTGCTGAATGTTACCCTATTTACAGAAAACGAAAATAACGGATTTGAACAACAATCGCTTTATACTCCACAGAACTATAATTTATACAATACAAATTCATTTACCGGAACAGGAAAACCAACTGTAAGCGATTTTACTTATCAACCAAAAACAATGTTTTTGGCAAGTTCTGTTACTACAAATGGAGCGAAGGTAATTAAAAAAGGCATTGAATACCAGCTTTCTATAAAGAAAATACCAGTAATAAATACTGAAATTGTACTAAATGGTGCCTGGTTTCAAACCCAATACGACATCAGTTTACCGCGATACAAATATACAAGCATTGTCGTTGCCGGAGATTATTACCCTTATGTCGGTGTTTTCAATGCAGGCAATGACAGTAAAGTGCAGGAACAATTTAATACGACCTTGTTTTTAAATACACATTTTTCAAAACAACGGCTAATGTTCTCCACCTCCATACAGGCTGTGTGGTACACTTCCTATCAAATGATTCAATATAGCGGGATTCCGGATTCGTATAAAAATCTAAAAGGGGACGTATTGCCGTTTACCGATACCGAAAAACAAAATCCGGATTTCAAATCATTAATAGAAACTTTTTCATCAGCATATTTTGATCCTGAACGCTCACCGGTTGCCATTGGTGTGAACCTGAAAGTGACCAAGGAAATAGGAAATAATATGAAATTCTCATTTTTTGTGAACAGAATACTGGATTACAACCCGAGTTATGTTTCCCGATTCGGAATAACATCGCAAAAATTTGTAACTCCATTTATGGGTGCCGAAATTCAATTGAAATTATAATCACCTGAATTATGAAAACAGTATTTTCTTTTAAAATTGTGCTTTTGATGCTGATTATAACCATCTTTACAGCTTGTCAGTTGCAGGAAGTTCCTTTTACAAAGGTACTTATTAGTATTTCTTTGCCAGTTGATGCCGTTCAGGGTGGAAAGGATGGTTATGTGGTAATTTTGACCAATATTGCAACCGGCCGAAAGCTTACTGACACGACCGATACAACCGGAGTGCTGAATTTAATCGCGGAAGAAGGTGTTTACAACGTGGAGGTTACCGGACAAAAAGACCTAGTAACAACTGTAAGCGGAGGAACAACCCAACAAACATATATTCAGCATGCCGAAATACGCGGATTACTGGAAAAATCACTTGTAAAAGGTGAACAAGTTGATTTGAATATAACTCTTCAAATTGCCCAAAAAGGAAATGGATTTGTGATACAGGAAGTTTACTACACAGGAAGCACTACGCCGGCTAATGGCCATTATTATCAGGATCAATACATCGAAATTTTCAACAATTCCGATTCAGTACTTTATGCCGATGGACTTTCGGTAGTTGAGTCTAATCATTTGAGTACCAGTTCTGTCATTGAATATACTAATTACCCGAACGATCTGATAGTGGGTGCAATCTATACCATTCCGGGTGATGGAAAAACCTATCCGGTTCTACCCGGAAAAAGCCTTGTTATTGCTTCATTGGGAATCAATCATAAAACAGCCAACGCCAATTCGCCGGTTGATTTGGAGAAAGCCAATTTTGAGTGGTTCGATGCCGGAAATGATGTAGATGTACCCGAAGTACCCAATATGATTCGGAATTTCTGTTATTCAAATACCATCTGGGTATTGCATACCAGAGGTGCTCATGCTTATGCTATTTTCAAAGCACCGGGCAGTTATGCCGATTTTTTATCTCAAAATACGGTTAGTATTCCAACTGCATCCGGGACATCAGTTCCGAGGGTTAAGGTCCCTCATTCATTAATTCAGGATGCTGTGGAGTTGGGGCTTGGTGGAATCATTGGTTCTAAATCATTACCGTCTTCCATCGATGTCAGTTTTAGCTATTGCGATGCATCCTATAGTGGGAAAAGCGTACGCCGGAAAGTCTTGAAATGGGAGAATGGGAGGGCATATTTGCAGGATACAAATAATTCAGCAAAGGATTTTATTCCAAATGCAACACCAAAGCCATGGGAAGTAGAATAATTCATAATTTATAATTAACAATTTATAATTAAAGAGTGAGAGTTAGATTTCAAATATTGTTTTTACTGCTTGCATTACCGCTTTTTGCCGGTAATCGGACTGACTCAGTGCGCTCTGAAGTTGCCCGTTGGGAGTCGCCCTGGAGAGCTTTTAATAAGGCATTTGAATACAATCCCGCAGCTACTTATTCTGTTCCGGTAAAAAATATTACAAGCGTTGGGGCTTCCTACTCTGCTTCGAAAGCTGATGATGGAATGTATCTGATTCAGGAAGGAAATGCTGCTTCGGCTTTGAATTTGCATACCGAAAGTTTTCAGGTCGACAAAAATTACCGTTTTTTTGGAAAGGCTTATTTTTTGACCGATCAAAAAAATAAGGTTGGTTGGCGCGATGCCGAAGATTATGAACTGTTGTCGCCCTATCTGGTGGCCGATTCTATTGGTGGAACATACAAACGGGAGTCTTATTATCTGAGTGGTGGAGCTTCGGTTCGTTCCCGAAATTTGGAATGGGGAATTCGGGCTTCGTACGAGGGTGGAGTATCTTACCGGCAAGTTGATCCACGACCAAGAAATACTGTGTCGGTTATTCGCATTAATCCGGGCGTTAACTACAAGATGGGCAAATGGAATGTGGGTTGGTTTGCCGAATACGAGCGTTACCGTCAGAACGTGGATATTCAGGTGGAAAAGGAAGGGAGAAAAATTTATTTTTACCTGATGCAGGGTTTTGGCATTTATAATCGTCAGTTTTCGGGAATGGGCGATACCTTTAGTCGCATTTATAAAGGAAATCAGTATTCTAGCGGACTTCATTTTAATTACAGCGACGAACAGCAATCGACAAGTGGATTAGTTTCACTGAACAATAATATTATTCAGGTTGTTGAAAACAGTAATCGGATTCCCTATCGGATTACTGATAATAAAATATCGCTTGAACTGACTCACGAACGGGGTTTATTTGGTCGAACGCTGTTTTTGAAAGGTCTGTATAATTTACAGCAAACGATTGGGAATGAGACTCAATATACACCTGTAACCATAAATACTACGTTAGTTGAGTGGCAGTTTGCAACTCAAAGCGACCGCTATCAGCAATTAAATCAAAATATCCATTTTTCAGCTTTGCTGGCTGATAAAAAGCTGAATCAACTTTCGGTTTGGGAGCAAGTGGATATTCATTGGCTCGATTCCCGTCAAAATTATTATTATCCTGATTACCATATGAATATTCAGAATATATCGGGCAGTGGAACAGTTGGAATAAATTATCCGCTAAAAAATTCTACTTTTGTTGGCAGCTTGAAGGCCGGATATAAAAAGAATTTATCTTCATCTCTGTTTCAGGAAGAAAATAATGAGATTACAACTCAGTTAATTATCCCAGATTATGATTTCCGTCGCTTGGATATGGCATTCTATCATTTAAATATGGCATATCGTTTCCCTGTTTTTAAGAGTTTGCTCGCAAATATTTCAGTAGATGGTGGTTTCCATACAGCCGGAACTCAAACCGCATTCTCTACCGATATTTGTTTTGCTTTGAAATTTTAATTTGCATAAAATAATAGAAAAAAATGAACTATTTTAAAAGAATTAGTCTGTTGCTGTTTGTTTTCGCTTCTTTTGCAACTGTAAAAGCCGACGAAGGAATGTGGACCATTTCGAATTTGAACAGCGCTTTAGTGCAAAAAATGAAAAGTAGTGGTTTGCAGCTATCGGCCAGTCAGATTTACAGTGAAAGCAAAACCAGCACGAAAGATGCTGTTATGATGTTCGACAATGGTTGCTCGGGTGAGCTCGTTTCGGCCAATGGTTTACTGTTTACCAACCACCATTGCGGCAGAGACAAAATACAAAAAGTTAGTACCGACGAACATAATTATATCCGCGACGGATTCTGGGCGAGTTCACGTGCCGAAGAAATTCCAATTAAAGGGCTGAATGTCAAATTTTTGGTAAAAACGATTGATGTAACTCAACAGGCAATTGAATTGTTGAAAACCAAAATGATACGAAAGGCTTCCTTTGAAATTGAAAAACAATACAACGATTCTGCGTTGGGTTATGTGGCCAGCATGGACGGATATAGCACCGGTCAGTATTTTGTATCGGTGTATCAGGTTTTTAACGATGTTCGATTGGTGGGGGTTCCACCCGAAAGCATTGGGAATTTTGGCGGCGAAACCGACAATTTTGAATGGCCACGCCAATCGGCCGATTTTTCCGTTTTCCGGGTGTATGCCAATGTCAATAATTTGCCTACTACTGGTTTCAATGCAGACAATAAGCCTTTTGAGCCTAAAACATATTTGCCGATTTCATTGTCAGGCATTAAAGAAAATGATTTTGCCATGACTATCGGATTTCCGTGGATGTCACAACGATACATCAGTTCGTATGATTTGAAAGAGGAACTTGAATCGAAAGACAAAGCTACTGCAATAACCAAAGGAAAATATATTGAAGTGCTGAAAAGGGAAATGGATATGGACGAAGCAGTTCGGTTAAAATACTCCAGTAAAAACTTTTCGGCCGGAAATAGCAGCAAATTGGCACTTGGCACCATTAAACTGGTGAATTTGAGTACAGCCATGGAAGATAAAGTGAAAGCTGAAAACGAATTTCAGACCTGGGTAAAAGCCGATACAGCCCGTACCCTCAACTATGGAAAATGCCTCGCTGTATTGAAAAAAAGTCATGAACAACAACGCCATCCGAAATATGCACATGCAGTTATATCCGGAGCGTTGTTCGAAGATGGTAGTCTTTTAGGCATTCGTGCCCGCAATATTGTGGATTTGTTGGAGAAAAAAGACGAGGCTAAACTGCCAAAAGCCATTGACACTTACAAGAAATGGTATGCATCGTTTTCAAAAAGTTATAATGCGGCTACTGATAAAATGGTTACACGGGCGATGATAAAACTAGTTAAGAATGAGATAAAACCTGAGTTTTTGCCTACTTTTTATTCCATTATTGAAAAGGAATATCAGGGAAATGTCGACAATTATGTGAATGATATTTACAGTAAATCCTTTTTGACTTCAGCCGCCGGAATTGAAGAATATTTAAAAAAGCCTGATTTGTCAATTAAGAATGATCCTTTATTCATTTTTGGTATTTCGGTATATGAAAAACTGATTGATTTGAAGAAAATCACATCCGATCCGGGGGTAGAAATACGAACTGCAAAAAAGTTATATGAAAAAGGAGTTCGTGAAAAGGAAGCCGGTTTGTTGAGATACCCTGAAGCTAATTTCACTATGCGTCTGACCTATGGAAAAGTAAGCGGAGCAAATCCACGCGATGGCTTAGCTTACAAAAGTCAGTCTACGCTCAAGGGAGTGATTGAAAAAGAAGACACTACAAACTATGAATTTTTGGTTTCGCCCAGACTCAAAGACTTATATTATAAAAAAGACTTCGGCCGATACGGCGAAAAAGGTCAAATGTACACTTGTTTCCTTACAAATACCGATATTACCGGTGGAAATTCAGGTAGCCCGGTGATGAATGGCAAAGGAGAATTGATTGGAATTGCATTTGATGGCAACTGGGAATCGCTGGCCAGCAGCATCATTTACGAGCCTGAAAAAAATAGAGCTGTCAATGTTGATATCCGCTATGTTCTTTTCGTTATCGACAAATTTGCGGGCTCAAATTACATATTAAAAGATTTGAAAATTAAATAATTACAGAAATTACTAACATTTAAAAATTAAGAAAAATGAAAAAACAATTAACAGCGCTGCTCATTCTATTTGCAGCAACAAATTTCCTATCGCTTACTAAAGCAGCCACTCCGGCTGACAATGACAAAGTGTATACCGTTGAGGAAATTATTGAAAAAGCACCTACCCTTGTGGGTCAAACTGTAACGGTAAAAGGTCTGGTATCGCACATTTGTGACAAAACCGGTCGGAAACTATTCTTTGCTACTGCCGATGGTACTAAATCATTCCGTTTTAATGCCGGTGATAAAATTGATGTGTTTAACGAAAATGCGATCGACAGCACTGTAATTGCAACAGCTGAAATAGTTGAACAAAAAGTAACCATGGAAAGTCTGGACAAACAAGAAGTAGCAGCAATTACAGCAGCTGAAAAAGCAGCAAAAGCAGCAAAAGTAAAGAAACCTGTTGCTGCCGATCATTGTACTTCAGAAGCAAAAGCAAATGGTGAAAGCACTACGGCAACTCCTTTACAAAACATTCAGGCATTGAAAGCTAAATTGAATAAGCAAATTGCTGAAGGTAAGAATAATTACCTTTCGTTCTACAATGGTGCAAAATGTAATGTATATAAAATCGTTAAGAAATAATATCATTAACAATAACATATCTTAACGGCGAAATAAGATAAATACATAATTTATCATTGTTTGGCGGTAAAAATTATTAGATTCTTCGCTTCGCTCTGAATGACA
>CAIUTB010000101.1 GCA_903901975.1 uncultured Bacteroidales bacterium
ATTCCTGAACGAACAAGGAAAAATTCTTCCACGTCGCCTTACCGGTACTTCGTTGAAATATCAACGTAAAGTAGCTCAAGCAGTTAAAAGAGCACGCCACATCGCGTTGCTTCCTTATGTAACCGATATGATGAAATAATTTAGCAAGGAGGAAAAAGTATGGAAATTATATTAAAAGAAGATGTAATCAATTTAGGTTACAAAGGCGATATTCTGAAAGTAAAAGATGGTTACGGACGTAACTTCCTTATCCCAACAAAAAAAGCTATTCTGGCAACAGCTTCAGCTAAAAAAATGTTGGCAGAAGATTTGAAACAACGTGCTCACAAACTGGAAAGTCTGAAAAATGCGGCTATTGAATTGGCTGACAAACTGAAAGACCTAACATTGACTGTTGGTGCAAAAACAAGCACAACCGGCAAAATATTTGGTGCAGTTGGTCCTATTCAAATTGCTGATGCATTTGAAAAAGCAGGATTCACAGTTGATCGCAAAGTTATTTTACTGAAAGATGCCGTTAAAGAAATTGGCTCCTACAAGGCCACATTGAAGCTTCACAAAGAAGTAACTATTGAAGTTGCTTTCGAAGTGGTAGCTGAATAAGTTTTTCAATTCAAAATCAAGATAAAGCCCGATGCACATTATGTGTATCGGGCTTTTTTATGGAATTGAACCATTTCTTTCTATAGTTGTTTGATTTGGAAAACAAAAATCATGGAAAAACCAAGCACCGTCGACGAATACATTCAGTCACAACCCGAAGTGTATCGTAAGTCCTTAGAACAATTGCGCGATCTTATCCGGAAACTGGCACCTGAAGCGAAAGAATCAATGAGTTACGGGATAGCTTGTTATACATATCATTATATGTTGGTGGGATTCAGTGCTCATAAAAACCATTTTACGTTCACATCGATGAGCAATTCGCTTTTTTCAAAGATGGAAGAGGAACTGGAAGGATATGATACTTCGATAGGTGGAATTCGCTTTAAACCGGGGCAGGAAATTCCGGTAGAACTAATTACCCGTATTATATTGGAAAAGAAAGCCGAAAATGAGATGCGTGCAACTATGAAAAAGAAAAAATAAAAGCCGATGCATATGCACCGGCTTATATTTTCGAACGATTAGTCAGCTTATTTCAGTTTTTTTGAAATGAGGTTATCTACTGAGAATTTACCACTTCCTCCAATCAGCACTGCCAATGCAATACCAAGAACCAAAATAAAATATTCGAAACCTTCGCCTGTATTTGGCATTTTGTACCAGTTCATAAAGAAACCGTTGTGAAGGTGACCACCAAGAATCATAGCTCCGGTCATTTCAACGAAAAGAGCAAAAGCCATAAAGCGGGTTCCGATTCCGGCAAAAAGTCCGATACTTCCTACAAATTCAGCCAAAATTACCAGCGTTCCAAGTACTACCGGCATTCCCATCGACTGGAAAAAACCTAATGTTCCGGCAAAACCGTATCCGCCGAAGAGACCGAGTGCTTTTTGAGCACCATGAGGAAAAATTGCGATGGCCAGTGCCATACGTACCAAAAGTAAAGACCATGATTGCTGGTCGGTTGCGAGAAATTGTTTCATTGTTTTCATTTTTGTTGATTTTTAATTGTTATATATGGTTATTTAATTCATTGGAAATTATCAAATTGAAAATTGGGAATTACATTGGTATTTCCATAATGAGCAATTTTGTGATTGTATCGGTACGGATATCAATTTTATCGGTTTCGCTCACTCCTAATCCATCACGACGATTCAACTTTTGTCCGGCAATGCTAAGTGAACCTTCAATTACAAAGAAATAAACTCCGTTATTCTTGTCTTTCAGCTCATAGCTTCCCTCCCAGCCTTCCGACAAATTTCCTAAATGAAACCAGGCATTCTGCTGTATCCACACACCCTGATCATTTGGATTTGGCGAAAGAATCTGAAACAATTCATCCGGTTTTTCAATTTCCTCCAGTGAAATCTGGTCATATCGGGGAGTTACATTCTTTTTGTTCGGTAAAACCCAGATTTGGAGGAAATTAATGTCTTTATCTTTGTTTTTATTGAATTCGCTGTGAAAAATACCCGTTCCGGCACTCATCACCTGAATTTCGCCGGCATTAATCACACCATGGTTTCCCATGCTGTCTTTATGTTCCAAATCGCCACGCAGAGGAATAGAAATGATTTCCATGTTGTCGTGCGGATGTGTTCCGAATCCTTCAGCGGCAGCTACAATGTCATCGTTCAACACTCTCAGAGTACCAAACCGAAGCCGTTCAGGATTGTAGTAATTGGCAAAACTAAAAGTGTGGTGCGTATCTAACCAACCGTGATTGGCATGTCCGCGAGATTCTGATTTATGCAGTATTGTTTTCATAATATTTTTATTTTCACCCCTAACCCCTAAGGGGGAACATGATTACTATGTTTTCTTAAAGAAAAATGTAAACATCAAATAGAAAAAGCTAATTCTGTTCCCCTTTAGGGGCTAGGGGTCGTTTTATCATTGATTTGACGATGCAAAGATACGGCGACAAAAAGCCGCCGGAAATAACAAAATCGGGTGAATGATTGCAAAAATCAGGACTGTCGTGCTAAAACACGAAATTCGGAGGGTGTTTGACCGGTAATTTTCTTGAAAAAGTTATTGAAATGAGCCGATTCTTCAAAGCCAAGTTCATAAGCGAGTTCTTTTCCGTTGATTGAACTAAACAACAAGGAACGTTTAGCTTCAATAATCAGTTTAGCTTGAATGTGTTCTTTGGCTGATTTTCCGGTAATATTTTTTACGGTTTTGTTGAGATAATCGGCTGTTACAGCGAGTTCGTCGGCATAATCAGATACCATGTGGGCTTTAGCGTAGTTCTTATTCAGCGATTGTTTGAATGAACGTAGCAAGTGATTTCCTGTTTCCAGCAATTGTGGATTATCACTTTTGTGCAACGAACAATGATTATTACTCTGAATCAGAAACAGTTTCAACAATGAACCCACCGCTTCGAGCATATACGACTCCAGCGAAGATGCGAAAAAATTCATTTGTTCAATCAGGCTTTTGTAAACAGGCAAATCACGGTCATTTATTGGCAGCGGTGGTGACTGACCATAATCGTTGAACAAATAAATATCATTTATCATTTTCTCCGAAATGGAATTGCTAATCAGAAACTGCTCTGTAAACGTAATCACCCAACCAATCGGTTCGGATTTCAGAATCACCTGATGCATTTGCCCGGGTTGAATAAAATAAATTGTGTGGTCTTCAATTTTGTATTGCGTAAAATCCACAAAATGAATACCTTCCCCTTTTTCAATAAAGACAATCGTATAATAATCGTGTCGGTGGGGAACATCAGGAGCACCTTGGGTACTGCGATAAATATCATCCATCCGCTTCAACGCAAAATCGGAATATTGCAGAGCCATTTCGGCAAAACTGTAGGTTTTTATGTCCTTGTGAAGCATGTTCATGGTTGCAAAGATAAATAAAAAAGAGCTTTAGCAAAATAGATTTCTCAATTCGACTAAAGCCCTGAATATTATCAAATTGATTCAGACTGCTTAATGCAGCTTATACTTTTGAATATTGCTATTTTATTTACCCGATTTCAGCACAAACACCTTCTTGCCGGTACTTTCCGATTTAGCAGCAGTCGAAACCGGAGTTTTCTGAGATTGTGGTTTGCCCGGGTTGCGATCGCTGGGCATACGACGCTTGCCTTTACCGGGATCAATACCCGAACCTTTGCCACGTTGTGCCACTTTGGGTTTTACTTTTGATTTTCTGTCGGTCAGTTCAAATGAAGCTTCGTAGGGATGAGCTTTTACGACCGGTATTTCCATCGAAATCAGTTTTTGAATATCGCGCAAGTATTCCAGTTCTTCCACATCGCAAAATGAAATGGCTTTACCATCGAGTCCTGCCCTACCCGTCCGACCAATGCGGTGAACATAGGTTTCCGGAATATTCGGTATTTCGTAATTGATTACCAAATTCAAATCATCGATATCAATTCCACGTGCAGCAATATCCGTAGCAACCAACACACGCGTTGTGCGTTCTTTGAAATTACGTAACGCATTCTGACGGGCATTCTGCGATTTATTGCCATGAATGGCTTCCGTTTTAATATTGGCTTTCGACAACAGACGTTGAACTTTATCTGCACCATGTTTAGTACGGGTAAAAACAAGGGCTGTAGCTATTTTCTTATCCTGAAGTATGTGAATGAGCAAATCTTTTTTATCAGCCATATCCACATAATACAATTCCTGCTGAATCGTTTCGGCAGTCGTTGATACGGGCGTAACAGCCACTTCTTCGGGATTGGTGAGAATGGTTCCGGCCAGCACACGAATAGAATCGGGCATGGTAGCCGAGAAAAACAAGGATTGGCGTTTAGCCGGAATCAGTTTTATCAGCTTTTTTACGTCGTGAATAAAGCCCATATCGAGCATCCGATCCGCTTCGTCAAGCACAAAAATGCTCAATTCATTGAGTTTTACATAACCCTGACTTTGCAAATCAAGCAGTCGACCCGGAGTGGCAATCAAAATATCAACACCGGCTTTCAGTGTATTTACCTGCGGGTTTTGCGGAACGCCACCAAAAATAACGGCATGACGAAACCTTAGAAAACGACCATAAGCAGCAAAACTTTCGCCAATCTGTATGGCCAGTTCACGCGTAGGCGTAACGATTAATACTTTTATCTTGCGATGAATTTTGTCATTTTCACGGTTTCGGTACAACTGTTGCAAAATAGGAATGGCAAAAGCAGCCGTTTTACCGGTACCGGTTTGTGCGCAACCTAATAAGTCTTTACCTTGAAGTACAATGGGAATAGCAATTTCCTGAATGGGTGTGGGCTGAGTATAGCCTTCGTGTTGGAGAGCGTTTAAGATCGGCTCAATAAGATCTAATTTATCAAATGTCATAGAATATTAGTCGTATCCATACATCTTTCACAAGCTCAAACTTAAACCTGACGGATACGATTTTGTGCAAAGGTACGGAAAAATATCGTTGTTAGGTGTTTTGACCTACAGGTTTTGTATTTCGTGTTCGCACACGGTCATTTTTTAGCTAAACGAAATGCGGAACACATTAAAAGTCAATTTTGTTGCACAAATATCGAATAAACCTGTTTAATTTAATGTTTTTTAATACTAAAACAATCATATTCAAGTCGAAAGACCTAATTATTTCAATTACTTTTGTACCGAAATTTAAAATTGCAATCTCTACATTGCAAAAAATGAATTTCATTAACGATTAATTCAAAAAAAAATCCTTTGAACTTTTTGAAATTAAATCAGCTATCTCTTAAATTATTCAGGAAAATGTATACATTTGTAGCCGTATATAGTTCTTCTTGAGACACTCTTTAGCCTCTTATATAAAAAATAAAAAAAACCGGAATTCGTTTCGGAATAAGCTGTTTATAAACAATTTATCTGGATAATATTGCAGGTAGTGACAATCCAAAATAAAATATAATAATATAATCATATAATTCAAAGACAATGAGTAATGTTGAAACCGTTTCAACGGACATTTTAATTATTGGAGGCGGACCTTCGGGCTTAGCAACTTCAATACATCTGGCTGACATATTGAAACAAAAAGGGCTGAACAAACGAATTCTATTAATTGAAAAAGGAAGTTCTATCGGAAGCCACATTATTTCGGGTGCTGTAATTAAAGCCGATGTTTTCAAAACCTTACTACCGGATATTGATTTCAGTGAAATTCCATTCAACGCCAAAATAGTAAGCGATTCAACCGTTTTACTGAGCGAAAATGGTTCGTTTAAATTGCCGGTTCATGCTCCTTATATGAGCAATGCGGGTAATTATACTGCTTCGTTGGGTCAGGTTTGTCGTTTTTTGGCTACCAAAGCCGAAGAAAAAGGCGTGGAAATCTATACCGGATTCTCCGTAAGCGAAATTCTGTACAAAGAAGGAAAAGTAATTGGTGCCAAAACTATTGATACCGGAGTGGATCATCATGGTAACCAAATGGAAAACTTCCAAGCAGGAAATCGTATAGAAGCAAAACTAACCATTTTTGCTGAAGGAACGCGCGGAAGTCTGGCTAAACAGCTGATTGCCAAATACGATCTGGAAAAAAATAAAAACTGTCAGATTTACTCATTGGGTGTAAAAGAATTGTGGAGTGTGCCCGAAGGTAATATCAAACCGGGCGAAGTTTACCACACCATGGGTTATCCGTTGAATTTGAAAGAATTCGGTGGTGGCTTTGTTTACGGACTGAAAGATAATAAAGTAGCTGTTGGGTTGGTAGTTGGATTGGAATATGAAGATCCGACTTTTGATGCTCATACTGCATTTCAGGCATGGAAAACCAATCCGTTTATTGCCAAATATCTCAAAGGTGGAAAACTGGTTGAATACGGTGCAAAAACTTTGCCTGAAGGCGGTTGGTATTCTATTCCTAAATTATATACCGATAATGCGATGATTGTGGGTGACAGCGCCGGACTGGTAGCTATGCCTGCATTGAAAGGCGTTCATTTGGCTGTAACTTCGGGAATGCTGGCCGCTAAAACAGCCGCTGAAGCATTAAGCAAAAACGATTTCACCGAAAAAACGCTTTCGGGGTACGAAGCTTCGATTAAAGACAGCGTAATTTACAAAGATTTATATCCGGTTCGCAATTTCCGTCAGGGATTCTCAAAAGGTCTTATTATTGGCGCATTGCATTTCGGAACACAATTGATTACCGGCGGTGCAGGTTTCTTCGGTCGTCTGAAATCACATCCCGACAAAGATGCCACCAAAACGCTGGCTGATTTCAAAGGAAAACCATTTAAAGAAAGATTTAAAAACAAACTTGATTTTGATAAAGTATTGACTTTTGATAAAGCTACTGATGTGTATTTCTCGGGTGTAAACCACGATGAAGAACAGGTGGCACACGTGAAAATCAACAATCCGGAGTCGTTTGCAGCCATCAATATCAAACAATACGGTGCACCTTGTCAGTTCTTCTGTTCGTCGGAAGTGTACGAACTGCATACCGACAAAAACGGACATCAGGAATTGCGTATTCATGCCGAAAACTGTATGCATTGCAAAACCTGCGATATTAAAACACCGGGCGATGGAATTACCTGGAGTGTTCCAAACGGTGGCAACGGTCCTGATTTTCAAAATATGTAAAGACCCCCAACCCCTAAAGGGGAGTAAGATTCTTTACGATAATCGGATTAAATAACTAATACTAATTATGTTCCCCTTCAGGGGTTAGGGGTAATTTTCAATAAATAAATATTATGGCTCTTACAATTATAAGTTTAATAAAACAAGTTCCGCTCCCAACCGAAATGCGCATGGGAGACGATGGATTAATGGACCGCACGAAAGCGAAGTCGATTATCAATATCGACTGTCAGTTTGGTCTTGAAGCCGGATTACAACTCAAAAAACAATATCCCGATGCTCGTCTGATTGCCTGTTCAATGGGACCGGGTTCGTTCGAAGTAGCGCTTAAAACTGCTATTTCGATGGGTTACGACGAAGCATTCCTCCTCTCCGACCGTAAACTGGGCGGAAGCGATACGTACGCCACCGGTTTGGCTATTTCGACCATGCTGAAACATTTGGGTTTCACCAAAGATTCGAAAGAACCGTTTATCATACTTGCCGGTCGTCAGACCAGCGACGGTGATACAGCGCACGTACCATCGCAGGTAGCCGAAAACATTGGTATTCCGCAGGCAACATTTGTTGAAAGCGTGAAAGCCGACGGCGAAGGCAATGTGATTGCAAAACGTATTATCGAAGGTGGTTATCAGATGATGAAACTGCCTATGCCTTGTACCATTTCGCTTACTCCAACCGGAATTCCACCACGCAAACCATCACTGACCGGTGCTATCAAAGCCCGCAACGCTCAAGTAACCGTGTTCGGAATTGATGATATCGGACTGGGAACAGAGAAAATAGGTTTGGGCGGTTCGCCAACCATTGTGGCCGGTGTGGTAAACATTGTGAGCGAACGTGCTCCGATTATCATGTCGCAGGGACATAACGAAGGTGCTTTGGTAGATAGCTTGCTGGCCAATTATGCCAAAGGTGCAAACGTGCTGGAAAAGAAAGAAAAAGCGGAAAAGAAAGTTTCTGAAAAACCTGAATTTCCATTCTACGATAACCGCAACGGTGCAAAGGGAATTCTGACCTGGGCTGAAATAGCCAACGGTAAAATTGCCCGTCCTTCTATCGAATTGCTTACTCCGGCTCGTCACTTAGCTGACCAGTTAGGCGAAGGAACAAAAATCATGACTTTGCTTATTGGTCACAACGTAGCCGATCAGGCACAAACGCTGTTCGAACATGGTTCGGACGAAGTGATTGTGGTGGAAGATGCCAAACTGGCTGAATACCTCGTGTTGCCTTTCTCGTCTATTTTTGCACAGGTAATTAAAGAACGAAATCCTGAAATCGCACTGTTTGCCGCTACTACTTCGGGTCGTGAGTTGGCTCCGCGTATTGGTGTGAAAACCGGAAGTGGTGTAACTGCCGACTGTACCGGACTGGAAATTGGCGAATACGTGAACCGCAAGGAAAAAGTAATCAACAAACCGATTCTTCACTCCCGCCGTCCAACCTATGGCGAAAGTAAACTGGCCACCATTCTTGGTTTCGTTTATCCGCAAATTTCTACTGCCCGTGCGGGTACCTTCGAAGTGCCGGCTAAAGTGGAAGGACGCACCGGAGTGGTTTCCACTTTCAAACCAAAACTGAGCAAAGACGAGTTTAAAGTAGAAATTCTGCAAACCGTTCGTGGTGAAGG
>CAIUTB010000102.1 GCA_903901975.1 uncultured Bacteroidales bacterium
ATACTTGGTGTTTCTGCCTTAGACAAAACACCTATACGTGACTTGCTATGCGAAGAACGTCAATTCAATCAAAATGTCAAAGAGCAACTTAGCTTATTTTAATATCAATACATGTTAAATGTAAACGCAACAGCAGTAATTGAACTTAGATAATCGCGTGGTGAGAGCAAAAGCCAAACAGGTAATACTGAAGCACAAAAGCCATAGCTAACAAGTAAAATTGTCAATGTTTTGTGGTCGTAAGTAAACCACGATGCAAAAGGAGAGTTTGGAATATATCGCCCGAAAATAACTGCCAATGTAAGAAGTGTAACTCCAATTATTGTTGCTTCAACGGTTTTTCCCTTCCGGAATTTAAACATCCATACTCCCATAAACAGGGCGATGGGGACGGTACTTGCAATAGTAAACAAGCCCCAAGAACTTTCAGAAAGTGCATTGACAACTACTAAGCCCAAACCAGCCATGGCAATTACCAGAATCAATAGTATTCATGGCTCAGAATTATTTATGGTTGAATAGCCGGTCGATTTCTAATTTGGGGACATAAACGAATTTTCCAATTTGCTTTTTGGGAATACTACATTTTCGAATAGTCTTTTGGACTGTGGAGGCTGATATTCCAAACTTCTCTGTTATCTCGCCAATCGTGTAGCACTCACTTGGGTCATAATTGAGTTTTGTTTGTTCGATTAGTGGTTGAGCAGATTGAATGATTTCAACCTTTGGAAACATGGCTTCTATGTGAACCCGACTAATGCGGGTTAGCCGTTCCCCAAGATTTACGGCAGGAATATTGCCTTTCTTGATTTGGCGGTAAATGGTATCCCTTGATATTCCGAAAAGAATTACCGCTTCCTGGATTGAAATGTAAGGTCGGTCTGCTGGGATTTGATTGGCTAACTGTTCGTGCTTATCTTTTTCCTTTTCGAGGGCTTTCTTTTTACGTGTGGCTGCTTCAGAACATTTCTCGCAACAGTACTTCGAGTAGACAGTTTTGGCATTAAATTGCTTACCGCAATTTTCGCAATTTCTTTGGAGGATAAACTTGCTAACTGGCATAATACACGTTTTAAATGTGGTTACGTATGTATAAGTATTTATAAGTCGCACTTTCCTGCTAATTAAGTCGCGTTACAAATATGTTGCAAATATAAGAAAAATAATCGTATATAACAATAGATAAGCAAAAAACAAAATAAAAAAGTCGCTGTAAACTAAGCGTTTACAGCGACTTCTCTAAATTAATCTTTCCTTGTTAGGGGCTTTTACTTTACTTCTTCAAAATCGACGTCTGTGACATCACCTTCTTTATTTCCACCTTGGGCTTGTTGTCCACCGGCGTTAGGTTGAGCTTGTTCTCCACCCTGTGCATTCTGAGCATTGTACATTTCCTGACTAGCAGCCTGGAATACCGTGTTCAGTTCGTTGGTGGCAGCATCAATTCCGTCAATATCCTGAGCCTTATGAGCTTCTTTCAGTTTGGCAAGTGCAGCTTCAATTGGACCTTTTTTGTCAGCCGGAAGTTTATCGCCAAATTCGCTCAACTGTTTTTCAGTCTGGAAAATCAAACTGTCAGCATGATTCATTTTGTCGATTCTTTCTTTTTCCTTTGCATCGCTTTCAGCATTGGCAGCAGCTTCATCTTTCATTCGTTTGATTTCAGCATCGCTCAAGCCTGATGAAGCTTCAATACGAATACTTTGTTGTTTTCCGGTAGCTTTATCCTTTGCGGAAACATGTAAAATACCGTTTGCGTCAATATCGAAAGTCACCTCTACCTGTGGCTCACCACGACGGGAAGGCATAATGCCATCTAAGTGGAAGCGACCAAGTGATTTATTGTGAACAGCTGTCGGACGTTCGCCCTGCAATACATGAATTTCTACAGAAGGTTGATTATCGGCAGCTGTAGTAAATGTTTCCGATTTTTTAGTCGGGATGGTAGTATTCGATTCAATCAGTTTGGTCATTACACCACCCATTGTTTCAATACCTAGTGAAAGTGGCGTAACGTCAAGTAACAATACATCTTTTACATCACCGCTCAATACTCCACCCTGAATGGCAGCACCTACAGCCACTACTTCGTCAGGATTAACCCCTTTTGAAGGAGATTTTCCAAAGAATTTCTCAACGGCAGTCTGAATTGCAGGAATACGGGTAGAACCACCAACCAAAATAATTTCATCTATATCGCCAATGGTCAAACCGGCATTTTTCAATGCAGTACGGCAAGGTTCGATAGTACGTTGAATCAAATCGTCAATCAGTTGCTCAAATTTAGCACGGGTCAGGGTACGAACCAGGTGACGTGGTACACCGTCAACCGGCATAATATATGGCAAGTTGATTTCCGAAGAAGTGGTATTCGAAAGTTCAATTTTTGCTTTCTCAGCAGCTTCTTTCAACCGTTGCAACGCCATTGGGTCTTTGCTCAAATCAAGTCCGCTGTTTTCGTTTTTGAATTCAGTAACCAACCAGTCGATAATACGGTGGTCAAAGTCATCACCCCCAAGGTGAGTATCACCATCGGTCGATTTTACTTCAAATACACCGTCGCCCAGTTCCAGCACTGATACGTCATGAGTACCACCACCACAGTCAAAAACCACGATTTTCATTTCTTTGTTGGTTTTATCCAAACCATAAGCCAAAGCAGCTGCAGTGGGTTCGTTGATAATACGACGAACATTCAGACCTGCAATTTCGCCAGCTTCTTTCGTTGCCTGACGTTGTGAATCGTTGAAATAAGCCGGAACAGTAATAACTGCATCGGTTACTTCAGTTCCAAGATAATCTTCAGCAGTTTTTTTCATTTTTTGAAGAATGATAGCCGAAATTTCCTGTGGAGAATACATACGTCCGTCAATATCAACACGAGCTGTACTGTTGTCACCTTTTACCACTTTAAATGGTACACGGGCAATTTCTTTTGCCAGGCGATCGTATGATTCACCCATAAATCGTTTAATAGAAGAAACGGTTTTTGTTGGATTGGTAATTGCCTGACGTTTTGCAGGATCACCCACTTTACGTTCGCCACCTTCAACAAATCCAACGACTGAAGGAGTGGTACGTTTTCCTTCGCTGTTAGCGATAACGATAGGTTCGTTACCTTCCATTACAGAAACACACGAGTTGGTGGTTCCTAAGTCAATTCCAATAATTTTTCCCATAATTGTTTTTATTTATTTAATAAGTTAGAGTTTTCGTTTTATTGATACGACTTTGGTTTTACAAAGCGTATGCCAACAGCACTTTTTTCGAAAATAATTGAATTCTGTCAGAAAAACAGAGAAATAACAGTTCAAATACCTAAAATAACGGACAAAATGGCAAAAAACCCGACACAGCAGTAAGCGGTAAACGGTAAACAGCAAGCACTTTGTTCTTCTCATTTGCTTACCACTTACAGTTTACCGTTTGCTGCTTACAGTTTACCGTTTGCTGCTTACAGTTTACCGTTTGCTGCTTACAGTTTACCGTTTGCTGCTTACAGTTTACCGTTTGCTGCTTACTGCTCACCGCTTGCCGTTTGCCGTTTGCCGCTTGCCGCTAAAATCGTATCTTTGCAGCATGGCATTAATTTATCTGGGACTAGGAACAAATTTAGGAGATAAGGAGCGTAATCTGAATGAAGCAATTCGGAAAATCTCGCTTGAAGTTGCTGAAGTAACTTGTCAATCAGGATTCTATGCGTCCAAACCCTGGGGATTTGAGTCGGAGAATGAGTTTTTGAATGCAGTTGTGGCAATAGAAACAAATTTGTTAGCGCTAGCTTTATTAGCGAAAACGCAGAAAATTGAGCGTGAACTCGGTCGTATTGACAAATCGACAAAGGCTTATACAGATCGGGTGATTGATATTGATATTTTACTGTATGATTACGAGATAATTGATTTGCCTGAATTAAAAATCCCACATCCGTTGATTACGGAGCGGGACTTTGTATATATTCCGTTACTTGAAATTGCACCGAATCTGGTGCATCCGGTAAACGGTAAGAAATTTAGAGAATTGATTGTTGACTGATTACTGCCGACTACTGTTCACTGCTAACTATTTCACTGTCAACAGCTTTTTCATAATCATCGAGCACTTTGAGTGCTTTCTTGTAGTCATTTTCGAAAACCAGAATTCTCAATCCTTCATTAATCTCTCCAAACATCGGCATCAGTTCTACCGAATCTTCGTTATTTATACTGGAATCAATATTGTTTTCTTTCAGCAATTCCTGATCAAACATGGCTTCAACCACTGTTTCGTAATTTTTTAGGGTAATAAGCTTGTCTTCCATAACTTTAATTTTTAAAGGGTTTCCGTCTACAAATGTACAGCTTTATTTATATTTAAAACAACTTATCGCTATTTTAAGTTTAGAAAAATGACCTTATTTATTATCTGTTTTTTATTTCTATTCTGATAAAGGTTTTATCGTCCTTACGAATTATTTTTACTAATTTTGTGGCGCTCGCTAATAAAAGTATTAAAAGATGGATTTAGATCAATTACCCGACCATATCGTTTACAGCAAAAATGTCATTGAATTTGTTACAGTAGCTGCCGAAACCTGTCTGTTTTTCGAGCATGCAGTTGAATTCCTGCCACAAGACTTTATTCGTAAATCGGTAAAACTGTTGCCACTTTTATATCTGAAAGCGTCGTTAGTAGAGATTCCAGAGCGGGTTTTTGATGATCCAAGCGAACGATTTGTGGCAGAAGAAGATTATTTGTTTGTCAAAGAACAACTGGAACAAATTCTAGGTGCCGACGATTCGTACCTCGAAGTTTTTCATCCCGATATGGCTATCAGCGATACCCCAATTGCAGCTTTTGTATCGGAAAATCTGTCCGATATTTATCAGGAGTTGAAAGATTTTGCGGCCAATTACCAACTGGGCGACCTTGATATAATGAATGATTCGCTGGTTACCTGCCTCGAAGCTTTTGGCGAACATTGGGGTCAGAAACTATTGAATGCCATGCGTGCCTTGCATGCAATCCGGTTCAGCGATAGCTTTGGTGAGAAAAATGAAGAGGATGAATTAAATGCTAAAACAAAAATTGACCGCAACTCGTTTTTAAATTTCCTTCACGATGATGACGATGATGATTTAGATAATTTATTGAAATAAAAGATGCTACAATCCAAAATAACCAAGGAAGAGGTAAATCAATTGCCGGTTACCATTTTCGAAGGAAAAATAACGTTGGTTGATGATATGTCGAAAATTCATCCTGCCATTGAGAAACTCCGGAAAGCTACTATTGTCGGAATTGATACCGAAACCAAGCCTTCATTCACCCGGGGAACGTATCATAAAGTGTCATTGGTTCAACTTTCCACACTCGATCATTGCTTTTTGTTCCGCCTGAATTGTATAGACTTTCCGGTTGCTTTAGCCGAATTTCTTTCGGATGAGAAAATTGCGAAAATAGGACTATCATTGCGCGACGATTTGAATGGTTTAAATAAACTTCACAGGTTTAAACCTGGAAATTGCATTGACATTCAAACGATTGTACGGAATTACGGAATTTTGGAACTTGGACTTCAAAAAATATATGCTATCCTTTTCGGCAAAAAAATTTCCAAATCACAGCGACTTACCAATTGGGAAAGCCCCGAACTGACGGAACAACAGCAACGCTATGCAGCGACCGATGCCTGGGCTAGTTTGCAAATATATTTGCAGTTGATGAACGAACGTAAGCTTAGCAAAAAAGAACTGGATGCCTTATTACTTCAACAGGCGTTGGAACAAAGTCAGTTGCATGAACAGCGAATGCTTGAAAAACAGCAGGAATCTGCATCGAATGAGCCAACTATCAACTAACAACCGTCAACTAATTAAATGATAACTGTCCAACTCAAACCCAAAAAAGAAGAAAGTTTACTGCGTTTTCATCCCTGGGTTTTTTCGGGTGCCATTTTGCGCATCGATGGAAAACCCACTGAAGGTGAACTCGTTGAAGTGCTTGACAGCAACCGTAACTTTCTGGCATTGGGTCATTTTCAAATTGGCAGTATCGCCGTTCGGGTTGTGTCGTTTGAGAATTTGAAAGTGGATGATGATTTTTGGGCAAAGAAAATCCGAAATGCCTATGTCATGCGCCAATCTCTTGGCTTGGTTGCTCCCGGGTTCAATAATACCTATCGCTTAATTCACGGAGAAGGTGATTCGTTGCCGGGTTTGATTGTAGATGTGTACGACGATACAGCCGTTATGCAGGCGCACTCCATTGGTATGCACGAAATTCGTGAAACCCTCGCCAGGGCTATTGTTGCCAATGTTCCCGAAGTGAAAAACGTATTTTACAAATCCGAAACAACCTTGCCATTTAAGGCGGCCATCGAACCCGAAGATGGTTATCTGATTGGTCAGGTTAATCCGGAAATCAAGGCTCTTGAAAATGGCTTGCAATTTCATGTCGACTGGTTAAAAGGTCAGAAAACAGGTTTTTTTGTCGATCAGCGTGAAAACCGCTCGTTGCTCGAGAAATATTCTGCAGGAAAGTCGGTGCTGAATATGTTTTGTTACACCGGTGGATTCTCCGTTTATGCCTTACGTGGCGGTGCGAAACTGGTTCATTCGGTCGACAGTTCGGCAAAAGCCATTGATTTGACGGACAAAAACATGGAAATCAGTTTTCCGAATGATTCGCGGCATACATCCTTTGCCGAAGATGCTTTTAAATACCTGAATAATCTCCACACGCTCGAGCAACAATACGATTTAATTATTCTCGACCCACCGGCTTTTGCCAAACACCGCGAAGCATTGCGCAATGCGTTGAAAGGTTACAAACGCCTGAATGCAAAGGCTTTTGAACAAATTAAACCCGGTGGAATTCTGTTTACTTTCTCCTGTTCGCAAGTCGTTTCAAAAGAGCAATTCCGCCTGGCTGTTTTCAGTGCTGCTGCCGAAAGCAAACGCAATGTCCGCATTCTTCACCAACTTTCACAACCGGCCGACCACCCGATTAACATCTATCATCCCGAAGGTGAATATCTGAAGGGATTGGTGCTTTGGGTGGAGTAAATTTTAAAATACTTGTTTAAACCATTTTGATTTGGTACAGTCAACCTAATAAAAAGTATATGAGGAAATTACTACTGCAACTTACTTTCATTTTCTTACTGACCACTTTTACTTATAGTCAAACAAATGTTTATGACAGTATTTTTTTTAGTGGTCGATGGAGAACTTATTTGACTCATTTACCCATCGGATACAATGTTACCAAAAAATATCCTTTGATTCTGGCTTTTCATGGCGGGAGTCCGCTGGGATATCAATCTATTCAATATCAGTCTCGTTTGTCTGAAAAATCGGATTCAGCCGGATTTATTGTGGTTTATCCCGAAGGTGTGAAATTTGCAGGCAACAGAACCTGGAATGCCGGCGGATGTTGTGCGCCTGCTACATCACTCAATATAGACGATGTAGGTTTTGTTAATTCATTATTAAATACATTAAACAAAATCCGATCAATTGATAGCACCAGGGTATATGCAACCGGTTTTTCCAATGGAGCGTTGCTGAGTTATAAAATTGCAAATCAACTCACCAGAAGATTTGCTGCTATAGCCATTGTTGAAGGTGATTTTGTAAGTTATCCATGGCAACCCTCGCAACCAATACCAATTATTAGTTTTCATTCCTATATGGATCAGAATGTGAAGTATTACGGTGGCGTAACTACAGGTACTACCGGTACTTATTTTCCTCCTCAGGACAGCATGTTTACAATCATTAGCTCAACTTATTCTTGCGCGCTTAAGAAAGAAACCTTATTTCACGATGCAAGTAAATACGACCATTTTAAATACTCAAACTGTTCAGGTAATGCTGTCATTGAGCAATATGTAAGCTATGATGGCGAACATTCGTGGCCGGGTGGTCAGTCATTAAGCGGAGTAGCTGTTAGTACTCAGTTTAGTGCAACGTATTTAATGTGGAAGTTTTTTCAGAACTATAGCACGAGTTTAAATACAGGTATTCAGAATGTTGCAGAAACTCCGGATCTTCAAACCATTGCTTTAATTTTTACGAACAGAATAAATACGGAAAAGATTGGTATTGAAGGGACTTATATGCTGCTGAATTCTTCCGGACAAGTTATCAGTTCAGGGAGTAATATTAAAGACAAAGATTTTTCAACTCTCAGCCCGGGTCTTTATTTTCTAAAATCAGAAAATTCACTTTTGAAACTTATCAGACAATAATATTATTCGTAAGTTTTTATATCTGATTTCCGCCGAAATTTAAAGTTACTGACCCGAATTATTTCCATCCTTAAATTTATTTTGCAATATGCTTACAACCCGTTTTTCATCCTGAAAAAATATGCAAAATAATTAAAGAAATTTTTCTCTAATTCCTTTTTTTATCAAAATAAAAGTCGGATATTTGTACTCAAATTCAAAGCGGCTTTAGGAAACCATATAGTTCAGATTATCAGGTTGTTGTGTTGGTTTGGGTTTAAATAAACATCTTTTTTTGAAAAACTATCAAAACGGATTATAAAATGAAGGAAATTAAATTCAGTCTTGTTTACCGCGATATGTGGCAATCGTCGGGTAAGTATGTGCCACGCAAGGATCAGTTAGCCAAAATTGCTCCGATAATTATCGAAATGGGCTGTTTTGCCCGTGTTGAAACCAACGGTGGAGCTTCGGAGCAAGTGAACCTGCTTTACGGTGAAAATCCGAACGATGCAGTTCGCACCTTTACTAAACCATTTAATGAAGTGGGCATTCAGACTCACATGCTCGACCGTGGCTTGAACGGTTTGCGCATGAATCCCGTGCCTGCCGATGTGCGTGAGTTGATGTACAAAGTGAAGAAGGCTCAGGGTGTGGACATTACCCGTATTTTCTGCGGGTTGAATGATGTGAAGAATATTATTCCTTCTATTCAGTATGCTAAAGCTGCCGGAATGATTGCTCAGGCTACCTTGTGTATTACTTATTCTGAAATTCATACGGCTGAATATTATATTAACATGGCTGAACAGCTGATTGAAGCCGGCGCTGATGAAATCTGTCTGAAAGATATGGCCGGTATTGGTCGTCCCGAGATGTTGGGAAAAATCACCAAAGCCATTAAAACGGCTCACCCACATATCATAATGCAATATCATGGTCACTCAGGACCGGGCTTCTCGGTAGCTTCGATGCTCGAAGTAGCCAAAGCGGGAATCGATTACCTCGATGTGGCTATGGAACCACTTTCGTGGGGTATGGTTCATCCGGATGTGATTACCATTCAGGCTATGCTCAAAGATGCTGGCTTTAAAGTGCCTGAAATTAATATGAATGCCTATATGGAAGCTCGTCGGTTGACACAAAGTTTTGTCGACGATTTTCTGGGATACTTCATCGATGATCGTAACAAATTCATGACTTCGCTGCTCGTTGGTTGTGGACTTCCGGGCGGTATGATGGGTTCACTTATGGCCGATCTGAAAGGCGTTCATGCCGGAATCAACTCCTATTTGAAAGGAGTAAATAAAAAAGAACTCAGCACCGATGAACTGTTGGTTATGCTGTTCGACGAAGTAAAATATATCTGGCCAAAACTGGGTAATCCACCGCTGGTAACTCCATTCAGCCAATATGTGAAGAATATAGCCTTGATGAACGTTATGTTCCTGGTAAAAGGTCAGCCTCGCTGGAGCATGATAGATAAAAATAGCTGGGATATGATTTTGGGTAAAGCCGGAAAACTTCCGGGAACACTTGATCCGGAAATTATTGCCTTAGCTGAAAAAAATAAATACGAATTTTTCGAAGGAAATCCCCAGGATAATTATCCGAACGAGCTGGACAAATTCATTGCCGAAATGAAAGAAAAAGGTTGGGACAGAGGCAAAGACGACGAAGAATTGTTTGAATTTGCTATGCACGGCAAACAATACATTGACTTTAAATCAGGTGAAGCTAAGAAACGCTTTGAAGCTGAACTGGAAGCTGCTATTAAAGAAAAATACGCGGGCGGAAATGTACAGATTCCCGATTTACGTGCCATGAAATATCCGAATGCCGAACCGGTAGTTTCGAATGCCACCGGACGTGTGATTTGGGAACTTGATTTCAACGAAGGTTCGGTAGAACCGGTTTACGGAAAGGAATACAAAGAATTTGACACTTTGTGTACGATTCAGACAAACTACGGTCTGGAACATATCGGGAGCTTCTGTGACGGTCGTATTGTAGGTATTGAAAAGAAACAGGGCGAAATTGTGCGTAAAGGCGAAGTGCTGGCTTATATCGAAAAGAAATAGAAAGAAATCGCAGTTACTGGATTTCAATTAGCTATTGTTTGGGTGAGTTCAGTATATTGAATTTTGCAATAAAAATCAACATACGGAACTCACTTTTTTTAGCTATTTACAGCAAAATTGCTATGGTAACTCACCAACCCACTCATTGGATTCTGAAGAATTTCTGAAATCACAATGCCACGTTCTGAAGCTACGATTTCAAGTGTATCGCGAAAATAATGAGCAACAGAACCAACAAAACCCACTTTCACATCTTCCAGAGGGTATTGGCACACATTTCGCACAAAAAAAGCATCGAATGAATCGTAGACCAGATTAAAAATGGCCGGTTCTTCAATGTGTTCCAAAATAAAAGGTGTGAATTTAGCCAAAAAACGATTGGGGAAAGGCTTTTTATAAACACTTTCGAGAATCATAGCCGGAGTCAGTTCAAAATCAGCAAGTAGTTTAGCAGCAAGTCTTTCGGACAACTGATTTTTCAGACAATCGGCAATCAGCAACTTTCCCAGCACTGCCCCACTACCTTCATCACCCAGTATATATCCCAGCGGCGAGACGTTTTGCACAATTTCTTTTCCGTTGTAAAAACACGAATTAGAACCTGTTCCCAATATGCACGCAATGCCTTTATCGTGTTGAAAAAGTGAGCGGGCAGCTGCCAACAAATCGCTTTGTATATCAATCATGGCATTGCCAAAAAATCGAATTAAGGCCTGACTTACCACCAATTTCTTTTCAGGGAAGGAACAACCCGCACCATAAAAGAAAATCTGCTCAATCGTACATTCAGGCAAGGTTGGAACAAGCTGTAAATCCAGCAAAGTAATAATTTCCAACTCGGTTTGATAAAAGGGATTAATTCCATCAGTGAAAATTTCACTCACTACTACCCCACTCTGCAACAGACACCAATGTGTTTTGCTTGAGCCACTATCAGCAATTAATATCATAAATAATTAAAATAATTTTTTACAACTTAGCATATCAATTTTCAACACTTAGGTATTTTAATAACATTTTATTAAACAAATGATTATCAATTGGTTTTGTCAAATAGTCATCCATGCCTGCATTCATACATTTCTCCTGTTCTCCTTTTAAAGCTCCGGCTGTTAAGGCTACGATTGAAGTATGATTAGCACTATCTTTTTCCAACTCCCGAATTGTTTCAGTGGCTTCCAGACCATTCATTATTGGCATTTGTATATCCATCAGTATGAGGTCGGGTTGTTCTTTTCTACAAAACATCACGGCTTCTTTACCATTTACAACCTCAATAATCCGTGCAGTTGGAAGTATTCTTAAAACCATGGCTTTAATTAATATCAAATTGAAATCGTTATCTTCAGCAATCAAAATAGTAGGAACTTTGGGTTTTTCCTGTATTTCCAGATTTTGTGTATCGATCAGTTTATTAGTTCTATCGGGCACTAATGATTGGCACAAATAGTCATAAAGTTCGTCTGTCTTTACCGGTTTTGTCAATCTAAAACGCACTGCTAATGCATCACATTTCTGTTGTAATTCGGCATCGTCCGACGAAGAATGTAACAGGATAATCTGTTGTTTATCAACTGGAAAATTGAATTTTTCGCGAATCAACCTCATGGTTTCCAGTCCATCGATATAAGGCATGTGATAATCACAAATAATTATATCAAAGTGTCCGGAGTTTTCAATTATTTTCAGAGCATCCAATCCATTATCGCAGGTTACACATTCAATGCCCCAATTTGCCAGGCTATGTTCAAGAATAACACGATTATTTTTGTTGTCATCAATGACTAAACAGCGTTTTATGGCAAGAATAGCCGTTTTGTCAACCAGTTCGCCATGCTCAATATCAGTTTCAATTTCAAAATAGAAGGTTGTTCCTTTTCCGAATACGCTTTTTATATTTATCTTACTACCCATTTTCCGGGCTATCATATCCGAAATTACCAGGCCCAGTCCGGTACCACCAAATCTTCGGGTAGTGGAACTATCAGCCTGACTAAAAACCTTAAATAGTTTTTTCTCCTGCTCTTCAGTAATGCCTATCCCTGTATCGCGGACTGAGAAACTGAACCGGCCTTGTTTGCTTCCCAAATCCGTGTAGCTGACTTTTAGTTCAATTTCTCCTTTTTCGGTAAACTTGATAGCATTCCCCATCAAATTGGCAAATATCTGTTTAAGCCGTACAGCATCAACTGTTGCAAAACGTGGCATATTGGGGTCAATATCAAGTAAGAGTTCCAATTTTTTCTTTTCAGCGGCATATTTAATGATATCGACACTTTGTCCAAGCAGTTCAATCATATCGGTTTCGGTATGATCCAATTCCAACATTCCGGCTTCAATTTTGGAAAAATCAAGTATATCGTTGATAATTCGAAGTAAATCATACCCCGAAGCATTGGCATTTTTCACATACTGTTCCTGAACTTTAGTAAGCGGAGTACTTCTGAGTAAATCGGTAAAACCAATCACTCCATTAAGTGGGGTACGAATTTCGTGACTCATATTGGCTAAAAATTCCGATTTGGCTTTGTTGGCGGCATCGGCAGCTTCCACAGCTTTCATGAGTTTCTCTTCATTCATTTTCTTCTCTGTAATATCCCAGTTAGTCCCAATCATTCTAACTGCCTGTCCATCAACATCTCGTTGAACAATGGCCAGGGCTCTAATGCTATGTATTGAACCATCCGACCAAACGACACGAAATTCCGTATCAAATTCTTTTTCGTCATTGATTGCCATTTGTATTTCGGCATCGCCTCGCGCTGCATCATCGGGATGTAGTCCGGCTTTCCATGTTTCATAAGCGCCACTAAATTCCTCTTTTGGGAAACCATAAAGCGAAAACATCTGTTCGTCCCAAAACAGAGAATTATTAACTAAGTCATAATCCCATACGCCCACACCACCGGCTTGCGTAGCCAACGAAAGGCGGGCTGATACCCGTTTCACTTCATCTTCTGCTTTTTTACGGGCAGTAATGTCGGTTAAGGAAGTAACCCGCACATCTTTTCCTTTATAGTGCGTCATTCGGCCTCATAAAATGCAGGGAAATGTGCTGCCATCTTTTCGTAATGCCGTTGCTTCGTAGGGTTCTTCATTACCCGATATCATATTATTCATCACCATTTCACGGTCTTCAGGTATAATCCAGTCAGTTCCATAGCGGGTTAATGCTTCTTCGGTAGTATAACCGAACATCGTTTCGCCGGCCTGATTTTGCTCGATACAAACTCCTTTTTCAGAAATGAAGATAGCCTCATAGGATGCTTCAGACAAACCTCTGTATTTTTCCCGGCTTTCTTCAAGTTCAGCTTCTGCCAGCTTACGTTTAGTAATATTGTGAGCAACTCCAATTAATCCAATTATATTACCCATTCCATCATATCGTGGTACTTTGGTAGTATGAAAGGTATATAACTTCCCATCCGCCCCATAAATTTCCTCTTCAAAAGTTTCAGATTTTCCTCCTTCAATGATGCGCATATCATCCGCCATAAATTTAGCTAATTCTACTAAATTGGTCATAAAATCGGCTTTTGAATGCCCGATTAGCTGCTCCGGGGTTTTTCCGTTAAGCTTACAGCCTGCGGGGTTGATATATACGAAACGACATTCTCTGTCTTTCACAAATATAACGTCTGAAGTGGTATCCATAATGGAGCGAAGCAAGGTTTCGCTATTCTGTAATTCTTTTTCTGCCTGTTTACGCTCGGTAATATCGTGAGCCACACCTATCAGTCCAATGATATTTCCCTGTCCATCAAATCGCGGCGCTTTGGTTGTTAAAAATGTGTATAACTTGCCATCTGCCCCAACAATATCTTCTTCGAAGGTTTCAGTATTGCCCTCTTCCATTATGCGTCTGTCATTCGCTGTTAATTGTTCCGATGCCTGTTTATTAGTCATCATTTCAGCATCTGAATATCCAATTAACTCTTCCTGAGTTTTACCAAATATTTTACTTCCAGCGGGGTTAATGTATACAAACCGGCATTCCCTGTCCTTCACGAAAATAAGATCGCTTGTTGTATCCATTACTGAACGTCGCAGGTTTTCACTTTCTTGCAAGGCCTCTTCAGCCTGTTTCCGTTGGGTGATATCTGTCATCGTGGTGAGCCAGCAGGGTTCTTCGTCGATATGAATATAAGTGGCTGAGAATAAGCCAATCAGTTCTTTACCGGTTTTGGTTCTGACATTTACCTCAATACCTTTGGCAAAACCATTTTCGTCGATGGTTGATTTCACTAAATCCCGTTGCTTCATATCTTCAAAAAGATTGAGTTCCTGCGATGTTTTGCCAATGACCTCTTCTCTGCTGAATCCTAAAACCCGTAAAAACATATCATTCACATCAATATATCGACCCGTACTGATAGTTGAAATAGCCATCAGATTAGATCCTGACTGAAATGCCTTGGAGAATTTCTCTTCCGATTGTTTAACCTGTGTTACATCTTTTACAACACCAAACAAAGCAGGTTCTCCATCCCAAACACCCGGGTATACCCTGGTTTCAACCTGAATTTCTACACCGTTTTTTGAAATTACCGGCACCGGACAAAAATCTTTAGTCCCGGCAATCATTTCGCCAACTATTTTTCCTGCTTCTTCTCTTCTGGCTTCGGGATGTACCATCAAAACCGATTGCCCCATCAACTCTTCTTTGGAGTATTCTAAGCGTTTAATAACCGTTTCGTTCACATCGATCATGTTCCCATTGGCATCCAGTACAAACAATAAATCGGCAATAGAACCGAAAAAAGTGCGGAAATTTTGTTCACTTGTTTTTAATTTTTCCTCAACTTGCTTACGTTCGCTAATATCGGTAATGAAACCATGCCAGAGTACCGAACCATCTTCCTCCATCTGAGGCAAAGCATTACCAAAAAGGAAAAGAACAGTATCATCGTCAAATTTCACCCGATATTCATGTTGCCATGGAGTTAAATTTTTAGCTGATTCCTGAATCGAAGCTAAAACACCATCATAATCATCGGGGTGAATTCTGCAAAACACCTTTGAAGCGTCTTCGCGGACTTCCTCGGGACTAACCCTGTAAATGCTTGAAATAGCTTCACTGGCAAATGGGAAGCAGGAACTTCCGTCGGGGCGTAATAAGAATTGATACAAAACTCCGGGGACACGGGTGGATATTTTATTAAAACGGTCCAGAAGAATTTCCATTTCCTCTTCCGCTTGTTTGCTTTCAGTAATATCCTGCAGTGTACCATACGTGCCTGTAATTTCATCGCGGTCGTTCAAGCCCAAGCGTGCAAATACTTCAATCCACCTGAAACCGCCATCTTTCGTTAAATAACGTATCTGGTGACGGCAATAGTCTTTTTTACGGTTTATTAAAGGCTCAAATAATTCCATATTGCGTTGCCTGTCGTCAGGGTGAACGTAATTTAAAAATAACTGCCCCAACGATTCATCAACACTAAATCCGGTAATTTCTTCCCAGGCTTTATTCAGAAATAGCCACAATCCATTCGTATCGGTCTGGAAGATAATTTCTTTCACATTTTCAACAACTTCACTGTATTTTGATTCACTTTGTTTCAGTGCTTCTGTTGCCTGATTACGTTCCTCAATTAATCTGATGAGAGAATCAAACAGATTAGTGCTCTCAGAATCATTCGTTTCACTTTCGGCAGGGAGCTTCTGATCTGTAGAATTGAGTGCAGCTATTGCTTCTTTTATTTTCGCAATGGTTTCCTGTTGATTTTCGGCGTAATGGCTATGTATCTGAAAAGCCTCATGTAGCTCTTTTGAACTGATTTCTAACGAATTATGACTCAATTGGACATCAATATCAAAGTCATTATAGGTATTGTTAATATCCTTTAGTAGCGACTTTAGCTCTTCCGGCAAATGGTCAGTAGAGCCAAAATGTTTTTTAATCTGATGTGTCAGTAGTTTGTTCAATTTATTTTCCATCGTGATCTAGTTTATGCTTCTTTTATAAAAGGATTTGTCATGGTTTGAGAGTGAGGAGTGTTAAGGATTTCCATGATTATACCCTTACCAGTTGATGGTTTATAAAACCCTTTAGTAGCTAATGATTTCGAAAGTATCTCTTCCCTTATTAATTTTCTGAGCCATAGATAGAGAATCAGAAAAAACTCAGGTTAAATGATGAAAAAATCCATTCACAAAGATAGTGAATAGTTCTTCATTATTTTTATTGCTACTAAATATTATAACCAAAACATGTTAACTGTTTCTTCAATCAATCGTATTGGGCAGGCTGAAACTAAAAGTCGTTCCTTTGTCCACTTCACTTTTCACCGAAATAGTTCCACCAAGCTTATCAATAAATTCTTTACACAGAATTAATCCAAGTCCTGAACCTTTTTCCCCTGCTGTTCCTTTTTGCGACTGGAGTTTATTATCAATGCGGAAAAGGTTTTTCTGAACGTCCTCCGGAATTCCAATTCCAGTATCAGAAATTGAAATTATGATTTCGTCGGCTAACTTTGCAGCCTGTATCGTCACTGAACCCTGGGAAGATGTGTATTTCACCGAGTTTGACATCAGGTTTCGGATAATCGTTTCGAGCACATCCTGATCCGAATCCATCAGAATTTCCTCCGAAACCTCGCAAAGCAGTTTTATATTCTTATTATCGGCCTGGGTTTGCAATAAACTGATGCAGTTAGCTACAGCGACGCTTAGCCGGAATACTTCGGTATTTAATTCAATACTGTCAGTTTGCGACCTGGCCCAGCGGAGCAGGTTTTCAAGCAATTCATGACCTTGCTGAGCCGTAGAATGTATCGTTTTCAACTGACTTTCCATATCCCCGGGATCATAGTTTCCTAATTTCAACAAAATCTTTGTGAAATTTTCAATTCCTACAAAGGGATTTCGAAGGTCGTGGGCAATGATGGAAAAAAATTTATCCTTGGTGGCTATCAGCTTTTCCAATAGAGCCGAATAGTTATTAATCTGCTCATTTTTAAATCGTATTTGCAAATGGGTATTTACGCGTGCACTCAACTCTATCAAATCAAATGGTTTGGACAAAAAGTCACTCGCTCCCGACTTAAGTGCTTTTCGCTTTGTTTCAAGTGTAACGTCAGCCGTAAGGACCAAAATAGGCAAATAAATACTGGGTGAGACGATGGTTTTCAGTTGTTCCATGATGTCAAATCCACTCATATAAGGCATCATCAAATCAAGCAAAATAATATCGGGATCAAAATCAAGTATTAATTGGGCAACTTCCCGTGAGTCGGTAGTGGTTCGAAGGTTAGTATATCCCTGCATTTCAAGGAAGTCGTGCAAAATATCTATATTAGCCTGCTGGTCATCAACCAGTAGGATGTTAGCATTTTTTAAATCAGAATCTATCATATTTTGGTTTTTGGTCTTTTGGGTAAATGGCTTTATGTTTGTAAATAGGACATAAGACCTGTAATCTATTAATCATGTTTTAGTCGCTTTTAGCGAAACCCGAATTATCCTGGGTATCAGTTGCCGGCTGCTTTAGCTGCCCGAAAGCTGTAATAAGTATATTAGAGATTATATTAGTTCTTTCGTTTTGATAATAGTACGCGGATGGAACATTTCTTTGTTTTAAAATATTTAATTCAATATATCAGATACTTACAACTTGTATAATCCCTATTGGCTTTAGCCAATAATATCTTATTAGTTTGGAAATTAATCAAGTCCTCTAATTCGATATTACTTCAATGTAAATATTTCATCAATTATCTTTAAGAAAACAGAAATATCGAGGGGTTTAGTCAGGTATTTTTTGGCACCGGCTTTGAGTAATTTGTCAACCTGATATTGCATACCATCAGCACTGATAATAACCACCGGAATATCTTTTGTCTTATCGTTTCCTAAAATTATTTTAAGGACTTCAGCACCGTCCATATCGGGCAAATTCAAATCAAGTAAAATCAAATCAGGCTTATATTCGATGGCCAGTTTCAGGGTTTCTTTTCCATAAATACTGGTAATTACATTAATACCCGGCCGTTTTTTGTCAAGAACTTCTTCTATCAGTTCGATATTCGATACATTGTCCTCAATATATAAAATAATACCACTGTGTTGACTCGAACGTGCTACAATTTCTTTCATTTGCTGTGATTTATCAAGCGCATCGTGTTGACTTTCGGCCTGTGGCAGTTCTATCCAGAAAGTACTTCCTTTATCAGGAATACTTTCTACACCGTAGGTTCCTCGCATAACAGTCATTATTCTTTTTATGATGGCCAATCCCAAACCGGTTCCTTCAATTAAGGTTTTTTCAGATCCGATACGCTCAAATGGAGTGAATAATTTCGGAATATCTTCGGGTTGAATTCCAATGCCCGTATCCGTTATTGAAATCCGGATAAATGGAATGTCATTGTTCAGACGGGTTTCTGTTTTTATACTTACTGCTCCGCCGTCTTTGTTGTATTTTATAGCATTATTTAGCAAGTTCAGCATTATTTGTTTGAAATTATGTCTGTCGCAATATACATAAAGATTATTTGCCCTCGAATCAATAAGATTTAAGCGGACACCTTTTTTGCTAGCCTGAGGGTTCATAACATCCAACATTTCAGCATAAATAGGTTTTAAATGAACAGGCTCAATGGAGACGGCCAAATTGCCTGCTTCAATGCGCGAGATATCCAGCACATCATTTATCAAATTAAGTAAATATTTTCCGCTGCCAAGGATATGATTGACTCCTCTTTTCTGACTCACATTCAGTTCACCCATTTGGAGCAACTGAGCAAATCCAAGAATTGAATTCATAGGTGTCCGCAATTCATGACTCATGCGTGATAAGAATTCACTTTTGGCCAAATTGGCTTTCTCAGCTTCTTCTTTGGCTTGCAAAACTTTAAATTCTGCCTGTTTTCGCAGCGTAATATCCAATGCTATAGCTCCAATCAGTGGTTTTTTTCCTTTTTGGGGAATTGCAAATTTCTGTGTTTCGTAATCATGCAATTTTCCATCGAGATTAGCAAAACTTTCTTCGATAATCTGATATCCTTTTTCAAGGGTTTTTTTATCATCTGCCAGTATTCTTTCAGCTGTTTCATGATCGAAAGTATCAAATAATGATTTATTTATCCACTCCGAAACACCTAAACCAGTTTCCATGGCATTGTTGGCATAAATCATTTTACTATCATTGTCTTTTATAAAAACAAGAGCCGGCAAATAGTCCATAAATAACGAGAACCGTTGCTCACTATCAAGCAGTTCCACTTCAGCTCGTTTACGTTCGGTTATTTCTTCGAAAATATAAAATCGTCCAAAATACTCATCATTTTCGCCCCGAATCTGAGTACTGAACCTCCTGACGGTGCGATTTTGGGTAAATGGAATTTCATCTTCCACTACAACCCGGTTATTTTCATCCTGTAATGGAGTACAGGATTCAGCAAACGCCGGAATATCAGTTAATACAGGCAGACAATAAGGAATAATATCATTGTTTTTCAATTCGCCCCGGTACATTCGGTCAGCCAGTTGTTCAATCTCCCAAATCTGGCAAAAACGATCGTTGAAATATAAAATATCGTCTGTTCGGTTATCTACAATTAAAAAGCCTAAGGGTGAGGAATTGGCCATTAACTGAAGTAAAGTTTCATTCCAACGTAAATCTTTTTCTATCCGAAAGCGTTCAACCAGCTCTTTTTCAAGTCTTTGGTTAAGCTCATTGAGTTCAATTGTTCTTAATTCTACTTTTTGCTCCAAATTTGAGTTTAACTCCAGTAATTCTTTTTCAATTTGTTTTTGATGCGTTATGTCTTCTTCAACCGAAACATAATGCGTTATTTTACAGTTCGAATCAAATATCGGCGAAATAAGCGCTCCTGCCCAATACATTTCTCCGTTTTTCTTCTTATTATGAAACTCACCTTTCCATTCGTGTCCCGAACTGAGCCTATCATACAGGTTTTTATATTCTTCCTCCGATTTTTCGCCCGATTTAAGTATTCTCGGATTTTGACCAATAAGTTCCTCTTTCGTATAACCGGTTACTTTCGTAAAAGCAGGATTGACATACTCAATATGGCCGGCTAAATTGGTAATTACGGTCATTACCGGACTTTGCTCCACTGCTTTGTAGATTTTCTGGAACTCTTCTTCGTTTCTTTTTCGCTCCGAAATATCAATAACCGTAAATGAAATATATTGATTAACATTTTTTTCATCATAAATAACCTTGGCATTCATTTCTGCCGGAAAAGTAGAATCATCTTTTCGCAAATAGTAAAGCTCTTCGGCTGTACATTCGCGTTTTGACATTATGAGCGCAATAATTTCTTTAACTCTTGGATATTGTTCTTCGTTATGTACAGCAGTTGGCTCTGTATCCAATAAATCTGAAACTTCCCAACCAAGCATACGGGCATAAGCATTGTTTACATAAAGAAGCGTTCCGTCAATAGATGTTATTACTACGCCATAATTAGCCTGATCGGCTATGGTGTGGAATTTTGTTATCTCTTTTTCAGCTTCTACCCTGTCAGTTATATCAGCAGCAACTCCCCTGAAACTAATGGTTTCCCCATGGTCGTTTAAAACCCGAACGCCATTGCTCGATATAATTCTTTCGATACCGTCTTTCCTTACAATTATAGAAATGAAATTAGTGAGATTATCCGTCTTCTGAAAAAATTCTAAAGCACGTTTTTTTATTTGTTCACTCTGTACTTCCGGCAACAGGTCATAAAAATGCATTTTCCCAATCATTTCTTCGGGGGAATAGCCATAAATATCTTCTGCAATCGGGCTAAGGAATAGATACAAACCGTCAGCATTTATCTCCCACACCACTTCATTGCTTTGTGCTACTACCTGACTGAAACGTTCTTCACTAATTTCAAGCCTTTTAGATGACTGCATTCGCTCTGTAATATCAAGAACAAAAACAGAAATACCTATAATTTGTCCAGTATTGTTTTTTACCGGGTTATAAAAGTTTTCATAATAAGTCCGGTACAAATCAACATCACCATACTCTTCAATCAGATCAAAATAATCACCGCTTAAGGTTCTGTCAAAGTTTATTTTAGATTTTAGCCTTTCATTAGGGTTTGTAATCATATCAAGCATATTCATACCTACCTGAATATCAATACCCCAAATCTGTTTCATCGTTTGTGCATGATATTTTGAAAAAGCTAAGTAACAGTAATTTGTATCAAGCGAGAAAACGATAATATTTACAGGACTTTCAAGAATTGAATTTAGTACCTGTAAATCTTTGCGGTATTTATCTTCACTTACTTTTAAAGCATCCTGGGCATTCTTGCGTTCTGTTATATCGCTAAAAACACCAAAAGCGCCTTGATATTTGCCATTTGCATCATATTTTGGCTGAGTACTAACACTTAGATACTTAACATTATCTTTTGGGGTAAGTATCTGTAAATCATAATTGTTCGAAAATCCCTTTCGTCGATTTTGAGTTTGCTGATGAATTTTTAGGATTTCAGAGGCTGTTAGAAAATCGAATAAGGACAGTCCAATTAAATTATCGGTTTCGAATATCTTTAAAGCTGCCGGATTTACAAAGGTAAATACTTCATTTTCATCCACTAAACCTATTCCCTCAGATTGTGATTCAATCAATGTTCGATATTTATCTTCACTTGCCATTAAAGCAATCTCGGCTTGTTTTCGTTCTGTATTATCACGTATACTTCCGGTTATCTTAAGCGGATTTCCATCTGCATCGATGATAAGGCTGGTTGATATGGCTACCGGTACAATTGAACCATCTTTGTTTAGTAATGACAGTTCATAATCAATTACTTTACCCTGCAACATTAATTGGGTATAAAATCGGGCACGTGCATCGGAGTCGGCAGACATGTTAACCAAGGATTTACCTATCAATTCTTCGCGGGTATATTGACCACTGGTAAGAGTTTCGATGGATGGGCTTATATCGAGTAAGATTCCCTCAGGTGATGCTTCATAATAGGCATCCTGAACTGTTTCAAAAATACTCCGATACTTTGCTTCGCTTATTCTTATTTTATCCTCTGCTATTTTACGATTTGTAATATTGCGGATACTTCCGGTAATCTTGACTGAATTTCCTTCTGTATCTTTGATAAGGCTGGTTGATATGGCTACAGGAATAATTGAGCCATCTTTATTTTTGAGTGTCAACTCATAATCGATTACTTTCCCTTTGGAAATTAATTCAGAAAATAAGGCCGCACGGGCTTCTGAGTTGTCATAAAAATCCAGTAAGGATTTACCAATCAAATCAGCACGGGTATATTGCCCATTGGATAATATTTCGATGGATGGACTTATGTCGAGTAGAATACCTTCTGCTGATGATTCATAGTAGGCATCCTGAGCAGTTTCGAAAATACGATGGTATTTTTCTTCGCTTTTTTGCAATTTTTCCTCTGCTTGTATCCGGTCTGAAATATCGTGAATAATTGAATAGAGGTAAGTTTTATTTTCAAACTTTATGGGACCGGAATATACTTCCACATCCCTGATTTCGTGGGTTGCCAAACGATGTTTAAAAAAGAAATGTTGACGTTTCTGCTCTATGGCATTTTGCATTTCAGCCTTTATCTCTGAAACCGAAAGCGTATTTATATCCGAAATACTCATTTTTTGTATTTCTGCCCTTGTCCAGCCATAAAACTGGCAGGCAGCGGGATTTGCATCAATAATTTTTCCTGTTTCAGGGTCAATCAAAAGCATCGTTGAATGATTATTCTCGAAGAAAAGCTCATACCTCAATTCACTCTTACCAATACTTTCTTTATCACTAATTCCAACAGCAAGTTTAGAACTTAGCAATTCATTCTCATTCTTCAGCAAAATTAATTCCTGAATTAGTTCATTTTTATCTTTATCTTCGAAATTCATACTTAATACATTAAATTTTTAATTGAATTTAAGATGGTTCTCGCGATTAACCCTTAAAACTCAACTTCACTATCGCCCCGGAGGGTTTATTGTTTGTCACTTTAATTTCGCCATGATGCGCATCCATGATTAATTTTACTAAAGCCAGATTCAATCCGGTATTTTGATCTACATGTTTATCACCAAAACTGAAAAACCTGAAGATATTTTTCAATGCCAGAGTTGAGAAACCCACACCCTGATCAATGATTTCAATGATTGTATTTTTTGAGTCGGAATAGGCATTCATAATTACAGTAGCATTCATGTGCGAGTATTTCACGGCATTATCAATCAGGCATTCAAAGCAAATCTGGATTAATCTCAAATCGACCTTAATAAGCGATAAGTCAACATCTTTCTGGATTTCAATCTGAATATTTTTTTTTTCAATTTTTTCTCTCAATTGTTTTTTTGTCTCATCTAAAAGCATAAAGATAGGTAATACTTCCAGTTGAATTTTGTATACCTGAGTACGTAATTCGGTTATCAGTAAAGCCCGGTTTGAAAACTTTTCGAGTCGGTCAGCTGATGTCTCGAGGTATTGAAGATATTCAAGCAGCTCGGGCGAATCAATCCGTCTTTTTAGAATATTAGTAAATCCTTTAATCCCGTTAAGTGGAGTCCGTATTTCATGACTTATCAGGTGTAGAAACTCAAGTTTGGCCTTGTCAAGCACTTCCAGTTCCTGATTTGCAGATAAAAGTTGATGGTTTACTTTCTCAAGCTCACGGGTACGCTCTTTTACCTTTATTGCTAAGTTTTTATTGTGGTTTTCGAGCAATTGCTGAAGGTAACGTGTTTCGAGCAAGTTCTTTATGCGAACCAGTACTTCATCTATATCAAAAGGTTTTGAAAGAAAATCCTTCGCTCCGCCCGATAAAGCTCGTTGCCTGGTTTCATGGCTTAATTCGGCAGTAAGTACGAGTATCGGCAAAAACATTTTCGCCGGAATTAATTTTTTAAGTTGAATCAGCAGATCATAACCACTCAGGTAAGGCATCATCAAATCAAGCAAGATCAAATCGGGTTGGAATGACTCATACAACTCAGCAACTTCACGCGAGTCGGTTGTTGACTTCAGATTACTGTATCCTGCATGCTTAAGCAAAGATTCCAATAACTCAATATTGGAAATTGTATCATCAACAATCAGAATGTTGGCATTTTTAAGGCTAGGATTCATCGTACTGTATTTATTTACTAATCAATGCCATAATTAGTTTATCTGTACCATTCATCGCTTATTTTCAGAAAAGTAATCACTTTTTCTTCCAGTGTCAGTTGTTTTTCGGTCATTAATTGAAAAAGATACTGTGTTTCAAGCAAATTTTTGATTCTTAATCTAACTTCTAACAAATCAAATGGCTTAGATAAAAAATCTTTTGCTCCGGCGGCTAAAGCTTTAAGCCGTACATCCTGACTTGCATCGGCCGTTAAAACAAGAATAGGCAGATATTTAGTTGGATTTAAAGATTTTTGTTTCTCGACAGTAAGCAAATCCATCACATCAAAGCCGGAAAGATAAGGCATCATCAAATCAAGTAAAATTAAATCCGGATCAAATGATTTTGTCCTATCTAACACTTCTCGTGGATTAGTAGTGGTTTCTATATTCAGATAACCATCCATAGCCAAAAGTTCTGTTAATATATCGATATTCGTTTGCAAGTCATCTACAATTAGTATTCTTGCATTTTTCAAATCTTTCTGTATCATTTTTTTTAAGATTAATTGTTGCGTAAAATTTGTAGAAATTTATTTAATAAACATCTTATAAATAGCCAAATAATAACAAAGATACAATATTCTCCGACATAACATCTGTATTATTAATAATTTTAAATTAAATAGATTTAAAATCATTAATAATACTACATATCATTGATTTACTGTACTTTATTCTACATATAATAACATTTTTTACCGACATACAAACTAGATTTTTTGCTACATCTTAATGCTCAATTTCTCATTTTAATTAGAAATTATTAATTTGATAATTTTCAGTAAAGTGATTCAACTGTTCCAACTCTGTGATTATTCTGATATTTTTTTATTCTATATTTGCAATTTATTAACTATAAACTACCTACTCTAAACGATTAACCTGTTTCGGATTTTTTGTGTTTTATCCGAACCTTTTCCCTTGCCCACTCGTTTTGTAATTCGTATCTTTGCAAGTTCTAAAATAAAATCGTTTTGACTACAATTCCCGAAATACAACCCGTAGAAGCTTCAGAGTATGTAGAAGTAATTGGCGCACGGGTTCATAATCTCAAAAATATCGATGTTTCGATCCCACGCGATGCCCTGACTGTGATTACCGGTCTAAGCGGAAGTGGAAAATCATCACTCGCTTTCGACACCATTTTTGCAGAAGGGCAGCGCCGTTACATAGAGACTTTCTCGGCTTATGCCCGAAGTTTTCTGGGGAATATGGAACGTCCCGATGTGGATAAAATAACCGGTTTAAGTCCGGTTATCTCCATTGAGCAAAAAACGACCAACAAAAATCCACGATCCACCGTTGGTACCACCACCGAAATTTATGACTTTCTGCGTTTACTCTTTGCACGAGCCGGCGAGGCATTTTCGTATGTTACGGGTGAAAAAATGGTGAAATACTCTGAAGATCAGATTGTTGATTTAATTCTGAAAGACTACGAAGGCAAAAAGACTTTCTTGCTTTCGCCCTTGGTTCGTGGCCGAAAAGGACATTACAAAGAACTTTTTGAGCAAATTCGCAAAAAGGGTTATTTACATGTCCGTATCGACGGTGAAGTGCGCGAAGCCACACACGGTCTTAAGCTCGACCGCTACAAAAACCACGACATCGAAGTGGTGATTGATAAGTTATCAGTAAGCGAAAAAGACCGCGCCCGCCTGAAACAATCGATGCAAAAAGCAATGCAACAGGGCAATGGCATCGTCATGTTGTTGGAAAAAGATAGCGACGAAACCCGTTATTTTAGTAAAATGTTGATGTGCCCTACCAGCGGCATTTCGTACGACGAACCTGCACCTCATAACTTTTCGTTCAATTCGCCACACGGCGCTTGTCATAAGTGTAAAGGACTTGGATTTGTCAACCAGATTGACATGGATAAAATTGTTCCGGATAAAAAGCTAAGTATATACAATGGAGCTATTTCACCACTCGGAAAACACAAGGCAACCACGATTTTTTGGCAGGTGGAAGCGATATTGGAAAAATACGACTGTAATTTGAAATCTCCGGTTGCCGATATTCCGGAGGAAGCCATGGACGAAATAATGAATGGTACAGAAGAACGCTTACACATTAAAAATCAATCGATTGGCACAAATTATTTTCTGAGTTACGATGGCATTCTGAAATACATTGAAATGCAGACTGAAAACGGTGCTTCAGCAACGGAACAAAAATGGGCTAACCAATTTTCAAAATCAATTGTATGTCCGGAATGTAAAGGGGCTAAACTTCGGAAAGAATCGCTCCATTTCCGTATGCACGATAAAAATATTGCAGAGTTATCGGCCATGGATATTGCAGAATTATCGGAATGGCTGAATAAGGTGGAGATTCATTTGTCGGAAAAACAAAAAACAATTGCCGCTGAAATTCTAAAAGAGATAAGAACACGACTTCAATTCTTATTAGACGTTGGGTTGAATTATTTATCGTTGAACCGTAGTTCACAATCACTTTCGGGCGGTGAAAGTCAGCGCATACGACTGGCTACACAAATTGGTTCGCAATTGGTAAATGTGCTTTACATTCTAGATGAACCCAGTATCGGATTACATCAGCGGGATAATCAGCGCCTTATTCGTTCACTAAAACAATTGCGTGATAGCGGAAACTCCGTTATTGTGGTGGAACACGACAAAGATATGATGATGGCTGCCGATTATATTATTGACCTGGGACCACACGCCGGTCGCTTGGGTGGTGAAGTTGTTTTTGCCGGAACACCGCAAGAAATGCTTACTGCCAATACGCTTACTTCTGCTTACCTGAACGGGACAAAACGGATTGAACTTCCGCAAAAAATCAGAGAGGGTAATGGGCTTTTCCTAACACTGAAAGGTGCAACAGGAAACAATCTGAAGAATATAAATGTCAGCTTCCCGCTCGGAAAAATGATTTGTGTAACGGGAGTTTCAGGCAGTGGTAAGTCAACCTTGATAAACGAAACCCTGCAGCCTATTCTGAGTCAGGAATTTTACAAATCGTTACAAGATCCTTTGCCATACAAAAGTATAGAAGGACTTGAGAATATAGATAAAGTGGTGGAAGTGGATCAATCGCCTATTGGTCGCACTCCACGTTCGAACCCTGCTACTTACACCGGTGTTTTTTCAGATATTCGAAATGTTTTCGTAACCCTGCCCGAAGCTAAAATCCGTGGTTATAAACCGGGACGTTTTTCGTTCAATACGGCTGGTGGTCGCTGTGAAGTGTGTGGTGGAAATGGATATAAAACCATTGAAATGAATTTTCTGCCCGACGTGTATGTTCCTTGCGAAAGTTGTGACGGTAAGCGTTACAATAAGGAAACACTCGAAGTGCGCTTCAAAGGAAAATCGATTGCCGATGTACTGAATATGACTATCGATCAGGCTGTTGACTTTTTCGAAAATCAACCTAATATTCTGAATCGAATCAAAACATTGCAGGATGTCGGACTTGGTTACATCAAACTCGGACAATCAAGTACAACCCTTTCGGGCGGCGAAAGTCAACGGGTAAAATTAGCCACCGAATTGTCTAAACGCGACACCGGAAAAACGCTATATATTCTGGATGAACCAACCACCGGATTGCATTTTGAAGATATCCGTGTGTTACTCGGCGTGCTCAACCGCCTTGTAAATAAAGGAAATACAGTAATCGTAATCGAACATAATATTGATGTAATCAAAGTGGCCGATCATATTATCGATATTGGTCCGGAAGGTGGTGCAGCCGGGGGAAAAGTTATCTGTACCGGAACGCCAAGCGAAATCGCACACCATAAAACCAGCGAAACGGGAAAGTTTTTGAAAATGGAGTTGGCCCCTAACCCCTAAAGGGGAATTATAATAGTCCACTTGTTTTTATTTGTTCTATAAATAGACTATTTTTGTAAATTATTTTGATTTAAATCAAGGACATTTATTTAATTCACTTTAAATCTGGTCTTCAAGTCCCCTTTAGGGGATTTAGGGGTCATTAAATTATAAGTCATGCCAGAAATAATCAAAAAGAAAGTACTTTTCATTGACCGTGATGGAACTATCATAAACGAACCGCCGGTAACCTTTCAGGTTGATACCCTGGAGCAAATGGAATTTTTGCCGGGCGTTTTGCGTAATCTGCATTTTATTCGTCAGAAACTGGATTTTGAATGGGCATTGGTAACTAATCAGGATGGTCTTGGCACTGAAGTTTATCCTCAAGCTAATTTTGATTCGGTTCAGGCTAAATTCCTTCAAACACTGGCTAACGAGGACATTAGTTTCGATAAAATTTTTATCGACAAATCCTTCTCTGAAGATAATCTGCCAACCCGAAAACCGGGTACAGCCTTGCTGAAAGAATACTTTTCCCAAAAATATGATTTGGCAGGCTCATTCGTGATTGGCGATCGGATTACCGATGTGGAACTGGCTAAAAACCTGGGATGTAAAGCAATTTTGATAAGCGATGACTCTGAAATTCTGAAAGATAAGAATTTAGCAGAATTTTGTGCCTTGCAAACAAGCAGTTGGGATGCAATTGCTGAATTTCTGTTTGCCGGTGAGCGCACTGCCACTGTAAAACGAACCACCAAAGAAACAGATATCTTTATTGAACTGAATCTGGATGGTTCAGGAAAATGCAATATTGACACCGGATTAAAATTCTTCGACCATATGCTGGAACAGATTGGCAAACACTCCGGTTCTGACCTCAGCATTAAAGTGAAAGGTGATTTAGAAGTGGACGAGCATCACACGATTGAAGATACTGCTATTGCGCTGGGCGAAGCTCTTGGCAAAGCGTTAGGAAATAAACGGGGTATCGAACGCTATGGTTTTTACCTGCCCATGGACGATTGTTTATGTTCGGTGGCACTGGACTTTGGTGGTCGTGCCTGGCTGGTTTTCGATGCTGAATTCAAACGCGAGTATATTGGCGATTTACCCACCGAAATGATTTACCATTTCTTCAAATCACTGAGCGATGCTGCCCGTATAAATCTGAATATAAAAGCGGAAGGTGATAATGAACATCACAAACTGGAAGGCATCTTCAAAGCATTGGCTAAGTCGATAAAAATGGCAGTGAAGCGCGATATTTATCAGTATGAATTGCCTTCTACCAAAGGACTTCTTTGATTTACAATTTATTCATTACAGTTTACTATTGAAATGAGATTTTTGCTCCATAATATTTTCTTAATTTCTATTCTTCTGCTTCTAAGCCTGCATGTTTCAGCACAACCATCAACAGTTGAGCGACCACGATTGGTAGTGGGCATCATGGTGGATGGTTTGCAGCAAAAACACATTGATTTGCTGTGGAACTACTTCGACCCGAACGGTTTCAAAAAAATCATCGGTCAGGGAGCAAATTGCCGGAATGTTTCGTACAACATTGTTTCGGCAGGAAATGCTTCCGACATAGCCACCGTAATGACTGGATCGATACCTTATTATAATGGAATTGTAGGTAATAATTATTATAACAGAACTGAAGATGAAATACAATCGATAATACAAGATGATGACCAAATTGGCATTGGAACGAAGCAGACTTTATCAGCTCACAACTTATTAGCAAGTACGATTAGCGATGAGATTATACTTGCTAATCCCGGAAAATCGAAAAGTTACGCGGTGGCTTTAAGTCCCGAAGAAGCGATTATGCTGGGCGGTCATACGGCAAAAAGCGTAGCATGGATAGACGATGTAAATTATAAATGGATTACAACCGGATATTATACCGACGGGCTTTCGCATTGGGCTGATGAGATGAATGTGAATGGCGTTTTCCAGAATTATATGTCACGAACCTGGGGGCCGATATACAACATTAATACCTATTTGTCAAAACCAAATCGTGAAGACAAAAAATGGGGATTCTTTTATGATCCCACAACGAAAAAGGGGAAACATTCACTGGCATCCATTCTCCGAACGACACCTGCTGCAAACGGTTTAGTAACAGAACTGGGTTTGAAAATTCTCGAAAATGAGCATTTAGGAACAGAGAGTCAACCGGATATTCTGTTGTTGCAATTTACAGTTCGCACCCCTTTCGAGAAAACAACTTCACTTCAATCTGCTGAGAAAGAAGATATTTACCTTCGACTGGACAAAGAAATTCAGACTTTATTACAAAAAATAGATGTTAAAGTGGGTTTAGACCGAACCCTGATTTATATGTTTGGCAATCAAACTCAGATACACTCACCAACCGAACTGGGCGAAAATAAGATTCCGGCAGGTTACTTCAATGCTGACCGGTCACTGGCTTTGCTGAGCACCTATTTGATGGCTATTTATGGACAGGAAAAATGGATTTCGGGCTACTATGGCAAAAACATTTTTCTTAATAAAGTAAAAATTGAAGAGAAAAAACTCAATTTTACCGATTTTCAAAAAACAGTTGCCGAATTTATGCTTGATTTTGAAGGAATTCAGTCTGCAATTCAATCATCACAAGTGCTTAATTTGGGCGGAAATTCAAATTCAGAAATGACCAGAATTAGAAATTCAACCAATAAAAATTGTGTTGGTGATATAATAATTACTTTATTGCCGGGTTGGATTGAAGTGGACAATAAAAATAATCCGGTTGGTGAATCAAATTCGATTGTTTCGTACACACCACTTTACTTCTTTGGTTGGAAAATAAAACCACAAACTGTTTCTGCATCCTATCAAACTACTGATATTGCTCCAACTATTTCTCGCATTCTCGATATTCCGATGCCAAATGCCTGTATTGGAAAGCCGATAATTGAAATAAACCCCTAAAAAGACCCCCAACCCCTAAAGGGGAGAAACGAAAATACTAAATTTATTTTCAAGACCAAGATGAAAAATATTAATAAAAATACAGGAAATGAAAGTAACTCCAGTTCCCCTTTAGGGGTTAGGGGTAAGTACAATTTTGACGAAATAATTGACCGCAACAACACCGGTGCTATTAAAATTGAACGTTGCAAAACGCTTTTCGGGACTGAAGATGTATTGCCACTTTGGGTTGCTGATATGGATTTTCGTACGCCTGATTTTATTCTGGAAGCTATACGTCAGCGGTTGGAGCATCCTATTCTGGGTTACACAATGTCACCCAAAAACTTTTATCCGCTGACTGTGAAATGGATAAGCGAACATCATAATTGGGATATAAAACGGGATTGGGTAGGTTTTCTACCGGGTATCGTTCCCGGATTGGCATTTGCGGTTCAGAGTCTGACCGAAGTGGGTGACGAAATCATTGTTCAATCGCCGGTGTACTATCCATTTTTTCATGTAATTGAAAATAATCATCGAGTGTTGGTAAATAATCAGCTGAAAGAAGTTGAGGGGAAATTTGTGATGGATTTGGCTGATTTGGAACAAAAATTTACGTCAAAAACGAAATTGTTTATTCTTTGTAATCCGCATAATCCGGGTGGACGTGTTTGGACCAAAGAAGAACTCCAACAATTTGCCAGTGTTTGTGAGAAACATAATGTGACCATTATTTCAGATGAAATACACGCCGATATGGTCTTACCAGGCTGTACTTCTCACACACCGTTTGCCACTGTTTCAGCATGGGCTGAACAACATACGGTGACCTTTATGGCACCTACCAAAGTGTTCAACATGCCCGGATTAATCAGTTCTGCCTATATAATTCCAAATACTGAACTGCGTCAAAAATTCGCCAAATTCCTGGAAGCTTCAGAAATGAATGCAGGTAATATATTTGCCTACATTGGCGCAGTGGCTGCTTACGAAAACGGCGAAGAGTGGAGGATTCAAATGCTTGATTATGTTCAGGGGAACATAGAATATATTACTGATTTTCTAAAGAAAAATGTACCACAGGTAAAACCCATGATTCCGGAAGCCTCATTTTTAGTGTGGCTGGATTGCGAAGAATTAGGAATGGAAACCGATGAACTACATAAATTCTTTTCGCTACAAGCTGGATTAGGACTCAATAAAGGGACTGTTTTCGGTCCCGGTGGCGAATACCATTTGCGCCTGAATGTGGCTTGTTCACGTCGGATATTGGAAAAGGCGATGAAGCAACTTCATTCAGCGGTAAACAGTAATTAGTTGATAGTTGTCAGTTGACAATTGACAGTAAATTAATTATCAACCGAACTAATCACTTTATGAACTTTATAAACTTTATGTACTGAAAATCATGGACGTAAAAATAGAATCTTCGTGGAAAGCCGTTCTACAAAACGAGTTTGAAAAAGAGTATTTTGTCAGGCTGACTGATTTTGTTCGAAATGAATATAAAAACAAACTGACATTTCCACCTGCATCGCTTATTTTTAATGCCTTTGATCAATGTCCCTTCGATAAAGTGAAAGTAGTGATAATAGGGCAAGATCCCTATCATGGTGATGGTCAGGCTCACGGTTTGTGTTTTTCGGTGAATGATGGTGTGGCATTTCCACCTTCGTTGCTCAATATTTTCAAAGAAATAGAACGTGATTTAACAAAAACCACCCCAACGAGTGGGAATTTAATTCGTTGGGCGCAACAAGGAGTTCTTTTGCTCAACGCCACATTAACTGTTGAGGCTCACCTTGCAGGTTCGCATCAAAACAAGGGCTGGGAAACCTTTACGGATTCGGTTATCCGATTATTGGCAAATGAAAAAAAGCAGTTGGTATTTATGCTTTGGGGATCGTATGCTCAGAAAAAGGGAGAATTTATTGATTCAAAACGACATCTGGTGCTCAAGTCCGTTCATCCTTCTCCTCTTTCTGCCTATCGGGGATTTATCGGAAACAATCATTTTTCGCTGGCAAATAAATACCTGAGAGAGAACAATCAAACTGAAATAAATTGGTAAAAAACAAAGCAACTGCTTAAGAAAAACAATATTAAAAACTAACAATTAACTAATGTTTCATTTGCTTTCAGAAAAAACATTATTCATTTTAAAATCCTAAATTAAAAAATCTCAAAATAAAATTATGGCCGACGATAAAAAAGTAATTTTCTCGATGGTGGGAGTAAGTAAGACCTTTCCGCCTCAAAAAAAAGTATTAAACAATATCTATCTTTCATTTTTCTACGGAGCTAAAATCGGTATTATCGGGTTGAACGGTTCTGGTAAATCTACCTTGTTAAAAATCATTGCCGGTGTAGAAAAAAGCTTCGAGGGTGAAGTGGTTTTCTCACCCGGTTATTCCGTAGGGTATCTGGAACAAGACCCCAAACTCGATCCCACTAAAACGGTGAAAGAAATTGTACAGGAAGGCGTGCAGGAAATTGTCGATATGATTGCCGAGTACGATAAAATCAATGAACAATTTGCCGATCCGGAAGCCGATTTCGATAAACTGATTGCCCGCCAGGGTGAATTGCAGGAATTACTCGATCATGCCGATGCGTGGAATTTAGACAATAAGCTGGAACGAGCTATGGACGCACTGCGCTGTCCACCGGAAGAATGGAAAATTGAAAATCTGTCAGGGGGTGAGCGACGTCGTGTGGCTTTGTGCCGTTTATTACTTCGCAATCCGGATATTCTGTTGCTCGATGAGCCAACTAACCACCTCGATGCTGAATCGGTTGAATGGTTGGAACATCACCTGCAACAATATGCCGGAACGGTGATTGCAATTACCCACGACCGCTACTTCCTCGATAATGTTTCAGGTTGGATTCTTGAACTCGACCGTGGCGAAGGAATTCCATGGAAAGGAAATTACACATCGTGGTTGGAACAAAAAACGGCTCGTATGGCTGGTGAAGAAAAGCAAGCGAGTAAACGCCGAAAAACCCTGGAACGTGAATTGGAATGGGTGCGAATGGCTCCAAAAGCACGACACGCAAAAGGGAAAGCCCGTTTGGAAGCTTATGACAAGCTGATAAATGCCGATCAACGCGAAAAAGAAGAGAAACTCGAACTTTTTATTCCCAACGGACCACGTTTAGGAAATAAAGTGGTGGAATCGATTGCCGTTTCGAAAGCGTTTGGCGACAAATTGTTATTCGACAACCTGAACTTTATGCTTCCACCTAATGGAATTGTAGGCATTATCGGACCAAATGGTGCCGGTAAAACCACCTTGTTCCGCATGATGATGGGCATCGAAAAAGCCGATAACGGAACTTTCGAAATTGGTGAAACAGTAAAAATTGGTTATGTTGATCAAAGCCATGCCGACATTGACCCTGAAAAAACTGTTTATCAGGTGGTTTCAGGAGGAACAGAATTTATTCGGGTTGGTGGAAAAGAAATCAATGCCCGTGCTTACCTGTCACGCTTCAACTTTGCCGGAGGCGATCAGGAAAAATTGTGTGGAGTGCTGTCAGGTGGTGAACGAAACCGTTTGCATTTGGCTATTACACTCAAATCGGAAGCCAACGTATTGCTTCTCGATGAACCAACAAACGATATTGACGTGAATACTTTACGTGCATTGGAAGAAGGACTCGAAGCATTTGCCGGATGCGCCGTGGTTATTTCTCACGACCGTTGGTTTCTCGACCGTATTTGCACACACATCATAGCATTTGAAGGGAATTCGGAGATTTTTGTATTTGAAGGTTCATACTCCGAATACGAAGAAAACAAGAAAATGCGCCTGGGTGACGAAGGACCAAAACGTATCCGATATAAAAAATTGATGGTTTAATCCAGTTGACAGTGAACAGCGAATAATTATTATGTAAAACGGGTTTAATCTTATTGATTAAACCCGTTTATTTTCTTAACTGTGTACTGTCAACTATAAACTGTCAACTAACTCATTGGTGTTGTGGTCGCAACAAATCATTCACCGTTTTCACAGGATTGAAAGTTTCGATAGGCACTTCCACGAAAATCGTGTTCCAGTCACTCATAGCACCATTCCAAAGTCCCGGAAGTTCGAGGGCTTTCAATTCTTTTCCACTTTTCGATTTTAGTGAAATAAATCCGGTATTGGGGTCGACAAATTGTACTAAATCAAATTTTTCTCCTTTAAAGTTCTTCAGGCTGCAAACCAAATCAACCGGATTGAAATGAGTTGATTTTAGCATTATTTCTTTGTCAGTCGGATTAGTCAGGTCAATTTGCGAACTTTCCAAAATTTGTGGTGAAACCGTTCCATCGGAATTGACCGTCAGGAATGGACCTCCACCGGGCTCACCAACATTTCTCACCATTCCACAAACCCGAATCGGACGATTCAGTTTTAGGATAAGGTATTTCTTTAATTCCTCATGCGAAAGAGAATGTAAATTCGGATGATGATTATTCAACCTAACCTCACAAAACTGAGCAATAATTGATAGTTTGGCATCCGAAATTGATTCATTTTCCAATTCCTGCAAATAAGCGAAACATTGTTTCTGAATGTTTACCAACATGCCGGCAATCACCTTCTTATAAGTTACCGTGCTCGATTTAAGCGAATCCGGTACAACATTATCAATATTTTTGATAAAAACAATATCACCGTTCAGGTCATTCAGGTTTTCAATCAAAGCTCCATGACCACCCGGACGAAAAACCAATTCGGCATTGTCACGGAAAGGTTGGTTTATTGAATCCACCGCAATGGTGTCGGTCGATGGTTTTTGCTCGGAGAAACTCACATTATATTTCACTCCAAATTTTCGCTCAAAAGCCGGCAAGGTTTCATTCAGGTGTTTCTCAAATAATTGACGATGTTCCGTTGAAACAGTGAAATAGATATTTGCATTGCCGGTTTTTCCTGCAGCATACAACGCACCTTCCACCAAATGTTCCTGCATGGGTGTTCGTTTCTCTGTTTTGTACGAATGAAACCGCAATAATCCTTTGGGTAACAAACCATAGTTTAATCCTTTTTCGGACAATAAATTTTCAACAATCGGCTTAAACTGATTGTCTTTTAGCAACTCATCAATTGATTTTCGATTGTTTTTCTTACAAACATCATTCAATTCATCGTAAAATGCAAAGTTCTTAATTTCAGAAAAGAATTTCTTTTCAAAGCTATTCATTGGTTCATCACCTTCCTTTTCTAAAAACTCAAAAAGGTCTTTAAACATACGGCTCGCTGCACCCGAAGCAGGCACAAATTTGATAATCGTTGCATCGGATTTCAAATACTCATCCCATTGATTCAGAAGTGTTGGAAGTTCATTTTCCCTGACTTGTACAACACCTTTACCGGGTTCAGCTGCACTTCTGATTTCCAGAAAAGGAAAACCGCTGGCAAATGATTTCAGTTGTTCGTTGATTTTTTCAAGAGTAATTCCTTTCTTCTTCAATAAAATTTCATCAGTTGGTAATACCATTTTTTCTTAATTTTGAAGGTTTATAATTATATCAGGCGTCGGATTTTCATCATTCCCCTAGTTGCTTTTTAAGTACTTCTATTTCTTTTTTTCGTTCATTCAACTCGCTTACATAAGCTGAAATACGAAAAAATGAAGGGTAATCCGGAAGAGTTAGTATTCCAAACGAATAAAATGATTTGGTGGCAAATTCCAGGGCTTTGTCAACATCTCCGCTAATTTCGTAGGCAATGGCAATATTGTTCGCTGCATAGGCTTGAAGCATAGCATTGGAATTATGGTCATATACTGACGACCAAATATCAATTGCCGATTTCCAGTTTTTTACATACACCGAATCCATTCCTTGTTTCATCAATTTATTCTCAGATGAAAAAAAATAACGATCGACCTTTTCCCAATATGGAATGAATCGGTTAACGCATTTACGACCGACTTCCAATGCGCCGTCAACAAGTGCATCTTCTCTTTTTGGAAGATCACTGACAGCTTTTCTTCTGCTGTATGATTCTGTTTCCCAGCACAATGTATCTTTAAAAACGATTGTTTTAACCTGAGATTTATTGGGGTAATGAATGCTCCATGAAGTCTCATACTTTAGTTCCAGCGAATTCAGGTAGGTGGCGTTATCGGCCATAAAATATTCGTTCAAATCATCATTAACCTTAATATTGTCAAGCGATAAAATCACATTCGACCTGTTTGATTTACAAAGATGCCTTACTGTGTCATCAGATAATTTATATGATTTAAAATATTCAACTGATTTATTCCCCGAATTAGGTAAAAGTTTAGTCGAATAGAAAAAATCCTTGCTTTCCATCTCCTCTTTCATTGAACTTAAACAATAAATAGCAAGACTGTCGGTCGGGATGACAAGATCCATTATCTTTTCGTTTAGCAACACGGTTTTATGACCATAATTCGGAGGCTGAATAACGGTGTTATTTATAATTAATAAATTATTGGCATCTATATTAAATTCCACTATAGCTGGACGTAATACATCGAGCGAAGTATAAAGCAATGTTGTGCAGGATGAAAAGAAAACAACTCCAAAAGCAAGCAAAATGAGTTTCAGTTTGTGCATTTTCATTGAATAATTAGCTTATTAATGTTGATTTAAATATGATTTATACAATGAGTTTCAGTCCATCATAAGACAGATGAATATTGTCAGGAAATTGTTTATCTACTTCTTCATGTAATCCCATATCGTGGCTAATATGCGTAAAATAAGTTTGTTTAGCTCCAATTCGTATAGCTATCCGAATAGCTTCTTCAACCGACAAGTGCGAAATATGTTTAGTCATTCTCAGTGCATTTATTACCAAAATGTCCAAATCCTTAAGCAGATCAAAGGATTTATCATCAATCGTTTTGACATCAGTGAGGTAAGCAATAATCCCAAACCGGAATCCTAAAATTGGCAATGCAGCATGCATAATTCGAACAGGTTGAATAACCTGATTGTTTATTACAAATTTATTTTCAGTTATTTCATTCAGTTGAATTTTCGGAACGCCCGGATAGCTATTTTCAGCAAAACAATAGGGCATATTACGCTTTATTATACCCAATACTTTTTTCTCTGCATATAATTGTGTTTCACCAAGGGGTCTTACATCGTCCAATCCACCTACATGGTCATAATGTTCATGAGTCAATAATACGCCCGAAAGATAATCAATTTTATGATGAATCAACTGTTGGCGTAAATCAGGTCCACAATCAATCAAAATTCGGGTATTTCCTTCTGTAATCAAGACCGAAGCCCGTAAACGCTTGTCTCTTGCATCCGACGAAGTACAAACCTTACATTTACAACCGATTTGAGGCACGCCCGTGGATGTTCCGGTTCCAAGAAAAAGAAGCTCCATAAATTATCTTTCAATTCAAATTTTCATTCTTATTCGCCACTCGTAGGGATATAAATTATTGCAACGGTTGCCTAAATTTTTCACCCATCCAAGTCCGAGTCCTTTATAACAAATCAACAGATAACCACGACTAGAATCAGTCAACAAGATGGCATCTTTCCTTAAAAACCGAATAGCAGTCTCATAATCTACGTCTACATTTTCAACCGAATTTTTGTCCAATATCTTTGATAAGGCAATATTAGCTGACGGAATAAAATCTTTGCCTTTCATTTCGCCCAAGACCAGACCAGAATACATACATCTCAAGTGCTTATTCAACAACAGGAAATCATTCAATTTATCTTTTTCATAAGCCCTGATTTGATTATTTTCAGTTGTGATAATCCAACGTTCAGGCTCAGTTAAAGAAAAAAAAGGAACTTCAGTTTTAGTAAGTTTCTGTCCTTTTTTCTCATGGTTTTTATTTTTAAACGATTGAATTTGATTGGATGTCTTTCTTAAAACTGAAATAAAGAAACCTTCTCCTTTCGTTTTGTGAGGATAAAACCGATACCCAAAATCGCTTTTTGTTATATCACTATTCCCTTGTAAGTCAATAGATAAAACTTCGGCACCAAGTTCAGTGCAAATCCACTGCACATTTTCCTCATTCTCTTCTCGGTTGAATGTACAAGTGCTGTAAACTAAAACACCTTCTGTTTTCAGGGCATCCCAAACTGACGAAACAATTTCCTTTTGACGAGCAGCGCATAAAGTCACATTGTATTCCGACCATTCCTCAATAGCTCCGGCATCTTTCCGAAACATTCCTTCGCCCGAACAAGGTGCATCAATCACAATAGCATCAAAGAACCCACCCAAAACAGCAAAATCTTTAGGTTCATTATTTGTAACTACAACATTCGGATTTCCCCATTTAATGAGATTTTCGGCCAAAACATAAGCTCTTGAACGAATTATCTCATTACTAACCAACAAACTACTCTCAGCTAAAGTTTGTGACAGTAGTGTTGATTTTCCACCCGGTGCTGCACACAAATCCAGAACTATTTCAGCCATTGGAAAATATTGTTTCACAATTTGTTCCAAAAACATGGAGCTTGCTTCCTGCACATAATAAACTCCTGCATGAAAAAGCGGATCTGCAGTAAAAAGTGGACGCTCATCCAAATAATAACCCGAATTGCACCAGGCAACACCTTCAGAAGATGGCTGATATGCAATTTTATCATTTACCCTGACACTCGTAGGTGGAGATATTTGAAGCGCTCTATCGAGTTCTGGGTATTCATCACCTAATAATACTCTCGTTCTGCGTTCAAATGCTTCGGGGAAATTCATTTAAAGTGCTTTTACTATTTTAGCAATTGTTTCAGCATATTCAGCATCCGATAAATACACTTTTTGCGGATTCATTTCAAACGTTCCACCAAAACCAAAACCGCCTTCATATTTAGGTACTAAATGGAAATGAAGATGAGGCAATTTGTCAGAATAAGCACCATAATTTATCTTGGTTGCTGAAAAAACCTGTTGAATGGCTTTGGCAACCTGACAAACATCAGCCATAAAAGCATTTCGGTCTGATTCAGTAAGTTCAAAAAGTTCATTTACATGGTTTTTAAAAGCGACAACACATCGCCCCGGGTGACTCTGTTCTTTAAACAAAAAAAGTGTTGAAGCACTCAAATCACAAATTTCTATCATTAAACTTTTTTGTAACTCGTTGCGTTGACAATACAGACAATCGATTGATTTTTCCATAAATTATTATTTTAATTATTAATTTGTTCGTGCATTCAAAAAAAGAAAGCAGTGAAATAAGTTATCACTGCTTTCAAAATATCATTTCAAGGTTTAAGCTTTATGTGATTCTAAAATACGCATAGCAATATCTAAAATCTCCGTATCATCTAACATCACTAAACCACCATCAGGTCCTGGTTCGATATGAACTCCACAACTTTTACCATCTTTGTAGTCGTGTCCACCAAAATAATTGCGCACCGTTTCTTTTTCCAGACCAAGTTCTTCAGCGATCTTGGTCATACTACCGCTTGGGAGCGAATCCTTTACTTTACGTAGTTCGTTGAATGTTATCGTTTTCGTCATGACATTAAGCATTAGAATTGTTATATAAATTGTGTTTTTGAAAAGTGCAATAAACGTACTGTATTCTTTTTATATTACAAAATTATTTCGTAAAAAGTTTTCTAAAAAATGCTTAATTATTTTTTTCGATTATCCTTTGTCCTATGTTTTTTAAAATAAATAGCCAATTATTCGGAAACTTGTAAACTATAATACTCTAAGAGTTTCCAATTAACTAATCCTATAGTTTTGTTTATCAATATATTAGCATATTTAACATATATATTTTCATATATTATACACATTTTTCAAATAATTATTTCTAATTTTGTGCCGATTTAATAAACTAGTGAATGGAAAGTCCACAAGAATCAATAATCAGTACAGCAAGTCACTTATTTGAGCAGTTCGGAATACGAAGTGTTTCAATTGATAATGTTTGTACTGAATTACGCATTTCTAAAAAAACCTTTTACACCTATTTCCCCCAAAAAGAAGATTTGGTTGATGCCGTGTTGACTTTACAACGGAATGTTAACTTCGAAAAATATGGAAGGCTTTTCAAAAATAAAAATGCTATCGATTCTTTGATTTTAATAATAAAAGAAATAAGAAGAGATGGTGAACATGGATCACAATCAATGTGTTATGATATAGAAAAATATTACCCAAAGATTCATGAAAAATTTGAGATACAGAAAAGAGAAGGTATAAGGGCAGGTTTTGAAATGAATTTAAAACAAGGGATACAAGAAGGATTTTATCGCGAAGATTTGGATATAGAATTGATTTCTTTCTTCCATTCTATTCAGATAAAAAACACCTTTGAATTAATGAGTCAGGATTCGAAAAAATATACAAAAAAACGACTAATTGATTTTTTTATTGACCTTATGATTCACCTCATTGCCAATGAAAAAGGACTAAAATATATGGAAGAAAACTATAATAAATCAGAATAATAATTTAACAGATAAAGTATCGTGAAACAGTTTAATAACAAAATGATGTGGTTAATAGCAATAATGTTATTGCCATCTATTGTGCTAAAAGCACAAGACACTCTGACAGTCTCGCTTTCGAAAGCAATAGAAATTGCAATGAGTAAGAATCCGACAATCAGGGTTGCAAATAAAGAAATTACTCGTGTGGATTATTCAAACAAAGAAAAATTTGCGGCATTGTTCCCAACTATATCGGCATCAGGGTCATACCAGCGAGCATTAAAAAAACAACGCATGTTTCTACCTTTCAGTTTTGTACCGAATACACCTCCCGATCCAAAAGGAATTGAAATTGGAGTTGATAACACTTTGAATGCCGGTTTAGGCGCATCTATTCCTGTTATATCTCCTACATTATGGGCATCACTTGAGATGACTGAAACAGACGCAAAATTAGCCTTAGAAATGGCTCGTTCATCAAAATTGGCTCTACTAAATCAGGTTTCAAAATCCTATTATACAATTTTATTGACTCAGGATCAATATATGGTATTCAAACGAAGCTATGAGAATACTGCAGAAAATGCCAGAATTATTCAAAATAAATTTAAACAAGGTACTGTCTCAGAATTTGAATGGATTCGTGCAGATGTACAGGTCAAAAATGCACAATCAAACTTGGTATCTGCTCAAAGTGCTGTAAATATGAGCATTTTACAATTAAAAATGTTGATGGGGATGGATATGTTTACCGGGTTGAAAGTTGAAGGAAGTTTGGCTGATTTTGAATCAAAAATGTATGGTGATATATTATCTATCGACACAACAGTTTTAAAGACAAATACTGATTTAAAACAATTTGATATTAAAACCAAACAATTGAATCATGCCTTGAAAATTCAAAAAGCAGCGTGGTGGCCAACATTAGCCGCAAGCTTTAACTATATGTATATGTCAATGGGAAATGATGGAACAGCATTAAGTTGGTTTCCAACTTCCACAGCATCTCTCAACCTTTCGATACCCATATTTCAGGGTGGTGCGCGGCTTTACAAACAGAAACAACTTGAAATTCAGATTGATGAAATGAAAGACCAACGGGATAATCTCCGTCGTAGTTTGGAATTACAGGTAATTGTTTGTTTGGATAACATCAAAAAAGCTATAGAAAAAATTGCTTCAAATAAAGAAGGTTTACGTCAGGCACAAAAAGCTGTTAGCATTTCAAAAAAATTATATGAGGTTGGATCGAGCACCTATCTTGATTTTTCGAATTCTGAATTAGCCTATATTCAAGCAGGCTTAATGTATAATCAATCTATTTTTGATTACCTATCGGCAAAATCAGATTTGGAAAAACTATTAGGAAAAAACTAAAAAGAAATAAAATAAAATATAACAATAAAAAGACGAATATGAAAAAGATTAAATTAACAGGAATACTACTTGTTGCACTGACTATTGGATTGTCTTCGTGTGCAAAAAAGAAAACTGACACATCAGTAATAAATGAAACTCCTAATGTAAAAATTCAGGAAGCTACTGAAAAAAGCATTGAACAAACTTTCGAATTAACAGCTACTGTTCAGCCTCAGCTAAAAAATAGTATTGCACCATCTGCTCCGGGTCGAATTCGTGAAATTCTGGTTGAAGTTGGAAGTCATGTGGTGAAAGGACAGAAAATAGTTCAGATGGATGTGGCAAATCTTTCCAATTCTGAAACTCAGATTGAAAATCTAAAACGGGTTTATAAGCGTGTTCAGGAATTATTTGGTGTGGGTGGCGCTTCACAACAGGAATTGGACAATGCTAAGCTTCAATTGGATCTAGCTCAGACCAATCTTAAAAATATGGCTGAAAACACCTATCTTTTAAGCCCGATAAGCGGGGTTGTAACAGAACGTAATTATGACAGTGGTGATATGTATTCAGCTCAGCGTCCGGTGGTAGTGGTTATGAATATCAATCCGGTAAAATTGCTTATTAATGTTTCCGAATCGTTCTATTCTAAAGTTAAAACAGGTATGCCGGTAAAAATCGGGTTTGATGTTTTTGGAAATGATAGTTTTCGTGGAAATGTCAATCTGATTTATCCAACTATCGATGAACGATCACGCACTTTTCCTGTAGAAATAAAAGTAAACAATAACAATAATAAAATCCGCCCGGGAATGTTTGCCCGTGTGACCCTAGAATTCGGCAAAGTCAAACATGTTGTTGTACCCGATGTAGCAATAGTAAAACAGGCCGGATCTGGTGCAAAATTTATTTTTGTTTACAACAAGGGTAAAGTGCAATACAAACAAATAGAACTTGGCCGTAGAGACGATGCAGATTATGAAGTTTTATCTGGTTTGAATGTCGGAGAACAAGTTGTAGTTGCAGGTCAGTCTAAATTAATTGACGGTACATCCGTTAAATTAATAAAATAGTTAAATTTCAACCAATTATTTGGTTGATTGAGTTTAAAAAATATTAGTTATAAATTATTAATTAAAGAATATGAGTTTATACGAAAGTTCGGTAAGAAAACCGGTAATGACTTCGATTATATTTATCGCAGTAGTTATTCTGGGACTTTTCTCTTACAATAAATTGCCAATTGATTTGTTGCCAAAGATTGAAACAAACACCATTATGGTTATGACGACTTATGATGGTGCAAGTGCTTCAGATGTTGAAACAAATGTAACAAAGCCACTTGAAAGCTCTCTGAATACTGTTTCAAACCTTAAAAATATTAAGTCAACTTCGAAGGAAAATCGTTCGATTATCACTATGGAGTTTGATTATGGATTGGATTTAAATGTAGTAACCAATGATATTCGTAATAAGTTGGATTTGGTTAAATCATTTATGCCATCCGGTGCAGGTAATCCTATTATTTTCAAACTGAGTACGGATATGATTCCGGTAATAATGCTTTCGGCCACGGCCAATCAAAGCTTGCCGGCACTTTACAAAATTCTGGACACAAAGGTGTCAAATCCGCTTGCACGTATCAACGGTGTAGGTTCGGTATCTATCAGCGGTGCTCCTCAGCGCGAAATTCAGGTTTATGTTGATCCTGTCAAACTGGAAGCTTACCACCTGACCGTTGAGGCTTTGGCCCAGTATATCCGCATGGAAAATTTGAATACTCCGGCTGGATCAATGGATGTTGGTAGTGACACCTATGCACTACGCGTTGAAGGCCAATTTAAAGATCCTTCAGAAATGAATAAAATTGTTGTGGGAAACTTCAATGGAAAAACTGTTTTGTTGTCGGATGTGGCTGTGATAAGCGATAAACATGAAGAACGGATGCAGGAAAGTTTCACCAATGGAGTTCAGGGTGCTTCCATCGTTGTTCAGAAACAATCGGGAGCAAATACAGTTCAAATTGCAAGGGATGTAAAAAAGATGTTACCTGAAATTCAAAAAAGCCTTCCTTCAGATATAAAACTTACTATAATTAATGACACCTCCGACAATATTATTCGTACTATTGACAGTTTGGCTGAAACAGTAATCTATGCACTCTTATTTGTAATGATTGTGGTGTTGTTCTTCCTTGGTCGCTGGCGTGCAACGGTTATTATCATTCTGACGATCCCAATTTCATTAATTGCTGCGTTTATTTATCTGGCTCTTACCGGAGGTACTTTGAATATCATTTCGTTGAGTTCGCTCTCACTGGCTATAGGGCTAGTTGTGGATGATGCCATTGTGGTACTGGAGAATATCACTACCCATATTGAGCGTGGCAGTCGTCCAAAAACGGCTGCTGTAAATGGAACGAATGAAGTTGGACTTTCAATTATTGCATCAACGCTGACTATTATTGCCGTGTTCCTTCCATTAACAATGGTTCCCGGTATGGCTGGTGTAATGTTCTCTCAACTTGGTTGGATGGTAACTATTATTATTACCGTATCTATGGTTTGTGCTTTGACTCTGACACCCATGTTGGCTTCACAGTTGTTACGACTTAACCCGAAACGAAGCAAAGGTTTTGATGCTGTTTATGGTCCAATTGAACGTTTTCTGGATAAATTGGATGAAAAATATGCACAATTGGTTAACTGGGCTGTTCGTCATAAAAAATCAGTATTAGCTGTTGCAACGGTATTTTTCTTTTTGAGTATTGTTCCATTGGCTGTAGGTTGGGTTGGAACAGAAAACTTCCCGGCTCAGGATAGTGGTTTTGTTTCTGCTGTTATTGAATTACCGGTGGGAACTAGAATGGAAATTACCAAAGATGTTTGCCAGAAACTCTATACTAACTGGAAAAAGAAATATCCGGAAATAGATATTATTAACTTTAGCATTGGACAAGCAAGTAGCAAAAATATCTTCGGATCGTTGTTTAGTAAAAACTCCAGTAACGTTGGAACGTTTACATTAAGGTTGGTGAATTTAAAAATTCGCACACGTTCTGCTTTTGCAATAACTGACAGCATACGTAATGACATTAAAGTTATCCCTGAGATACGAAAATCAACTGTTACTGCAGGTGGTGGTATGAGTATGATGGGTGGTCAATCAACACTAGATATAGAAATTTACGGTTATGATTTTGCTCAAACAGATAAAGTGGCTGCAGAAATATCGAAACGGGTATCTAAAGTCCATGGTTTGGCAAATACAACAGTTAGTCGTGAAGAATATACACCTGAATACCAGGTTGATTTTGACAGAGAAAAGCTGGCGCTTAACGGTTTAAATATTGCTACTGCTTCAAACTATTTGAATAACCGTATCAACGGATTGACAGCTTCACTTTATCGCGAAGATGGTGAAGAGTATTCAATCGTGGTGGGCTATGCACCTAAATACCGTCAGTCAATTGAAGACGTAGAAAATATTATGATTTATAACAACCAGGGACAAGCTATCCGTGTGAAAGATTTAGGCAAGGTTGTAGAACGCTATACTCCACCTACTATCGAACGTAAAAACCGTCAACGAATCATTACTGTTTCGTCGACTGTTTCTGGAACTACACTCGATAAAGCTGTGAATGATATTAAGGCTGAACTTAAAAAAGTGGATATTCCTTCGGATATTTCGACAACAATTGCAGGTTCATTCAAAGACCAACAGGAATCGTTTGGTGATTTGGGAAGTTTGCTTTTGATTATCGTGTTGCTGGTATTTGTAGTAATGGCTTCACAGTTTGAATCAGTTACTTATCCGTTTATTATCATGTTCTCCATTCCGTTTGGTATTTCCGGTGTAGTGCTGGCCTTATGGATTTCGGGTACTACATTCAACGTAATGACTTTCGTAGGGGTAATTATGCTTGTAGGTATTGTGGTGAAAAACGGTATTGTGATGGTAGATTATATCAACCTGAATCGCGAACGCGGGAATGGTATTATTCGTGCGGTAGTTACGGGTGGTAAATCCCGTCTTCGTCCGGTATTGATGACCAGTTTGACTGCAATTCTGGGTATGTTGCCGTTGGCAATGAGTCACGGACAAGGTGCTGAAATGTGGAAACCAATGGCCGTTACCGTAATTGGTGGTTTAACTGTTTCAACCATGTTGACACTAATTGTTGTTCCTGTTATTTACACTCTTTTTGCTGGAGGTGGCGTAAAACGGAAACACAAAAAGAACAAAAAAGCAGCTTTATTAAAACAACTGGGAGAATAAACAGGTTGGATATCAGTATTAATATTAAAATTTGAAACAATATGAAATCAATATTTATATCATTCGATCAGGCATATTACGAGCAAGTTCAAACTATTTTGACTCTCAATCATGTTCGTGGGTTCAGCGGTTGGGAATCTGTAATTGGTCGTGGAACTAAAACAGGTGAGCCACATTATGGAACACATGCCTGGCCATCATTGAATACAGCAATTCTTACAATTGTTGAAGATGAAAAAGTAAAGCCCATTCTGGCAGATTTACGTGAACTTGACGGAACTTCAGAACGTATGGGAATCCGTGCATTTGTTTGGAACATAGAAGATGGAATGTAAAGACCCCTAAATTCCCTAAAGGGGAAATAAAGAAAATGCGCTTCCCGACCAATTCGGTGAAGCGCATTTTTTATTGCCAACTGCTACTGCCTACTACTCACTTCATCGCTTCTGCTTTAATCACCCTTACATCCTCCAGAGGACGGTCATTAGCTCCGGTTTTTACATTCGAAATTCGTTCCACCACATCCATGCCTTCAACCACCTCGCCAAAAACTGTATAAGCTCCATCCAAATGTGGTGTTCCACCAATAGTTTTGTATTCTTCCCGCTGAAGCGGTGTCAGTTTACGTGCTGGATGAGCATTCATTTGAGTATGAACTTCGGTTAACACAGAATCGCGAAATGCATCCAGTTTAGACTGATTACGTTCAGCCTGATACTTTTTTACCTGATTCTGTTTTGTATTTACAATTTCCTGAAAAAGTTTCGCTTCAAGCTTTTTCTGATTATTTTGGTCAATTTCATCCAATTGACTATCCGAAAAGGTTTTGCCCTGAACAATATAAAACTGACAACCCGACGAAGCTTTTTGAGGGTTAACATTATCTCCCTCGCGAGCGGCTGCCAATGCACCTTTTCGATGGTAATATTTTGGATAAACAAACTCAGCCGGAATAGTGTAACCTACATCTCCCGAGCCTAGTGATGCTTTTGACTTAGCTGTTTTGGAATCCGGATCACCAGCTTGAATCATAAAATCTTTGATTACCCGATGAAATAAAACATCGTTGTAAAAACCTGAATTGACCAGTTTCAAGAAATTTTCCCTATGTTTTGTTGTCTCAGGATAAAGTCGAACAGTAATTTTCCCATAATTTGTTTCAAAACACACCAAGGTACCTGCCATCTTTTTATTTGCGCAAGATTCTGAAATGCACGACAGAACTATCAAAACTATAACCGTAAATTTTTTCATAATATCCTAATATTTATAAATTGGCATTATCTTTATTTTTATTCAAAATTAATCATTTTATTTCTTTCGGATTTGTATTTTTAGTGTTTTTGTACAATTTAACGCAAATATTTGACCTGAATTTATTCCTTGTTGAATGATTCTCTATGTTCTATTTCTATTGCCAGATTTTTCAATACTATTTATTCACACAAAAATAATATAATTATATATACCTTTGACGAAAAGAAAATAATCATTAATGCCTAAACAAGTTCGACAAATTGCTTGTTTTATAGTTTCAATTCTGTAAATAACAATGACTTCCAACAAAGAAATTTTCAACATAACTTACCCTGTTTTCTTAACCTTTTTAGCGCAAAATATAATTAACGTTACAAACACTGCTTTCCTTGGACGTGTAGGTGAAGTTGAATTGGGTGCTTCTGCTATTGGCGGGGTGCTTTATTTTGCCATTTTTATGATTGGCTTTGGGTTTAGTCAGGGTGCTCAAATTCTCATTGGAAGACGTAATGGAGAAAAAAGCTATAAGCAAATCGGGCCGATATTCAATAATAGTTTACTTTTTAATTTTCTACTCGCAACAGTTATTGTCGCCTTATCGGTAAAAGGCGTTCCAGCTATTATGAAGTTATTAGTGACTTCAGATCGCATCTACAAATCGTCTATTCTATACATGAATTGGCGCATTTACGGATTCCTCTTTGCTTATGTCACCGTTATTTTTCGTGGTTTTTATGTTGGAATAACACAAACGAGGATACTGACTACTTCGGCCTTTTTAATGGCAATTACCAATATTTTTTTTGATTACACTTTGATATTCGGACATTTTGGGTTTCCCCGACTTGGCATTGAAGGAGCAGGGATTTCGTCCGTTATTTCTGAAATCGTTACTCTTATTTACATGATTTGGCATACCGTCTATCGAACAGACATGAAGCTCTACGGCCTTTTTGAGTTTCGGAAAGTGGAATTGAAAACCATCCTGTCTATCCTTAATTTGTCGATATTCATAATGTTTCAGTATTTCATTTCTATTTCCACCTGGTTTATGTTCTTTATTTTTATAGAGCGAATGGGCGAACAACCACTGGCAATAAGCAATATTGGTCGAAGTCTGTATACCTTTTTGATGATACCCGGAACTGCACTTGCTACCTCAGTAAGTACTTTAGTAAGTAACCTGATTGGTGCCGGACGAAAGGAAGAAGTTCTGCCTTTTGTTCGAAAAACAGTGGGTATAGGATTGTTGATTGCATTTCCAATGGCAGTTCTTACCTATTTGTTTCCTGAAATTTTTGCACGAATTTATACCGATGATGCTTCGTTGATTGTGGCCTGTATACCGGTTATGAAAGTAGTATCAATTGCCATTCTGTTTTGTGCAGTAGGAATGTTGATTTTCAATGCTGTTTCGGGCACAGGAAATACCCGAACTGCTTTTGTAATAGAGTTTTTGACTCTGTTTTTCTATCTTAGCTTTGTTTACTACACAGCCATAATTCACCCCTATCCTGTGGCTGTGGTTTGGATGTCTGAATTTGTATATTGGACAATAATTGGTGGATTAGGTTACTTCTATTTACTAAAAGGAAATTGGAGAAAGAGGGAAATTTAAGTCATTAACTTATTTAGATCAATGAATTTCTTCCATGAAATCACAATTATTGAGTAATTTTATGGAAGATAAAAAATTACTTCGTTATTTCCCCATTCAAATCCCAAAGATCTTCCCAACTTTTCGCTGATTCCCACAAGAAAACCTGCCCTTTTATCAATCGACAACATTTGTCAATTTTAGAAACAGCCACCATTTCTTCTTCGGTCAACGGACCTTCAGTAATTCCCTTCAGGTTGTTGTACATTTTATCTGTTTTTACCGAAAATGGAATGGTGATTTGCCCACGTTGCACTGCCCACTTCAGACAAACAAGGGCCGGATGAACCCCAAGTCGTTCAGCAATAGCAACAATAATTGGATCTTCCATGTCAACAGTATCTTCCGGAGTTTTATCGCGTTCAGGACGACCGGGTGAGCCAATCGGGCTATAGCCAATCACTTCCACGCCATTATCTTTCATGAATTTATACAATTCAGGTTGTTGAAAGTGAGGGTGAATTTCCATTTCGTTCAATACCGGTTTAATTTTGCAATCGCGCAAAATCAGTTTCATCTTAGGAATAGTCACGTTGGATGTTCCAATATTTTTTACAAAACCCATTTCAACCAGACTTTCCATTTGTGCCCAGGTTTTCAAGTAATCTGCATGAATATAAGGAACTGAATTTGGCTGACGAGCTGTAACATCACATTTTGGAGCGTGGAAGTTTGGGAATGGCCAATGAACGAGGTACAAATCAAGATAATTGAGTTGCAAATCGGCCAATGTCTGTTTGCACGATTCCACTACTTGTTTGTGCTTGTCGTTCCACACTTTAGACGTAATCCAAAGTTCTTCACGAGTCACAATTCCTTCGGCAAAAACTTCCTGCAAAGCAATTCCAATTTCTTTTTCATTGCCATAAACCGAAGCACAGTCGATATGTCGATAGCCCATTTTAATAGCTATTTTCACTGCTTGTGCAATGGTTTCGGCATCGTAATTGTCTGAGCCAAAGGTTCCCAACCCTATTACCGGGATTTTATCGCCGGTATAAAGAATTTTGAATGGAACTAAAGTAGGATTTATTGTTTGCATATAATTAGATTTTTAGATATTAGAACCAAGAGTCATGACAAATACCCGACCCTGGCTCAATCGTAAATTGTAAATGAATAAATCGTAAATTTATCTAATTTCCTCGTCGAAAACAATGGCTACTTTACCACATTTTCCTTCAGCCATTAACGAATAAGCTTCAGGAGCTTGTGCTAATTGGAAGCGGTGTGTAACTAAGTCTTCCGGATGAATTCCCCAACGTTCGATACGTTCAACCAATTCTTCCATACGCCAAATTGATGTTACCCATGAACCATAAATTGTTTTTTGGTCGTGGATAATGTCCGGACTTGGATTGAACTCTACAGTTCCACCTTCGCCAATCATTACCATTTTTCCCCACTGACGGGTAGCACGAATACAAAGTTGACGACCTGAGGTATGACCTGAACAATCAACAGTACGCTCGAAACCTTTCCCGTTGGTGGCAGCCATAACTTTATCCATTACGTCTGGTCCTGACACGAAAACCTCGTCGGCTAATCCAAGATCGATTGCAATCTGGCAACGTTCGGCAACAGTGTCAACCCCAATCAGTTTTTGTGCGCCCAATGCTTTTGCAAGCATCAAAGCAGCTAAACCTACCGGGCCAAGACCAGTAACCAACACGGCATCATTTCCAGAAATACCGATTTTTTCCAATCCTTCATACACCGTTCCGAACCCACAGGCAATTTGAGCACCGTCAGTGTAAGTTAGGCTATCGGGCAAAAGTACAAGGTCTTTTTCTTCGGCAATCATGTACTCTGCCATACCACCGTCGCGTTGCCAACCATACGCTGCACGCGATTCGCTTTTGCACGAAATCATGTACCCACGACGACAATCATTACAACAACCACAACCCGAAATATGGTAAACCACCACACGGTCGCCTTCTTTGAAACGTTTCATACCCGGACCACATGAGATGATTTGTCCGGCTGGTTCATGACCACAAATTTTGTTTTGATAGCCTTCAGGCCCTTTCCCGAGATGTTCTCGATAGATTGCACGAATATCACTACCACAAATTGTAGATGATTTTACTTTGAGCAGAACTTCTCCATGTCCGGGTGTTGGAAATTCTACATCCTTGAAAACGACGGTGCTGTTACCCGGTAAATAAGCAGCTTTTGATTTAAATGACATTGTCAATTATGAATTATAAATTATGAATTAATTGGTGTTACTCCTTTTTTCAGCAGTATATTTCCATATTTTGCTGTTTCGCCTGTCATAACTACAGCGAAAGCTAATTTTGCACGGTCGTAAAAAGCAAAACGGTCTATTCGCTCAATAGCAGGAGCAGTAGGATTACTAATGTGAATACTTTTTAAATATGATTCTTCAACTTTCGGATCGAGTTGATCACTTGGAACAGCAGCCATCATGGCCAAAGGATGCGGAACATACGCATCAAGTTCGAATAAAGGCAAAATTGCCTCTAAGAGTTCAGGAATGCGAAGTCCATCAGCCCGCAATACACGACTATTAAATGTTTCGCCGGGGAAATGAGCATCGGCCAGAATGATTTCGTCGCCATGACCCATGCATGCCAAAACTGCCAACAGTTCCGGACTAATGAGGGGTGAAATTCCTTTAAGCATATTATTGATTTTGTAAGTAAAAAAAATAAACTACATTTGTGCAATAACTATTTATTACAAATGCAAAAATAGGCGATATAGCTATCAACCAATTGTATATTTAAAACAACTTTGTATATAAAGTAAACATATTTCGATTAATGACCAGATTAAAATTATTATGTTCGATCATTTAAAGAAATTATCTGAAAATAGAAAATTTGACCCCTGGGAGGCTAAGCAAAGCATTGCAGAAATCAAAGTTTTGTTGCATTGCAGCAGGTACTGGATGTTGTCGGAATGGGAATGTGAAAATATGTCGTTTCCGTTTTGGAGGCTTTACCATAGTAGTACAGGAGGCTCTTTTATAACCTATAATAAAATTGAATATGAACTCAATAATACTAAGTTAGTATTGATTCCTCCTTACACTTCGTTTTCGACACATATTAAACAACACAGCGTAACGGAAGAGGAGAGTATAATTGGAGAAGTTATTAAAACCACTACAGAAGTTGATTATTTTAAAGAAAAAGGGATGTGCGACCAGTTATTTGTACATTTTAGTCTGGGTTTTCCGTATGACAAAATAAAAATTGGTATCTATGAAATTGAATTAAATGATTACTGGCTGCATCAAATAAACCTTATCAAAATTAACCGATTAGAATTCCCAAACAACATAAATACTCATTCTGCAATCGAGATTAACTGCTTAATAATGTATGCATTACAGGGAATCACATTGGAACATTGGGATTTTCCGGTAATTGATAAACGCATTCTGAAAGTAATTTCATTTATCGATAAAAACATTGATAAAGAACTAACTAACAATGTATTAAGCAAAATTGCAAATTTAGCCACCAACTCATTTGCCCGATTGTTCAAACTATCATTAAATTGTACGGTTAAAAACTACATTCAACAAAGACGAATCGAACACGCCATCATGATACTCCACCATTCAAACAAGGATATTGAAGATATTGCTCTTGAATGTGGATACTATGACAGACATCATTTTTCAAAAGTTTTTAAGCAACAAACGGGAATTCCACCGGCCAAATACCGGTTAAAAATTGAATACAAAAACGACATTTAATAAAAGTTAAATGTCGTTTTTGCTAAATTTCAATTTTATCAATCGATTATATCAAAACCCGTATAGGGGATTAAGGCTTTCGGAATGCGTATTCCCTCAGGTGTTTGATTGTTTTCAAGTAAAGCGGCAACTATACGTGGTAAAGCCAATGCACTACCATTCAGTGTGTGAGCCAATTGAGTTTTCTTATCTGCACTTTTAAAACGGCATTTCAAGCGGTTTGCCTGATAACTTTCGAAGTTCGAAACCGAACTCACTTCAAGCCAGCGTTCTTGAGCAGCAGAGAACACTTCAAAATCAAAAGTCAATGCTGAAGTAAAACTCATATCACCACCACAAAGTCGTAGTATACGCCATGGTAATTCTAGTTTATCGACTAGGGTTTGCACGTAATTCACCATTTGGTCAAGTGTTTCGTACGATTTATCGGGATGTTGAATTTGCACAATTTCCACTTTATCAAACTGATGCAAGCGGTTCAATCCACGAACATCTTTACCATACGAACCGGCTTCGCGACGGAAACAAGCAGAATAAGCCGTATTTTTAATGGGCAATTCGCTTTCATTTAAAATCACATCGCGATAGATATTGGTTACTGGTACTTCAGCCGTTGGAATCAAATACAAATCATCAATAGTACAATGATACATTTGTCCTTCCTTATCGGGTAATTGTCCGGTTCCATAACCCGAAGCGGCGTTTACTACATAAGGTGGTTGAATTTCCAGATAACCAGCTTCACGGGCATTATCCAAAAAGAAATTAATTAATGCACGTTGTAAACGGGCACACTTTCCTTTGTAAACAGGAAACCCAGCACCTGATATTTTCACACCCAGTTCAAAATCAATCAAATCGTATTTTTTCGCCAAATCCCAATGCGGAACTGCACCGTCATATAAAGTTGGCATATTTCCGCCACTACGTTCAATCAAGTTATCTTCAGCATGTTTACCTGCCGGTACACTTTCGTGTGGGAGGTTTGGAATTTGCACCAACAATTCGTTCAACTTTTGTTCAGCAGCGCTTTGCTGATCACCTATAGTTTTGATGATTTCTTTCAGTTCAACTGTTTTTTCCTTTGCCTGAGTTGCATCGGATAGCTTGCCCTGTTTCATCAGGTTACCAATTTCCTTAGACAAACTATTAAGTTCAGCAGAAGCAGTGTCAGCCTGAACCTGTGCAGCTTTACGTGCATTATCCAGTTCAATTACCTGAGCAATAATGGCTGCTCCATCGAAATTTTTCTTTGCCAAACGGCTAATAACTTCGCTTGTATTTTCGGTGATAAATTTGAGTGTCAACATATTTCAATTTACGATTTTTTGATTTACAATTTACGATTGCAAACAAAGTCCTTATTCTTTCGTACTAGTTCTCACGTCGGTATAAAAAAATCTCCCGTAATTTTACACTACGGTAAAACAACAGGAGATTATAATTTCAAATAAACTATTCTTAAGTCCCTCAGGAATTTATAGTTTAGTTAGCTGCTACTTCAATAGGTTTTACAGAAACAAAAGATTTGTTGTCTTTCTTTTTTCTGAATTCTACAATTCCGTCAATCAAAGCGAATAAAGTATGGTCTTTACCAATGCCAATATTCTGACCAACATGATGAACTGTTCCGCGTTGACGAACTATGATGTTTCCTGCTTTTGCAAATTGACCACCGTAAATTTTAACGCCAAGTCGTTTGCTTTCCGATTCACGACCGTTTCTTGAGCTACCCGCCCCTTTTTTATGTGCCATTTTTCTTATACTTTTTTCGGTTAAGCTACAATTTCTTTAATAAACAATTCTGTAAAGTTCTGACGATGACCGTTACGTTTGCGGTATCCTTTGCGACGTTTTTTGTGGAAAACAATTACTTTTTCACCACGAACGTGCGAAAGAACTTCTGCGACAATTTTTGCGCCTTCAACAACCGGTGTACCAACTGTTACGGCACCTTCATTGTCAATTAACAATACTTTGTCAAACTCTAACTGAGAACCTCTTTCGGCCTCTTCCATACGATGGATAAACAGTCTTTTCCCGGCTTCCACCTTGAACTGTTGTCCTAAAATTTCTACAATTGCGTACATTTTTTTAAACGACTTTTCTAATTACATCGGGAAGGTGAGTTGCCTTGGGCATTGCTTCTTGATTACCTTATCCGAAACGGACTGCAAAAATACTATTTATTTTTTAAAATACAAAGAGTTGAATCAAAATAATTTCGATTCAACTCCATTTTTTTCATTTCGCTG
>CAIUTB010000103.1 GCA_903901975.1 uncultured Bacteroidales bacterium
ATACTTGGTGTTTCTGCCTTAGACAAAACACCTATACGTGACTTGCTATGCGAAGAACGTCAATTCAATCAAAATGTCAAAGAGCAACTTAGCTTATTTTAATATCAATACATGTTAAATGTAAACGCAACAGCAGTAATTAACAACAATAAAATTACCAACATCAATTACTTCTATAGGATACTTTGCCTTTGAGAATATTGATAAGTTGCAAGCAGTTACTATACCTCAAGGTGTAAGTATAATCGATAGTGATGCTTTCGCCATGTGCGACGGTTTAAAAACAGTAAGGTTTTTATCAGCTACCTGTCCTTCCTTTGGAACTTATAGTTCGTTTGCGTTTTGTAAGTCACCATCAACTACTGATTATAAAGCACCTGATATTATCGTACCTGTTGGTTCCTACAATTCATACAGAAATTCAAATTATTGGTTTTTAAGTAATTCTATTACAAAAATATTTGAATATAAACTTACAGTTAGTACGGATGCCGTTACTTCAATAAAAGCTACAAACGCCGTTTTCAATGGAAATATAAATCTAATTGCAGATTCACCCATAGTTTCACATGGTTTTTGTTGGAATAGCACTGGAAATCCTTCAGTTAATGATAGTAAATTTGATATTGGAAACATTCTATCTACAGGAGTGTATAGTTATAGTGTTACAAATCTGACTTCTGGAACAAAATACTATGTTCGGGCTTATGCAATTAATGGCGAAGTCACCGAATATGGCAATGAGGTTTCTTTCACTACCGCTACACTACCTTCGGCTGCTGGTAAGATATCAGGACTTCAAACTGTTTGTCAGGGGCAAAATTCGGTGACTTATACAGTACCAACTATTGATAACGCAACTTTCTACATTTGGACTATTCCCAGTGGCACTAATATATTAAGTTCATCTAATTCTATTACTGTAAATTATTCAAGTACATTTTCTTCTGGGAGTATAATTGTAAAAGGATATAACGATTTTGGAGATGGAGCTTCTTCAACTTTAGCTATTACTGCAAATCCATTACCATCCAATCCCGGAACAATTACCGGAAGTACATCGGTTTGTCAGGGCGAAAGTTCAGTTATCTATACTATTCCTAACATTACTAATGCAACTTCCTATAGTTGGACATTACCATCGGGTGCTACGGGAACCAGTACAACTAACAGTATAACAGTAAATTATTCTAAATTTGCCTCATCGGGCAATATAACTGTAAAAGGGCATAATGACTGTGGGAATGGTATTGCTACTTCTTTACCAGTTACTGTTAATCAATTACCAGTTATTTCTGTAACTAATAAAACAGTTGTTTGTGGTGGTTCAGTATCATTAAATCCAACAACAAGCTATTCTGGAAGTGGAACACCCACTTTTCTTTGGTCGCCTGCTACAGGATTAAACGATGTAACAATAGCAAATCCAACGGCTACAGTAACCAGTGATATTACTTATAGGGTAACTATAACAACACCCAACGGATGCTCTACTAGCTATAATATTTCTGTGAAGATAATACCGATGGAAAAGCCTCAAATAGGCATTGTAAGCGTTAATAGTTCAAATAAGAACATTGTTGTTTGGAATAAACCGGTTACAACAGGAATAGAATCATATTCAATTTATAGAGAAACAAATACCAGTGATGTTTATGATAAGATTGGTAGTGTTCCATATAGTGATTTAAGTATATTCGTTGATAACTCGTCAAATCCCGATGTAAAATCGAATAAATACAAATTATCAATTTTTGATAAAAGCGGACAAGAATCATCACTAAGTGATCCACACAAAACGATGCACTTATCAATCAATAAAGGACAAAACAATACATGGAATCTGATATGGGAATCCTATACTGGATTTACACCCTCAACCTTTAACATTTACAGAGGAAGTAGCTTATCCAGTCTTAGTTTTATTGATGCTACTTCGGGAAGCAGTAATCAATATAGCGATATTTCATCTCCATCAGGCGATGTGTATTATCAACTAGAAGTTATTAGTCCCACCTTAATAACACCATCGCAAGTGAACTCTTCTTTGCAAAAAACTAAAGAATCTGAAAGTACTATTTTGGTAACATATAACTCTTCTCGGTCTAACGTAGCAACAAACAGTGTGGAATTAAAAGCACCAACTATTGTTGTATATCCAAATCCTGTAAAAAATGAATTGAGAATTGATTTTGTTGGAGGTTCAACATTCGAAATTCTGAATTTAATGGGTTTGATTGTATATAATGGAAACTTGAATAACAGTAATACAGTTCAAACTTCAAAGCTTTCAACTGGGATTTACCTGATTAGATTTAAAACTGGGAATACTTTTGAATATCGGAAAATAGTAAAAGAATAGAAAGTAAAGAACATAGGATTTTTGGAGGTTTTGATCTAACTTTCACATTGTCGTTTAAAGACAGTGAGCTCAAGACAACTTCCTCGCTCAATATATTTAGTCGAGAATGAAATAAATACAGCATGAGAAATAAGATAATTCTAACATTAATCATTTTAGGAAGTTTTTACAGTTGTGTAACTCCCAAATATACTATCCTGAAACATTCGGAGTTTCAAAGTCTTGATTTGGATAAATTAGGACTCAATTATATCCCGCTTGAAGATGAAATGCTGGCAAAATCGGCCGTACTCGATTCCGCCTATAAACTATTATGTGCCAAAAAATATATGACTTTAGAGAATTATATTAAAAAGCTCGAAGAATCAGGAGGATGTTCATCTGACTTTTATCTGGCACAAACCCTTTCAGCTATTACAAACCTAAATTATTCCGGTGCCAGAACAAGCCTAATGAAGGTAGACGGGAAAGAAAATAAAATGCTTAAAATGCTCTTATCCATCGATTTGAATTATGAAATTGAACGAACGGATGCCGGATTAAATTTCAAAGCCTACCTGCAAAAATATCAGGATTTAATCGATTTGTTTCCCGATAATGCCGTTTTGAGAAAAATAGTTGCCATAAGGCTGCGATACCTGAGATATAATTATTAACCCACAAAATATCTATTTATGCGTAACATCACTATTGCATTTTTTGCCTTGATTTTCGTTTCCTGTTCCGAAACAAAAATGTTGCAAACCAGTCTTCGGACGTTTAATTCTTCCATTGCTTATCTTCACGATAGCCCAACATCAGTTTGTCCACGAAACAAGCAAGTTTTAATAAATATCCAAAACACCCCGCTGGATACTGTCACAACTGTATCAAGATTGCCTGGTTTGGTGTTACCATTTATCTTTTTCAACTATTTTGAAACAAACCTGAAAGTGAAACTGGGTCAAAGTTCCATTCGGGAGGACTACAATAATTTCTTTACCGGCTCGTTGACCGAAGAAAGTAAAAGAAGTGGTTGCTTCAGTGTGACGAATCAGAATAAAAACGACTCGATTTACACGCTCGATTTAACTATTGACACCTGTAATACAGTATCAAAATACCGAAGAACCTATATGTTTATGTACTTAGTGATTGCATATAGTTGGAGTTGGAGTGAATCGGGCAGCCCGGCCGAAACCAACCTGCAGGTATCAGCCAAATTACGAAAAGGGAACTCCCTGATTTATGAGAAAAAGTACATGATCAAACGTTCACAACCATTTATTAATTCAACCAGATTAAATTCCAATAAATTGCGTGCCGATTTTACGACCAATATGGTTGAAGGACTTTCATTATCAACAAAAGAGTGTACTGACCAAATTGTGGCCGACCTAAATACTTCACTTTATGGTTCAGCTAGACCAATGATACAAGTGGATGAGTCAATAAAAACGGCAAATCCGATACCGGAAGTAATTCCGATTCCTGTTAAAGAAGAACAGGCAGCAGTAACCCAACAAACAGCTCCGAAAATCGAAGGCACAAAGGATAAATTTAAAGTTGGGGATAAAATAAAATTCTACAACTATGCATTTAATGATTATATGAAAGGGGTGGTGAAAGAAATTAAAGCCGAAACTATTTTGGTTGAATATGAATCGTTTGGAAAAATTAAAACTGAGGAAGTGAACAAATCTGATATAAAGAAATAGAATTTAAAGAAACAGAAAAGGCTTCCAAATAGCCTTTTCTGTTTCTTTAATCAGTGTTTTAATTCATCAGATTCGTTGAATCTTTGCTCCAAGTGCATTCAAACGTTTGTCAATATCCTGATAACCCCGGTCAATTTGTTCAATATTATGAATAATACTGGTTCCTTCGGCTGATAGAGCTGCTATCAGTAAAGCAATTCCGGCACGGATATCAGGTGAACTCATGGTGGAAGCCCGCAAATGAAGTTGATTTCCCTGCCCAATAACGGTAGCTCGGTGAGGATCGCAAAGAATAATCTGTGCGCCCATATCAATCAGTTTATCAACGAAGAACAAGCGACTTTCAAACATCTTCTGGTGAATCAATACACTTCCGGTAGCTTTTGCTGCCACAACAAGAAATACACTTAATAAATCAGGTGTAAGACCCGGCCAGGGTGCATCAGCAATAGTCATAATAGAACCATCAATAAATGATTCAATCGTATAGCTTTCCTGACGTGGAATGAAAATATCGTCGCCAATTTGTTCCAGTTGAATCCCCAACCTGCGAAAGCTATCAGGAATAATTCCTAATTCATCGTAAGACACGTTTTTAATCGTAATTTTCGAGGCTGTCATAGCCGCCATTCCAATGAAACTGCCGACTTCAATCATATCGGGCAAAATGCGGTGATTACAACCTTTCAGCGATTTTACACCTTGAATTTTGAGTAAATTTGATCCGACTCCTGTAATGTCAGCCCCCATCAAGTTCAACATTTTGCAAAGTTGTTGCAAATAGGGCTCGCAGGCAGCATTGTAAATAGTGGTAAGTCCTTCGGCCAATACAGCTGCCATAAGGATATTCGCTGTTCCGGTAACTGAAGCTTCGTCGAGCAAGAGGTAACATCCAGTTAATTTCTCAGCCTTAATTTCATAACGTTTAGCGTCGGGGTCATAATGGAAATCAGCACCGAGCTTCTGAATTCCTACAAAGTGAGTATCAAGTCTTCGACGACCAATTTTGTCTCCACCGGGTTTAGGAATAATAGCCATTCCAAAACGTGCTACCATAGGACCTACAATCATCACCGAACCACGTAATGCTGCACTTTTGCTATAGAAATCGCCTGTTTGAAGATAATCGAGATTAACCTTATCGGCTTTAAAGCTGTAGGTGTCAGTATTCAGGCGTTTTACCTCCACACCCATATCACTTAATAACCCAATCAGGTTATTGACGTCTAAAATATCGGGGATATTGGTAATTGTAATGGTTTCGGGAGTAAGCAGAACAGCACAGATAACCTGTAATGCTTCATTTTTAGCCCCTTGAGGAGTAATAGAGCCGGAAAGCCGGTGACCACCTTCAATTTTAAATGATGCCATGTATTTTTTAGTTTACAGTTAATAGATTACAGCTATCTATGGCCAATTTTCAATTATAAACTATTTTTTCTTGCGAGGTTTATTCTTTTTGTTAAACAGAACATCCCGGGATTCTACAAGTTTAAAGAAATCTTCTGAAATATCGAGTTTTCCTTTCGAAAGCAATCGTAAATCATCAAAGATTTTACGATCATCCACTACTTCTTTATTCCAGGTAAGGAAACATTTTTTCATCTGATTAGCAATCAGCCTGATAAGTTCATTTTTCTCTTCACCTTCGGGATATTCAGCCACTTTTTCAATCATTTCCTCAAGCGTACGACCATAATGCATATAGCGTATTCTTGACTTTTTGTAAGGGATAGATTCGGGCTTGGTGTACAGATTCTCCTGTTGCAGAATTTCGTATGGGAAGTCGATATCAAGCTTAAAATCGGACATGATGGCCACATGATCCCAAAGTTTATGTTTGAAATCGTTTACATCACGCAAGTAAGGAAATAAATTGCCCATTATATTGATTATCGTTTTCACGCAACGGGTTCGTTCTTCACGGTCTTCTATTGTCAGGGCATACGAAACCATTTGTTGTATGTTTCGTCCGTATTCGGGCATTATCAATTTCCCTTCTAAGGTTGTATATTCCATTTTTTTGGTTGAAATGTTTGTGAAATGCAAAAGTAACTATTTTATTTCAGAAAGACACATTTTGAAGAATATTCATACAAAGGTGGAAGAATGTAAAAATGAGCTATGCTAAATATCAATTAGCATATTCTGTTTGATCGGGTTTATAAGCCAGGTTCAATATGAACATAAGGCTATAAATATTGTTTTCAAAATTATCTGCGTGCTATTCTTTTGATTAATAAAGATTAAATATCAACCTATTGAACAATTACGTCCGATTAATAGTTATACTTTTGTAACCATTATTATAATAAACTATCATGAATGATATCGAAACTGTCTCAATTGACAAAATCATTGAGAATTTAATTTATCTGCATCCGTTACTTTCAAAGAGTTTGACACGGTCTATTCGTGCAAAAACGAATCTTAATCCCGGAAGCCTGTATATTTTGGGTATGCTCAGCAAAAACGAAATACTTTCCATGTCCGAGATTGGCTGTAAACTTTCGATTCCAAAGCCACATGTTACAGGGCAAGTCGACAAATTGATTGCTGAAGAAATGGTTGAACGGCTTTTCGACCCACACGACAGACGTATTATCAACATCCGTATGACTGAAAAAGGAATGGAAGATTTTAAAATCATAAAACAAGATATTAGCAAAGATATGCGTGAACGCATTGAAAAACTCGATAAGCAAAAACTCGATGTATTGTTTGATTCAACTCAACAGGTTCGGGATATATTATCCGAGATTATGACGGATTCACATTCGCCACTAACTTCATGTAACAAAAATCAATAAATAATTAAATAAAATTTAAAGGTATGACAAAAAAGAAAAGGGATTTGAAAATTTACATTCCGTTAACAGCAATAATATTATTGGTTGTTATTGGAAGTATTTACTGGTATATCGATTATTCGAAATATATCAAAACAGATGATGCATTAGTTTCATCGGATGTAGTGTCAGTAAGTCCAAAAATAATGGGACGAATCAGTAAACTTTATGTTCAGGAAGGCGATTCTGCCAAAAAAGGGCAGTTACTTGCCGAACTTGACAGCACAGATCTTTTGGCTCAGAAAAAACAGATTATTTCGGGTAAAGCTCAAACAGAAGCCAATAAAGCACAGGCTGAAGCTAGGTATAAATATGATGAGAAAAACTTAAAAGTGCTTCAAATTTCAGTTGATCGGGCAAAAGATGACTTTGACCGCTCGAAAGCTCAGTTTGCAGGAGGTGTAACTACTAAAGAGTTATACGACCATGCAAAGAAAGCATTGGAAACTGCTCAGGCACAATTAGAAGCTGCTCAATCGCAATTAGCTGTTTCAAAATCAATGATTAAAAGTGCTGAAACGGCTGTTGATGGATCAAAAACTCAGATTGGGGTAATAAATACTCAATTAAACAACACGCGCTTGTATGCTCCGGTTGATGGTATTGTTGCCAAACGATGGTTGCTTTCGGGTGACATCGCTCAACCTGGTCAATCAATTTACACCATCAACAACAACAGCAAATTTTGGGTAACTGTTTATTTGGAAGAAACGAATGTTCAGACTCTGAAAATAGGCCAAAAAGCTATTTTCACACTCGACACTTATCCTGAAGTAGTTTTCTCAGGAAAAATATTCACAGTAGGTTCAACCACGGCTTCGCAATTTTCATTGATTCCGCCTAGTAATGCTTCGGGTAACTTTACGAAAGTAACTCAACGTGTGTCAATCAAAATTTCAATCGACAGTACAGAAAAAGGCAATAAATTAGATACTTACAATTTAATGACCGGAATGTCGGCTGTTGTAAAAATCATTAAATAAAAATGCGTAAAATTCCAATTACACATAAAATTCGCAGGAAACTACGGAATTCAGATTCGTCATACCATCCCAAAAGCAAATACTACAAATGGTTTGTTTTAGGAAATGTGATGCTCGGAACGTTTATGGCGGTTCTCGACAGTACGATTGTGAATGTGAGTCTGCCGAAAATCATGTCTTCATTCGGGGTGGGATTATCTACTATTCAGTGGGTTATTACTGCATATATGCTTTCAATGGCGGTTATGTTACCTACTTCGGGTTGGCTGGCAGATAAGTTTGGGTATAAAAAGATGTATTTCTGGGGATTATTTTTGTTTACTTTCGGCTCGTTATTATGCGGATTATCGAACGACGAAACTACCCTGATTATGTCTCGTATTATTCAGGGACTTGGTGCCGGAATGATTCAACCGCTTGGAATGGCAATTATTACCCGTGAATTTCCACCTCATCAACGTGGAGTGGCACTCGGGTTTTGGGCTATATCGGCTGCAGCTTCGGTTTCATTCGGTCCACTGATTGGTGGTTATTTAGTTGACAATTTTAGTTGGCAATTGATTTTTGACGTGAATATACCGGTGGGAATTGCAGCCTTATTATTCACCATCATTATACAACGTGAATTTATTCACCCAACTGCACGGAAATTTGATTATGTCGGATTCATTTCAGTGATCGTTTTTCTACCTGTTTTGCTTTATGCATTATCGGAAGGAAATGCACAAACTAATTCCGAAGGCTGGTCGGCACCCTATATATTAATTTGTTTTGCTATTTCAGCTATAGGTTTGGCGGTGTTTATCACACAAGAACTGACAACAGAAAGCCCATTAATAGAACTGCGATTATTGAAAGACCGAAATTTTGGAATGACCAATATAATCATGTTTGTTTTTAGTATGGGAATGTTTGGAAGCACTTTTTTACTTCCGCTTTACCTGCAAAATTCAATGGGATATACTGCGCTACAATCGGGATCTGTATTTTTACCCGTTGGAATTATTCAGGGATTTATGTCGCCGATATCAGGTATTTTCTCCGATAAAGTCAATGCCAAAGGGCCTGTAATATTAGGTGTTGGATTGTTGGTACTCAGCTTTTACCTAAACTCCGAATTGTCATTTCTGACCGAACGATCCTATGTGATGACTACCCTTTATTTACGTGGTTTTGGCATGGGAATGATTTTCACCCCTTTGAGTACTATGTCTTTACTTACTTTGCCGCGCGAAAAGATGGCACAGGCTTCAGGGATATCCAATACGATACGTCAAATTGCCGGAAGTATGGGAGTAGCTTTATTGTCAACTGTACTTACTTCACGTGTCAATTTTCATGCTCAGATTTTTGGAGGTGCTGTGCAATCAGGTTCTCAGATATTTCAAAGCACTACACACAATATGGCCTATTATATTCAACAACACGCAGGAGGTGCTTATTCCACAGCCTTAAAGCAAAGTCAAAGTATTTTAATGTCGAATGTTACTTCTCAGGCTTTTATTCAGGGAATTAATGACGACTTTCTATTGGCGGCTGGTATTACTATGTTGGGTTTTATTCCTATTTTGATGCTAAAATCAAAAAAAAGAAATCAGGGAAATGTGCCAAAAGGAGACCTTAAACCCCATTTTGAAGTTACAGAATAAACTATATACTCATTAAACCCTTTGCTAAATTTAAAAGGATTAATAAAAAAAAATATGAAATCAATTAATAAACTATTAATAGTCCTCATCTTATTGCCATTCATGACAATTCAGGGACAAAATTCCGCCACTGATTCATTGTCACTTTCAGGCATTATCAGCACTGTTATAAACAATTATCCAAGTCTTAAGAAGGCTGCAAAAGAACTTGTGGCCGTTGACGCTAAAATTGGACTTACCAAAACAGCCTATCTGCCTGATGTGAATTTCTCAGGCTCATTTACATTGGTTGGACCAACTACCAAACTAACAATGCCAGGATTAGGTACATTTGAGTTGTTTCCACCTGATAATTACTCTGCTGCAATTGGAGTCAACCAATCTATTTATGATTTTGGCAAAACAGCTAAGAATATTGCGTTGGACGAAAAAAATAAACAAATGGTTCAACTCACCGTAGAACAAGCCAAACAACGTCTATCCATGGCTGTAATGGGAAATTTTTATGGAATCAGTTTTTTGCAGGAAGCCATCCGTATCAAGGATGATCAGTTGAAAACGCTCAACGAGCACTTGCAGTTTGTTCAGAAAAAAGCAGATACAGGTTCGGCTACCAAATTCGACATTCTGACTACAAAAGTGCGTATCTCCGTGATTGAAAATGCAAAAACAGACATACTAACTGCTTTGCAGGTTCAGATGAGTCAGTTAAACTCCTTTATGGGTAAACCACAGGATAGTAATATTGTGCTGAAAAAAGAACTTAATGTTCAACAACTTGTGCCTTCAGTCGATTCACTTACTAATGTGGCTTTTGCAAACCGATCCGAAATGAAAATGGCTCGTAAAAAAGAGGAAATCTCAAAATCGAGACTCGATGTGATTGGCGTTCAGAACAATCCCTCTCTTAATGCTTTTGGATCGGGAGGTTTTAAGAATGGTTATTTTTCTTTTGCATCGGGAAAAGCTGAAGATATAGGCATGTTTAACTATGCAGTTGGTGTAGGTTTCAAAATGCCTCTGTTCGATGCTAACCGTTCAAAATATCTGAAAATTCAGGCTAATGCTGACCTGGAAGGGAATCAGCAGGAAACTGAACTGACCCGCCGTAATATCAGCAACGAAGTGGTTGAAAGCCGTGCCAATGCACTTTCGGCGTTGAAAAAAGTAAAACAGTCAGAATTGCAATTACAGCAAGCATCACAAGCCTATGAGTTAGCTGAAGTAAGCTACAAAGCAGGTGTAATTACCAATCTTGATTTGCTTGACAGCTACACATCGCTCTCCGAAAGCAAATTAGCACTTTATAAAACAAAAATAGATTATGCTGCCAATCTTCAACAATTGAAAATTGCATTGGGCGAAAAAATCTATTAATCTAAGTTGATTGCTTTAGGTAGTCTAAAGAGGTATTTTCCAATAATAAGGTGATAACATTTCAAAATAGAGACAATTGCTAAAGAGTTTAGCTTTTTGCAAACTTTTAATCGATTTTTTTTGCAATTTTATTTTTTTATGTAGAATCAAGTATTAAAATTTCATTACTTTTGCTGTATTATTCATTAAAGGATATTTTTTCATTCTAAGTTTTACAATGAAGCCAATCATCCCACCCGTTGACAGGGAGATTTTAAAAAAAGAACTGACTGAAGATAAATTTCTTCGTCCTACTAACAAGGCGCATAATGACATTTATGTTATTACAGGGCATAATTCGCCTAATTTGATGCGCGAAATAGGTAGGCTTAGAGAATTGTCCTTTCGTTCGAGTGGTGGTGGAACGGGTGAAGAGATTGATCTTGATGAATATGATTTTATGGATAAACCATACTATCAGCTTATTGTTTGGGATCCTACAGGGGAAGAAATAGTTGGAGGTTACCGTTATTTAGCGGGCTCTGATGTAGATTTAGATGAAAATGGACAGCCTAAATTCGTTATGTCGCATTTATTTGTGTTCAGTTCACTTTTTATAAACAACTACCTGCCCTATACCATTGAACTTGGGAGAGCTTTTGTTCAACCCGATTATCAAACATCTAAAATGGGTATGAAAAGCCTGTTTGCCCTGGATAACTTATGGGATGGACTTGGAGCATTAACTCATTCGGTTAAGAATGCCCGCTATTTTATTGGCAAAGTGACTATCTATGAACATTATCCTGTTGTGGCCAGAGAATTGATTTATGAGTATATGTATCGCTACTTCCCTGACCCGGACAAAATGATAATACCAAAAGACATCATTCACGTCAGTCAGAAATCAAATATAATTGCCAGGCAACTTTTTGCAGACGATGATCATTCATCAGATTATAAAGCCCTGCAAAAAGCAATTCGGCACGAAGGTGAGACCATCCCTCCTTTATTTCATGCCTATATAGGTTTAAGCCATTCGATGCGTTTCTTTGGATCTATATTTGATCCTGATTTTGGCTCGGTATACGAAACAGGCATTATGATAACAATAGCTGATTTGCTTGAAACCAAGCAAAAAAGATACATTGAACCCTATAGAGTGTATGTAAAAAAAGTACTTGCAGATCGACGTGCAGCTAAAAAATTGTTGAAAGAAAAGAAACTGGTTGAAAAAACTGCGAAAAAGAGTGATCGTAAGAAAAAGAACAGCAAATAGCAGGTTAATAATGTATATTTTGTAGAAATTATCAGTTGAGTTTTGTTCGTTCTATCTCTCTTAAACTTTCCATTTTCTTTTTGGCAAGAAATCCATAGATATCTTCAAGATGTTCGGTAACTTTCTGATTACCAAATTCATAAATCTTCGTGATCAATCCATCCAGGAAATCACGGTCGTGCGAAACCACAATTAGCGTACCATCAAAATCAACCAATGCCTGTTTCAGAATGTCCTTAGTTTTCATATCGAGGTGATTCGTTGGCTCATCAAGAATTAACAAATTAACTGGTTCCAATAAAAGCTTTATCATCGACAATCGCTGTCGCTCACCACCCGAAAGAACTTTGACTTTTTTGAATGAATTATCACCTCCAAACATAAAAGCACCCAGTAAATTTTTAATATTATTCCGAATGTCACCGACTGCCACATCGTCAATCGTTTGGAAAACAGTAAGGTTTTCATCCAATAATGAAGCCTGATTTTGAGCAAAATAGCCGATTTTCACATTATGTCCGAGCGTAAGCTTGCCTTCATGTTCAATTTCTTTCATAATGGCTTTTACCAAAGTCGACTTACCTTCTCCGTTTTTACCCACAAAGGCTATTTTCTCGCCTCTTTCAAGCATAAAATTGGCATTTGCAAAAATTCTTTTCTGTCCATACATTTTCCCCACATTTTCACTTGTAACAGGATAATTTCCCGAACGTGGTGAAGGTGGAAATTTAAGTCTTAAAGCTGAAGTATCCTCTTCGTCAACTTCTAAGATTGGTAATTTTTCAAGCATTTTCACACGTGATTGTACCTGAAGTGTTTTGGAATAGGTTCCTTTAAAACGTTCGATAAACTCCATATTATCAGCAATCATTTTTTGTTGCTCGTCAAACTGCTTTTGCTGTTGCTCACGGCGTTCTTTTCTCAACTCAAGATAATGTGAGTATTTGGCTTTATAATCGTAAATACGCCCCATAGTAACTTCTATAGTACGGGTTGTAATATTGTCAACAAAAGCTCTGTCGTGTGATATGATAACTACTGCTTTCGCTGAATTAACCAGAAAATCTTCGAGCCATTGAATGGATTCTATGTCGAGGTGATTGGTTGGCTCATCAAGTAAAATCACATCAGGACGACGTAGCAAAATTTTAGCCAACTCGATGCGCATTCGCCAACCTCCACTAAACTCGGCCGTTTTGCGGTTAAAATCTTCACGTGAAAAACCTAATCCCAGCAAAGTTTTTTCAATATCAGCATCGTAATTTATTTCTTCAATGCTGTAAAATTGTTCACTTAAGGCCGAAACATTTTCGATTAACTCCATATAACTGTCAGATTCATAATCTGTTCGGGTAGTTAGTTCGAGGTTTAAAGCTTCAATTTTTTTTTCCATGTCGTTGATGGCAGAAAAAGCCATAGCTGTCTCTTCAAACACAGTTCGGTTATCTTCAAGCAATAGATGCTGTGGAAGATAAGCGATTATGGTTTCTTTTGGGTATGAAACTGAACCTCGAGATGGCTCACGGCTACCGGCAAGAATTTTCAACAAGGTAGATTTTCCGGCACCATTTTTTCCCATCAGGGCGATACGGTCTTTTTCATTGATAACGAAGGAAATATCAGAGAAAAGTATTTGTCCGCCAAATTCGACGGTGAGTGCATCAACAGATAACATGTATAATTTATAATTGAAAATTGAAAATTGAAAATTTAAGTGTGCAAAAGTACATAAAAAAAACTTTCCGTCGGTTGACTGATGAGTCTACCGACAGAAAGTTATTTTGGGTATTGGGATATACTAAATTGCAATCTTCGTAATCAGATTACCGGCTTTAAGTATATATACCTCATTCTTAGGTAAATCTGCTAATTTTATGACCGTTCCCGTCGGAATAATTGTTCGGATAGTTTGACCCAAAAGATTATAAATGTACAAGGTTGTTTGAACTGTTGGTAAATAGACAGTCACATCACCTGAATTTTCTACTTTTACAACCAATTTGGTTTTAAAAGGATAGGCAGTTGTCAAAACTGAAATTGTATTTGAAAAATCAGTAATGTTTTCGTAATGAATACTCTTGTCACTTGCCTTAATTTTATAGAAATATTCTGTTCCGGGCATAAGGTTACTTAATGTGTCAGAATTTGATGTTACCCAAACATCATGCTGTACGTAATTGATTTGTTTTGAAGAACCAACTGTTACATCGTCGAAGGTGATAGTTCCGACTCCTTTATAATAAGTAAAGCGAAAACAATTAAATCCTTTTGATTCAGGGAATGTATAGGATTTATTTTTCTCATTTAAGGTCGTTGAAACAGAGATACTGTCCAGTTTTTCCCAAACATTTTGATTATTTAATGCCTGAACCAGAAATCCACCATTGTAGGCTCCCATGGATCGAATATAAAATGATAGCGAAGTTAAAGGTAAAATAAATTTTTCAGTTTGAACAAATTCTCCTGTATTCTGAAATTGAAGTGAAGGTGGATTATCGCCACTATAAACAGCTGAATTGGAGGTTCCTGAAGCAGTTATTGACCATCCGCCTGGAGCATTAATTCCGTTATCGAAAGTCTGTTTCGTACTTGATTGCCCTTCTGACAAATTATAAACCGTCAGGTAATATTTAGCCACTTTTCCAATTGAATCCGAAACTGAATTCCAGTTAGCAACAAAACCGGTAAATGAATTATTTGTTGCATCAGTTGCAACCGGAGCAACAACATAAACAGGTCTGGTTGAAGTACCTGAAATAGAGGCATCAGCGTAATCCCCCGAAATAGTTGAAGCAATAAAAGTATCGTAATGAATATCGTTATAAGATGGAACAGTAGGGTTATACCTGATTTGAATATTGGTAGTTGTAACTGTTGAATCAACCGGAGTAAGGGTGATACTTTTGCTCCAGGCAGTTGAAGGATCGGAATCCTTTTTCATTTCAAACTGAACTCCTGATTTGAATGAGAGATTTATTGGACTTTTTAATTTTATTCCGCTAATTATGGCTGTCTGAACAGCAGAAGGCGTTCCCTGTACAGTTTTATAGGCGAGAATATTTTGAATTAAAGTAATATTAGATGCAAAATGAAACTGAATAATTCCGTTTGTCTCTCCTATACTTACGAGTGGTTTTTTTAAATTTGTACCGTTTCGTAAAATTGGGTTAAACGCAGTCACATTAGCTGTTCCGGGAAACGGATCACCGGATAAAGTCGGATCGAGTGAGGTGGTTTCAGTAATAGCAATTCCATCAGCCTCCACAATATCAACACCCATTGCATTCTGATCATTATTCGGACCATTACTTGCCCATGTTGTTGGGTTGTAAAAAATATGATAAACAATCATACCGTGTCCGTATAAAAACTTGTCCCAGCCTGTTAATTGCCTGTTTTCCAGTAAAAAATATTCCGGCGAAGAAGTATCGTTAGCTAATAGATTCCGATTCCCACTAGCTGAAATAAGATAAGCTTTATTGCTTGTTCCCAAATTAGTCAAAGTATAATCACCAGCAACCTTTAATTCGATTGGAACTAACCAGCTCAAAAAATAGCGGTCATAGGCACAATAGGTTGGAGGAGTTCGACCATAATTTAAATAGGCACCATAATCCATTATATTCCAAACAGACAAGGTATGATGATCTGTTGACGATGTGACATAATAATCATCTAATCCAATTACATGACCAAACTCGTGACAGAAAGTCCCAATGCCACACATATTCGAACCACTGTTTCCTCGTAATTCAGATGTACAGGCATAATGAAAAATACTTACTCCGTTGAATTTTGTATTGTAATCATTTAAATTCCACTTATGTGGCCAGATAGAATTTAGCGGACCACCTTCCGCTTCATTGTAACCGGCATAGTAGATAAATACATTATCAACAATTCCATTTTTGTCCGTATCATATTGTGAGAAATCTACTAAACCAGCAGCTTTTGTACAGGCATCAATAACGACTTGCTGTGGATTTACATCATTTCCATTTGCATCATTTGCGCCATAAAATGCCATTGTGTTATCGAGTGTAACCGGTCCAATCACATCAAACTGAGGGTTAAAAATACCTGTAGAAGCATCATGAAAATAATCCTTTGCCGAACCTGTTCCTCCATTTGTAGCGTAACCACTCTGGTTTAATAAATTAGTATAAGCTACTTGCGGAGTAGCAGTTACAAATTTTACATCCGAAAAATTTACTAAAATAACAAGAGATTTTGGGGTGCCAGTGAGTGGATACGCTTTTTGCCTTCCGCTTGATGAGATTGTGCTTTTTGTGCGCATAATCTTTTGCAATTGCCTTATTTTACTTAAATCGGGATTGAATGGGAGCGCTGAGACAAATTTTCTTTCAATTCCGGAACGTTTATTAATATCATTTGCCTTTAATGCAGTTGAAATAAATTTACCGTTCACATCGAGTTTTGCATAGTTAAGAATTCCTGCCTCATTCTCCATTAAAAGGTATCCATCTTCCGTGGTTTTATAATTGAAGAATTCATCCCCATGAAGCCTGATATTTATTTCTGATCCATCAGGTTGTGTAATTTTCACAGGAAAAGGAGTCGCAGGGATTGAGAATATTCGTGTAGTAATTAAAAGTGCTGCTAAAAGTATTTGTATTTTTCTCATTTAATGGTTTGTTAAGTTTGCAAACTTACAAAAAATCTCCGGAAATCTAAAGAATAAACGTTTTAAGTACACAAATAATAAGTAGACAAGTATATTTTTGATATTTTTAAATTAAAAGTCGATTATTCAAAAGTAAATGAATACAAAGAAAGTGTAATTCAATCATAACAGAATTTTACAGCACTGCTGTTTATAGGTTAGAATATATTTGTGAAAAATCACTATTTTTTACGGCTAACTGTTTGAAAATTCACAAAATCGAGCTATCTTTGCGATACATTTGCGAAAATAGCTCTTTGCCAGAGCATGACCTTGCCCCAAAAGAACGGACACGAAAAACGACCTTGGCAAGGGATTTTAGAAAAAGAGTTTTCTTATTATCAAAAATAAATTGCGAAAATAGCTCAGTTGGTAGAGCACGACCTTGCCAAGGTCGGGGTCGCGGGTTCGAGTCCCGTTTTTCGCTCAAATAAAATGCGAAAAGATTTATTGGGACGAGAAGTTTATCCCTGCTTGTCAAGAGAATCGGGAATTATAATCGGGAAGTCCCGTTTTTCGCTCAGAATAAATTGCGGAACGTGCGTGTTTCGCTTTTTTCTCTAAAATGAAGTTTTATATTAATTGCCCAAATGGTGGAATTGGTAGACACGCTAGTTTCAGGGACTAGTGGCCGTAAGGCTGTAGGGGTTCGAGTCCCCTTTTGGGTACTTTATATGATTTAATTGCGCAGATGGTGAAATTGGTAGACATGCTACTTTGAGGGGGTAGTGCCGGTTACGGTGTGTGGGTTCGAATCCCATTCTGCGCAC
>CAIUTB010000104.1 GCA_903901975.1 uncultured Bacteroidales bacterium
ATACTTGGTGTTTCTGCCTTAGACAAAACACCTATACGTGACTTGCTATGCGAAGAACGTCAATTCAATCAAAATGTCAAAGAGCAACTTAGCTTATTTTAATATCAATACATGTTAAATGTAAACGCAACAGCAGTAATGGTCAATTGAGAATATGATATTCCCACCGAAAAAATAATAAACAAACCAGTAGCAAGTAATTTGGTTTTAAACATCTGTTTTAGAACTTTCTAATATAAGGGCATAATTCGAGTGCAAATATAATTAAATATGTAGATTATTGACTTTTTTTGTTTGTAAAACTTATAGTTAAAATAAAATCGTTTTGATTTTTCAAGTAGAAATCCTCATTATAACGATTAAAATGTTTTTTACGATAGAAATACTACTTCCTGTCACCTGTCAGGAAGTTTTTCCAACACTTCGTTTAAATTTAAACGAGTTCCCAATCATATTCTCCCAAAACCTGGCGTGAACCTGGCGTAAATAAAAAAAACACCTACACAAAGAATGTGTAAGTGTTTGATTTCAAGGGTGGGCCCAACTGGGCTTGAACCAGTGACCCCCTGATTATGAGTCAGGTGCTACTAACCAACTGAGCTATAGGCCCGGATTTCATCGGGATTTCTCCTTTTGAAAGCGATTGCAAAAGTAATCAAATTTACAATACTGCAAAAATTATCGGGCGGTTTTTTTAATACAGATTTCAATTTCCTGATTGATATTCGCATAAAAAGTATATTTTTGCAGACTTTATGTAAGAATCAATCCTCAATTTTTAGAAATTATGCCAACAAACGAACCGAAACAAGGTCATCCAAAAGGACTGTATTTTGTATTTGCAACCGCCATGTCAGAGCGTTTCAGCTATTACGGAATGCGTGCCATTTTCACACTTTATCTTATCAAAGCTTTATTGATGGATAAACAATTAGCATCAACCATCTATGGAAATTATACCGGGCTGGTATATCTTACACCACTTATTGGCGGTTATGTGGCCGACCGGTATTTGGGAATGCGAAAATCCATTCTTTGGGGAGCAATTATGATGATAGTTGGACAATTATTTATGTTCTCAAGTGCACTTTATTATCAGAGTGGCGATATTTCGCACTGGTTTATGTACGTTGGATTGGCAGCTTTGATTTTTGGGAATGGTTTTTTTAAGCCCAATATTACCACTATGGTTGGAAATTTGTACGTGAAAGGAGATAAACGCCTCGATTCGGCTTACACTATCTTTTATATGGGTGTAAATGTTGGGGCTTTTATTGCACCTTTACTTTGCGGATTCTTTGGAGACACGGGTAATCCTGCAGATTTCAAATATGGCTTTTTGATTGCAGCTATCGGAATGTTGCTGAGTTTAATATTGTTTATTGGTTGGAAAAGTAAATTTCTTATCGGACCCGATGGTGAACAATTAGGAATTGAAGCTGCCGGAAAAATGGATATTCATAAATCGGAAAAAGAGCTTGCCCCCGCAAATAGTTCAAAGCAAAACACAACTGCATTTCTGGTCTGGATTTTTGGTGGCCTGGCTTTGTTCGGCTTGTTTCATTATGCATTTAGTTTCGATATTATTGGAGCCGTTATTTTCTCTATTTGTATTATTATTCCGGCTTATGTCATTTCCGACAAATCATTGACTAAAATTGAGCAACAACGTATTTGGGTAATATATATTATCGCCTTCTTTGTAATTTTCTTTTGGTCAGCTTTCGAGCAAGCCGGAGCATCCCTGACTTATTTTGCTGATGAACAAACCAATCGGGAGATTTTTGGTTGGACCATGCCGGCTAGTTATTTTCAATCCTTCAATCCGGTTTTTATCGTATTGATGGGCTTGGTTTTCTCTAATTTATGGATTTGGTTGGGTAAAAAAAATATGGATCCGGCTTCACCAGTAAAGCAATCTATGGGATTATTCTTCCTTGCATTAGGTTATTTGGTAATTGCATTTGGAGTGAAAAATGTCGCTCCAGGGGTAAAAGTAAGTATTTTGTGGCTTACCGGTTTATATTTTATCCATACTATGGGTGAATTAATGCTTTCGCCAATTGGGTTGTCAATGGTGAATAAACTTGCACCCTTACGTTTTGCATCTTTATTGATGGGAGTTTGGTATATGTCGATGGCGACAGCCAATAAATTTGCCGGAATGCTGAGCGGATTATATCCCGAAGCGGGAAAACCCAAATTCATTTTCGGAATTCAAATTGTTTCACTCTACGATTTCTTATGCTTTTTGTGGTGATTGCCGGAGTGGCTTCAGTTATTCTGTTCTTATTATCGAAACGATTACAGAAGTTAATGCATGGGGTGAAATAAGAAATCAAATCGATTATATCATTTAAAAATGGCTGACAAAATCAATTGTCAGCCATTCTTTATTTGATTATTTTTTGCCGGAACACCTCATTTTCTGAAGTATATACTTCTACAACATAGAATCCACGGGCTAAATCGGTAAGTTTTAATTCAGTATCCGGATTTTCAAACTCTTTTATAGTTTTTCCATCTGTATTTATCAGATTTAATTTTGTCAGGCTGATTGTGCTTTGCAACCTAAGCACTTGTAACGCATTATCAAATTGAATTTTGATTTTATCTGCTTGTTTTACTATTGGGACTTCAATGGGCAAGTTGAAATTTGAGCAAATATTTGATGGTGCAGACTCACCATTCGGATTTGAATAAGCAGCCGTTATCCACATATCACCTGTTGGACCAAAATAGAAACTCTTACCCAAGCTAGTTGTAGTTGCAATAACAATTGGAGTCTGTGTTCCAATCGGGCGGTAGTAGATATTGTAATAGTTTAATCTTGAAGTAATCGTAGTAGTATCAGGAGCATTCCACATAAAATTTGAACAATATGGTTCTACTCCTGATAAAGAACAACAATTGTCACAAGTTCTCAAATAAGTATAAGCTAATCGGTAAGTAAAATTTGTAGGTGTCGGAAATTGACCAAAAACAGGAACCGTCAGAAAAAGGAAAAAAGCAACGCAAATTGTTTTCATAATTATCCGTTCTTATTGAGTTTTTATACAGCAAATAACAACCAATTTTTCACGAAACAAATTTAGTAAAAAGATTTAAAACATCTCTTTTTTTTGAAATAATTACATTTTATCGCCAACTTCTTTCGGTTTCAATTCTATCACTGCCAGATTTTGAATTTTTTCGCCATCAATTTCGAAACGAACAAGGGTTTGAACAGTATGAAAGCCTTGTTTCCCGGCAGCACCGGGATTGATGTGCAATAAATCGAGCGTCCTGTCATACTTTACTTTCAGAATATGAGAATGGCCGCAAACAAACAATTTAGGCGGTTGTTGAAAGATTCCGGGGCGCACCAATGCGTCATAATTTCCGGGATAACCACCGATATGTGTAATCCACACTTTCACCCCTTCACACTGAAAACGGTTGTGCTGAGGTAATTGAGTGCGGATATCATAGCCATCAATATTTCCCCACACGCCCCGAAACGGCTTAAAAGCCTGCAACTTATTGAAAACTTCGAGCGAGCCTATATCCCCGCAATGCCAAACCTCATCACAATCGGCAAAATGTTCAAATACTCGTTCATCAAGTAATCCGTGAGTGTCTGAAAGTATTCCTATTCGGGTCATTTGTACGTTATTTTTTGTTCATTATACCGGCAAAAGTAATAAAAATCAACAATAAAACTCCGTAAAAATTGAAACTAGCACCCCGAACCCATTTATTTTAGATTTGTAATAAAAGCTACATTTTGTTTGTATTTTGAATTTCGCTACTTTTGTACACATTTCTGCTCATTTGACAGATTATTAAATGAAAGTTACATTAGACAAATTCAAACCATTTATACAGAAAATGCGATTTAAATATCGTGTTTCAGTTCTGAATGAAAATACCCTGGAAGAGTCATGGCATGTCCGATTGTCTCGTTTCAGTGTTTTTCTGTTTGGATCGGCATTTTTCTTACTCACATTTACAGTACTTACCATACTTATATTCACAACGCCAATCAGCCGGTATTTGCCCGGATATGGTGAGTCGGGGAACAGGGCAAATATTATTGCGGAATCCATGCGTACTGATTCGTTGGTTCAACAGGTTGATTTACAAGAAGGATATATTGATATTATCAAAGGAATTATTACCGGAAAAACAAAACCTGATTCTATAGCTTCATTAGATTCTATAGCCCTGAAACAGCGGGCTAAAGTATTTTTGGAAAAATCAAGACGTGAAAAAGCATTTTGTGAAAAATTCGAAAAAGATGAGAAGTATAATTTGGCGAGCATCGACACCAAACCAACTGAAAGTACCTATATTTTCTTCCGTCCAACCAGAGGTGTAATATCTTCATCCTATAATCTGGCGGAACGACAATTTGGAATTTACATGATTACATCACCCAATGAAAGCGTCATGAGTGTACAAGATGGGACGATTGTATATGAGGCATTTACATTCGATTTCGGTTTTGTAATTCAGGTACAACACGAAAATAATTATTTGTCGATTTATAAAAACAACACCCGATTATTGAAGAAAGTGGGCGACGAAGTGAAAGCGGGTGAATGTATTGCTATCACTGGGGATGCTTCAGGGAAAAAAGCCGGATCACAATTTTATTTTGAACTTTGGAAACAGGGCAAATCAGTCGATCCGGAAGAATTGATAATATTTTGATCCCTAAATACTCAAAAGGGAACTTTAAGATTTTTCATGACAGAAAATAAAAAACAAATAGCAATATTAGGTTCGACTGGTTCTATTGGGACACAAGCATTGGAAGTAATTTCGGAAAATGATTCGTTGTTTGAAATTTATGCCCTTACAGCCAATAATAATATTGATTTACTTATTGAACAAGCCCGGAAATATATGCCGGAAATGGTGGCTATTGGCAACGAATCATTATATCTTCCGTTGAAAAATGCACTTGCCGATTTGCCTATAAAAGTTTTTGCAGGAGCCGATTCTATTGCTCAATTGGCTGAAATGCAGCCCATAGATATCGTTCTGACTGCCATGGTAGGTTATTCGGGATTGAAACCAACAATTAGTGCTATAAAAGCCGGAAAGAAAATTGCACTGGCCAACAAAGAAACACTCGTAGTTGCCGGTGAATTGATTTGCGAGCTCGCCTCTCAAAATAATGCTCAGATTATTCCGGTTGATTCTGAACATTCTGCCATTTTTCAATGTTTGGCAGGTGAAGGAAATAATGCAATTGAAAAAATAATTCTAACGGCTTCGGGTGGTCCGTTTCGTACCAAAACTATTCACGAACTGGAATACGTGACAAGTGTGCAAGCTTTGAAACACCCGAATTGGGAGATGGGAGCTAAAATTACGATTGACTCGGCAAGTCTTATGAATAAAGGTTTTGAAATCATTGAGGCTAAATGGCTTTTTGGCGTTACACCCGATCAAATTGAAGTAGTGGTTCATCCACAATCCATTATCCATTCGATGGTTCAATTCACCGATGGCTCAATTAAAGCTCAGCTTGGCATGCCCGATATGAAATTGCCTATTCAGTATGCTTTTACGTATCCCGAACGATTAAAAACAAATTTTCCCCGTTTTGATTTTAATGTTTGTTCTCAATTTACTTTTGAAAAACCAGATTTAGATCGCTTTAGAAACCTTGAATATGCCTACTATGCTATGGAAAAAGGTGGGAACATGCCCTGTATTCTGAATGCATCAAACGAAGTAGTGGTGGCGAAATTTTTGAAAGACGAAATCGGTTTTTTGCAAATGAGCGACATTATTGAAAATGTAATGGCAAAAGCTGATTTCATTGCAAAACCAACGTATGATGATTATGTAAGAACGGATGCGCTGGTGCGAATTCTGACCAATGAAATAGTAAGCTGATAAATCAAAGAATAGAATTTTTACAAAAACAAAAACAACAAAACTCCCTTTGCAATTCACTTAAGCGTTCAAAGGCAAAATTTTACAATATGGAAACTTTCTTAATTCGGGCTGCACAGCTCATTCTTAGTCTTTCGATTTTAGTCGTTCTGCATGAACTTGGGCATTTTGCATTTGCTCGCTTATTCAAAGTTCGTGTTGAAAAATTTTATATGTTTTTCAATCCTAATTTTTCACTTATCCGTGCAAAAAAAATAAATGGGAAATGGGAAATCAAGTTTCTAGCTAAAAATATTCCTTCCACCGAACAACAAAAAAAAGACGCCAACGGCAACGATTTGCTCGATGCAAAAGGCAGACCGGTGATGGAACCAATTTCGTTGACAGATTTGCCGGAAGGTGATTGGCGGAAATACCCCGAAAATACTGAGTGGGGTATTGGATGGTTGCCTTTGGGTGGCTATTGTTCTATTTCTGGTATGGTGGATGAAACTAAAAGCATTTCACAAATGGCTTCAGAACCACAACCATGGGAATATCGTTCACGCTCTGTTTGGCAACGCTTACCCATCATTATTGGTGGCGTTTTGGTAAACTTTATACTGGCAATGGTCATTTATGCAGCAGTTCTTTTCACCTGGGGACAAGAATATTTACCATTGAAAAATGCAAAATACGGATTAAATTTTTCGCAAATCCTACTGGATAACGGATTCAAAAACGGAGATAATATTGTAAAAATAAACGGTAAAACAGTTGAACAAAATGCTGATATCTTTGAAAAACTTTTAATAGATGGCAATCAGGATGTCTCCGTTTCACGCAATAATCAATTAGTAGAACTTAATTTACCGAAAGATTTTTCGCAAAAAGTATTGGCAGCCAAAGAACCTGATTTTATTTCTGTTCGTTTCCCATTTGTTGTCGAAGAAGTTAGTGCGGGTTCTCCTGCTGAAAAAGCCAAATTGCAGTCGGGCGACAGCATTATTGGAATAAATGGCAAACAACTCTTTATATTTCAGGATATTGCAGCAGAATTGGATGCTTCGAAAAACACGAGTATCCATTTGAGCTACATTCGGAAAGGCCAGACCATGTTGTCGGAAATTCAACTGAACGAAACCGGAAAATTAGGAGTAGGTGTTCGATCCATTGCTAGTTTTCTGCAAACAAAACGCATTCAATATGGCTTTTTCGCTTCTATCCCTGCAGGAATCAATCTTGGCCTGGAAAAGTTGACAAGCTATGTAAAAGGACTTAAACTTGTATTTACCAAAGAAGGTTCTAAACAGTTGGGCGGTTTTGGATCTATCGGAAAAATGTTTCCAAAAACATGGGACTGGCAAATTTTCTGGTCAATGACAGCTTTATTATCAGTTATTCTTGCATTTATGAACTTCATACCAATTCCAATGCTCGATGGTGGCTACGTGTTATTTCTGATTTATGAAATGATAACCGGCAAAAAGCCAAACGATAAATTCCTGGAATACGCACAAACAGTTGGTATGGTATTACTCTTTGGATTATTGCTGTATGCTAATTTGAATGACCTGTTTAAAGCAATCTTTAAATAAAAACATGAAACCAATCGCACTATGTTATCCGAAATGCGGCACCTGTCAGAAAGCCGAGAAATGGATGAAAGCAAACGGAATTGAATATATATACCGTCCAATTAAGGAGGAAAATCCGACAAAAGAAGAACTTAAAGTTTGGATTGCTAAAAGCAAACTTCCAATTTCAAAATTCTTCAATACCAGCGGGTTACTTTACAAAGAATTCAAAATGAAGGACAAAGTAAAAAGCTTGTCGGATGATGAATTATTAGATATTCTCTCATCTAATGGCTTAATCGTAAAACGTCCATTATTACTTGCCGGAGAAACTGTGTTAGTCGGTTTCAAAGAAGACGAATGGAAAGCAACCCTAGGCTAATATGAAAAAAACTATAGCTTATAATCCCCTTTCGATGCCAACGTATGTGATGGCAAAACCGAATGGATCGAGTTGTAACCTGAACTGTTCCTATTGCTATTATCTCGAGAAAGCACGTCTTTACGAAAATCGGAAAAACCTACAAATGAGCGATGAAACGCTCGAAAAATACATTGAAAGTTATATTCTGGCGCAACCAGTAGCCGAAGTGCTGTTTACCTGGCACGGTGGTGAAACTCTGTTGAGAGATATTTCTTTTTACCGTAAAGCACTTACATTTCAAAAAAAGTACGGACGGGGCAGGAATATTGACAATGTACTTCAAACTAATGGCACTTTACTCACCGACGAATGGTGTAAATTTTTCAAAGACAATAATTTTCTGATTGGAATTTCAATCGATGGACCGGAACATTGCCACGATGTGTACCGTAAAAACAAAGCCGGTAAAGACACTTTTCAGAAGGTAATGTGTGGAATTGAATTACTTCAAAAGCATCAGGTTGAATTCAATACATTATCGGTTATCAACAACTATAATGTCGATTATCCGCTGGAAATTTACAACTTCTTTAAAGAAATTGGCACAAAGTATATGCAGTTTTCGCCAATTGTAGAGCAAATCTCCAAAACACGGGCCGACGGTTTAAGTTTATTACCTCCTGAAGGAAGTGAAGATGCAGTATTAGCTCCCTGGACAGTTGATGCGAAAAAATTTGGACAATTCTATATCACTATATTTGATGAATGGTTAAAAAAGGATGTTGGTCAGTATTATATCCAGTTATTTGATGCGGCTTTGGCAGGAACTGTTGGACAAATGCCCGGAGTTTGTATTTTTGGAGAAACCTGCGGACATGCTACCGTAATGGAATTTAACGGCGATATGTATGCCTGCGACCATTATGTTTTTCCTGAATATAAAATTGGCAATATCAAGACTCACAGTATTTACGAAATGGTTTTTTCGCAAAAACAACTTCGTTTCGGTGCCGATAAACGTGATAGTCTTCCAACACAATGCCGCCAGTGCGAATTCAAAAAACTATGCAACGGCGAATGTCCTAAAAACCGAATCATTAAAACTAAAACCGGTGAACCTGGCTTGAATTACCTGTGTGAAGGCTATTATGCATTTTGGAAACATTCTCAACCCTACATGGAATTTATGGCTAATGAACTTTTCTTCAAACGCGCTCCTGCCAATGTAATGGATTGGGCTAAGTCAAAAAAGTAAATTACGATCGCTACAAAAAATTAAGCTAAATTACAGTTGTTCAATTACATTTTTCCTATTTCAATAGACTATACTTAATGCCATTGCCCCAAAATCATTCCGGCAAGAGTCAGAAATATCACATAAAATCCGGCATCAATCAGAAACAAACGGAATGTACGACCTACAAAGATATAGGTTACGCCGATGCTTGTTGAAATCCATACCAGACTCACGAAGAGTCCTTTTAAAGCTCCGCCCAGAAAATTGGTATGTTGACCAACAAACATAGCAAGCGCTATAACCAATACGATGTGGAGTAAACCTGAAAGCCCGAAAATCACAGCAGGATTACCATGATTTTGAGAATTGTAAATCGAACCGGAATCTTCGCTCCACCCTTTTTTAAATAATACCGAATGCCACAATGCACCCAATACAAACGATAAAACAACTGACACGATTACCGCCAGCCAATTGATTTCCTGAAAGTTTTGAAATAAATGCATGATTGTGAGTTTGAAAGTTTTTAAAGTATAAAGTTATAAAGTCCCTTAGCTATAAAAATCTTACTTAATGCTCACTCCCTCTCCTTCCCGCAAGCGGGATGAATCTTTGAGGGTTGGGGTGAGGTCATTTTATATTCTTGTTTTTAAACGACGAAACATCAATCACATCCTGATTGTCGTTATCGAAAGTAACGTATACGCTGTCACCAAGGTTTGTAAGCGGGAAATCGTTTGAAACCTGCGTAGAACCGATAAAGATTTTCGGATAACTTCTCAACGTGAAGTAATAATAAGTGTTTCCATTTTTTACATCCCCGTTCATGCGTGTTACCACCGATTTCACTACGTTCTTCTCCGTTTTACTTTTGGTGCTGATTTTATTTCCGCTTTGGTTGAAAGCATTTTTATAGGCCATCAAAGCTTCGCGCAAGGTATTTCCGACTCCCACAATTGTATAATCTTCAATGGCTACCATAGCATACATTTTCACCAAACCGCCGTTATCTTTCAGCGTCATCACATAAGTCGGGATATTGTTGATATTATACGGAATAGGCATTGAAGCGGAGAAACCTTTTTCCTGTACTTTACCTTTAGCTGAATTCTGAGCAGCCATTTCAGTTGCACCGCTTTGTTTGTACCAAACGGCTTTTTTCGTACGGGTATTCACAAGAACAAAACCTACAGTCGATTCATCAGCACCTACTGAAGTCAACCCTGTGTACCAATACGCATTATTGTCTTCGCCATAGACCATCGACACATTTTCGGTGATTTTCAGTTTTCCTTCGTTAGAGAAATTCCAATAACCTTTCACGTATTCACCCCAATCGTTTAGCTGAGTTTCAACAAAATTTCCTGGCTGTATGCGGTCAACCCATTTCGGAGTATTTTCAATGGAATATTCTTTAATATCGCCTGTTTGAGCATTTACAATTACCACACCTTTGGCTTCATCTCCTCCAAAACCAATTGTTTTTTTGAATTTGGTAACTACCCAATATGGTGTTCCTGCATCGTCAATCTCGAACGAATAATCGGTCAGACCCACATGCCAATAACCATGAAAATAGAGGTAACGTTCCAGATTATCGTTAAAAAAAGCTTCTGATTGGTATTTGATATACACTTTGTTTCCATTGATTTCTTGTACCAGTTTTACATCGCGCTCGTTGCAGGCATTTACCATAACGTATCCGTTGGTTCCCTGCATGTTCTTATTCCACTTAAAAAACCCGGAATGCAGCAAGGGAGCAACCCAATACAAATCGTTATTAACCTTTTGAATATTAAAAGTTCCAAGTGTAACCTGACTTCCAAGCGCCGATTGCGAACCAAGAACTTTATCACCAAGCAATTGTGCCAGTGACTGATCCACCACGCGTATTTTCTCGATTGAAATAGGCAGCATATGACTCGAAATGTTTGATTCGGTTTCAACCTTGCCAATCAGATTGCGGTATTCGCCGTTGCGAAGCAAGGCCCAACTGGTAATAGCCGGAACAACTGTAATATAAAGTCCCAATACGACCAACAAAACAAATGAAGCTTTGCCCGGCTTGCCCAGTTTGATGGTTGGAGCATTGTTTTTACCCTGAACGACGCTAAACGGATTATTGAGCAATACCCATACACCGATTAAAATCATAAGCAACACGGCAAAGCCTGTAAAACCATAGTTTACTGTAGGCATTTGCATATAAACCAGAATAATTCCGGCTATAATAACTAAAGCGAGATTGATTACTTTTTTCATATAAGACTAAATTTGAATGATAATGAGGTGTAAAGATACATGTTATTTTTGAAAATAAGATTCAAGTATCTTGTATCTGTATTCAAAAATACGTTTTACTTTTTTATTGACAAACAATTTCCCTGCAATTATTCCTAGGAACCATTTACCAATGTCATAATGCAGAATATCAGTCATTAAAACGCCGCCTTCAACTGTTTTAAATTGATGTTCGTGATGCCAGATACGGTATGGACCTTTTCGCTGTTCATCCACAAAATATTCTTTTTCTTTGATGTGAGTAATCTCCGTACACCAATCGATAGGTATATTCAGTATTGGTTTCAACCTGTAATTAATCAGCAAGCCGGCATACATGGTTTCCGGTAAATCAGATATAATCTCAAAAACCATATCGTCCGGAGTGATTTCATTTAAGTTTTTGGGGGTTGCAAAGAATTTCCAGGCTTCGTCGAGTGAGATGGGTAGAAATTGATCTTGTTTTAATTTAATCATTTGAGTATATTTTCTATTTATACAATTAACGATAAATGAACCTAAATTGTTTTAGAATTCAATTACAGAAATTTTTCTCTAATTACATGCAAAAAAATTCGGTTAACTCAACAGAAAGTAGTAATTTTGCACTCTCTTAGAAATTTAGACAATTAAACTATATTATGGCAGAAAAAAAATTGAATTTATTGGCTGATTTTCCATCGGTTAGCGCACAGCAATGGATGGATAAAATCACAGTCGACCTCAAGGGAGCTGACTTCAACAAGAAGCTCGTTTGGAAGACCAACGAAGGCTTCAGCGTGTTGCCTTTCTATCGTGCAGAAGACATTGCCGGCTTGCAGACGAAAGATGCAGCTCCGGGTGTTTTCCCGTTCGTACGCGGAACAAAAGCCGATAACGAATGGTTTGTTCGTCAGGACATCGTTGTGGATTCGGCTAAAGAAGCCAATGCTAAGGCGTTGGACATTTTGTACAAGGGCGTAACCTCATTGGGTTTCAAACTGAAAAAAGAAGAATTGAGTGCTGACTATATCGCTACTTTGCTTGAAGGTATTGCAGCTGATTGTGTTGAGCTTAACTTCGGTATTTGTGTTAGTGCAGCTGCTAACTTGGCAACTATTTTGACCGACTATTTCAAATCGAAAGAGTACGACGTGAAAAAATTGCAGGGTTCTATCAACTTCGACCCCATCATCCGCATGTTGCAGGCTGGCAAAGAGTTGACCAAAGAAGAAGTAACTGCAAAAGCGAAAGCAACAGTTCTCGCTGCTATTGGTTTACCTTTCTACCGCGTGATTGGCGTAAATGCTACTACGTTGAGCAATGGTGGAGCGTATATCGCTCAGGAATTGGGTTACGCATTGGCTTGGGGTAACGAATACCTGTCTTCACTGGTCGAAGCCGGTGTTGACACTTCATTGGCTGCTAAAAAAATTAAATTCAGCTTTGGCGTAAGCGGCAACTACTTTATGGAAATTGCTAAATTCCGTGCTGCCCGCTTGTTGTGGGCTAACATTGTAGATGCTTACCAACCTGCTTGTAAAGTGGAAGACTGCAAAAGCACAGTAAACGGTATTTGCAAATGTGCTGCCAAAATGCGTATTCACGCTGAAACTTCTACTTTCAACAAAACCATTTTTGATGCGAACGTAAACATGCTCCGTACCCAAACAGAAGCAATGAGCGCAACGCTTGGTGGTGTAAATTCATTGACAGTGTTGAGTTACGATTCTATCTACAAACCAACCGACGAATTTTCGGAACGAATTGCCCGTAACCAACAATTATTATTGAAAGAAGAATGTCATTTCGATAAAGTAGCTGACCCTGCTGCCGGTTCTTATTATATCGAAACATTGACTAACGAAATTGCTGCTCAGGCATGGAAATTATTCCTTGAAGTGGAAGATAACGGTGGTTTCTTTGCTGCTGTTACTTCAGGTTCTGTTCAACAAGCCGTGAAAGTAACTGCTGCTGCCCGTTTGAAAGCAGTTTCAAGCCGTCGCGAAGTATTGTTGGGAACCAACCAGTTCCCTAACTTTAATGAAGCTGCTGCTGCCAAAGTTGAAAAAACCGATGCTGCTGATTGCGGTTGCTCACACAGCGGAACGGAAAAACTGTTGCCTGTACGTGGTGCTGCCGAATTTGAAGCGTTACGCTTTGCTACTGAAGCTGCTGCAAAACGTCCAAAAGCGTTTATGTTGACTATCGGAAACTTAGCAATGCGTTTAGCCCGTGCTCAGTTCTCTTGTAACTTCTTTGCTTGTGCCGGATACGATGTAGTTGATAACCTTGGTTTCTCAACTGTTGAAGAAGGTGTTGCTGCTGCTCTAAAGGCCGGAGCTGACATTATTGTTCTTTGTTCAAGCGACGATGAATATGCTGAATTAGCTCCTGCTGCATTCAAAGCTATCGACGGAAAACAAATCTTCGTAGTAGCCGGAGCTCCTGCTTGCGCTGATGATTTAAAAGCGATTGGTATCGAATACTTTGTAAACGTAAAAACCAACGTGCTTGAAATGCTTCAGAAATTCAATTCAAAATTAGTATAAACACCAAGACCCGGAGACACAAAGCAAATGAATAAAGCAGAATTAGATAATATTGGGACTAAAATTGTGGATGCAGCTTATAGCGTTCATAAAGAACTAGGCCCAGGTTTATTAGAATCGGTTTATGAATTTTGTTTGATAGAGGAATTAAAGTCACGGAATTTGACTATAAACAGTCAAATGAAATTACCAGTTGTTTATAAAGGTAAAATGCTGAACAAAGAATTTATTATCGACCTCTTGGTTGAAAATGAAATTATCATTGAATTAAAAGCAGTAGAAATAGTACTGCCAGTTCATGAAGTTCAACTTCTTACTTATATGAAACTTGCCGACAAAAAACTTGGGTATTTGATTAATTTCAATGTTCCAATAATCAAAGAAGGCATAAAACGTAAAATAAATGGCTACTTCTAAAAAATAAACACGAAGACACAAAGACACAAAGTTTATTTTAAAAACCGTGTCTTAGTGTCTCCGTGTTGAAAAAGTGACTCCGTGTTTAAAAAAAAAGAATATGAAACCAAATTTCAAAAATATCGATATTAAAAACGTTGCTGCATCTACTGCTCAGCAGGCCGATAGCAGCTGGCTAACTGCGGAATTGATTCCGGTTAAGCCATTTTATACAAAAGATGACTTGGAAGGTATGGAGCACTTGAACTATGCTGCCGGACTTCCACCTTACTTACGCGGACCTTACTCGGTAATGTACGCAATGCAGCCCTGGACTATCCGTCAATACGCCGGATTCTCTACGGCTGAAGAATCAAATGCATTCTACCGCCGTAACCTTGCTGCTGGTCAAAAAGGTCTATCAGTAGCATTCGACTTGGCTACACACCGTGGCTACGATGCCGATCACGAACGTGTGGTTGGTGACGTTGGTAAAGCAGGTGTGTCTATCTGTTCAGTTGAAGATATGAAAGTGTTGTTCGATGGTATTCCATTGAATAAAATGTCTGTTTCTATGACCATGAACGGTGCTGTACTTCCTATTCTTGCATTTTATATCAATGCAGGTTTGGAGCA
>CAIUTB010000105.1 GCA_903901975.1 uncultured Bacteroidales bacterium
CAAGTTATGATTAAACGGTAATTAAATATGATTTAAAAGGTAGTTTGTTTTGAACTACCTTTTATCTCAATTGCGTGTGTGTCATATTATTTGTACATTTTGTTTTATATAATTTGCACAAATTGTTTTGGCGATTATAATTGTATTTTTTCTTTTCATCACATTAATAATTCAAGCACAGATTCGTGTAACGGGAGTTGTATCAGACAATAAAAGAGAACCACTCATTGGGGTAGCTGTTCAAGTTAAGGGTATAGCAATTGGTACAATTACAGATATCAAAGGAAAGTTTTCTATTTCTGTTCCTGACAAAAAAAGTGCTTTGGTATTTTCTTATATTGGATATGGAACACAAACAATTATTGTTGATAATCAAAACAGTTTAAAAATAGTTCTTGAAGAAACGATAAAAGAGTTGGAAGAAATAACCGTTGTTGGATACGGGGCAATGAAAAAAAGAGACATTACCGGTGCTGTAAGTTCAATTTCAGCAAAAAGTATTGAAGAAAAGACTCCAATTAACGTTTTCGATGCTTTGCAGGGACAGACTGCTGGCGTACAGATTATTACAGGAAGTGGAGCGCCTGGTGAAGGAGCTGAGATAAAAATTCGGGGTGTATCTACCTTTGATGAAGGAGCAAAACCCCTCTTTGTTATTGACGGTGTACCGCTTGATAATGTGGACAATATTAATCCGAATGATATTGAAAACATTGAAATTTTGAAAGATGCTGCATCAGCAGCTATATATGGTTCGCGTTCGGCCAACGGTGTGATACTGGTAACAACCAAAAAAGGAGAAAAAGCAAAACCAAGAATTGATGCACGGTATTTGAGGAGCTACAGCACTTTATCACGAAGTATGCCTCGTGCCAATGGAGCCGAACGCCGTTATTATGATAAAGTCCGAAAAAACTACCTGGTTGGAGGAGACTATTTGATAAATATTACCGATACGCTCGCCAATATTACAAATCAGGACTTGGATATAATAAACCTGATCTTTCGACCTGCCACCCGGGACCAGTTGGATTTTACCGTTTCAGGAGCTTCGGATGTATTCAACTATTACATGAGTACGTCTTATCTTAAAGACAAAGGAATTATTGTTAACAGCGATTACGACCGCATCACTTCCCGTATAAACACCGAATATAAACCCACTAAAACAGTAACATTGGGAAGTAAAATACAACTCGGCTATTCTTCAAAAAACGGAATTGACGAAGATGGTGTTTTAAATTCACTTTTGGTAAAACCGGCGTATCTGGCTATTTTAAATCCTGATGGTAGTTATGTGCCTAACATAAGCGCTCGACGGAATCCATTGGCAGTCGCAATAACGGATGTAAACAAAACGCAAATTTATACGGGCTCTTTGTATGAATACCTGGACTGGAAAATATTGAATAAGCTAAAACTTAATTCATCTATTCAGATTAATTTCAGCAATCAACGTTATCAGCGCCGTCGGGCTTCCACACAGTTAAGTACAGAAGAAGCCGGGACACCCAATAGCGGTGCCCGCGATCAAACGTTGATGAACTATGATCTGGCAAACGAAAACTATTTAACTTATACTGACACCTGGGGTGATTTTCATGATGTTACTTTCATGGTTGGTAACAGCATACAGTATTGGGGAATTGAACGAATAAATTTATTGGGAATGAACATGACTTCAGATATTATTTATACGTTGAATGCAGCTTCATCATTTGACTCCCGCAATACATTTACCAATAAATCAGCCAGTTCAATGCTTTCATATTTTGGGCGTGCAACTTACGGATTTAAAGGACGTTATTTGGCTAATTTTAATTTGCGTTATGATGGTTCGTCACGGTTTGGTGTGGATAATCGTTGGGGTGCTTTCCCTTCAGGATCATTGGGATGGCGTTTCTCAGATGAGAAATTTATGCGTTTTGCCAAACAGGTTTTGAGTGACGGGAAATTTCGTGCCAGCATTGGTGTTACAGGGAATCAACGCATCGGTGATTATGATGCTTTACAATTATATAGTCCGAATTTTATTTACGAAGGGGTTTCGGGGATCGCACCAAGTAATTTATCTGATAATAATTTAGGTTGGGAAAACACTACCCAATATAATCTTGGACTTGATTTACGGCTTTTCAAAAACAGAGTCCGAATTTCGGCGGATTTTTACAAAAAAATGACAGACAGACTTTTGGCAAAAGTTGAGCTTCCAAAGGAAACAGGATTTCAGACAACCCGCCGAAATGTCGGTTCAATGTCAAACGAAGGTCTTGAAGGATCTATAGAGGTTGATATTATCAGGAAAACAAACTGGAAATGGAGTATTAATTTCAATATTGCCAATAACACCACCATAATTACAAAAGTTGCCGACAATATACCTTTTTACAGGGGTATGGATGATGCTATTTATGTGAGACCGAATGCGAGACTCGGTGAGTTTTATGGATATAAATACATCGGTATTTTTGCTTTTGATCAATCCAATGCTTTTACAGAAGATGGGAAACGGTTAATTCCAGTTTTTTCTAATGGCGTTTTCCAAAATTCATATTATTTAAACGACCAGCCATATACCGGAATAGTAAAACAAAAAACATCTGCCAACGGCACTGTGTTAAAAGGAGGCGACGTTGACCTTGCTGACTCTAACGGCGACTGGCTGATCGATCTGAATGACAAACAAGTAATAGGTTGTGCGCAACCCATTTTGTATGGTGGATTCAGTAGTAATTTTTCCTACAAAAGTTTCACAATGAATGTAATGTTTTACTATTCATTAGGCGGACAAATTTACAATTATGCGATGGCTCACCAAAATTCGTTTGAGTTTGATGGTGTAACTCCTACTCCGTTTGCCATCAGCAATATGTGGACAAAAACAGGCGATAATGCCATTTATCCGGTACCAATGAAAAGCGAACACAACAGGTTAGCTCCATCAAATTTTTTCCTCGAAGATGCTTCATATATTAAATTAAAGACGCTCAAACTGGCATATAATTTTTCATCCAAATTAGTACAAAAAGTGTATTTGAAAGGTGCAAGTGTTTATATTTATAGCAATAATCTGATTACTTTCACAAATTATCAGGGTTATGACCCGGAATTTTCGAGTGGGACTTCGGATGCTCTGACGATGGGGATTGATCAAAACAGTTACCCCCGCAAAAGAGAATATGGATTTGGCTTTAATTTAAATTTTTAATTGCCTGTATATAACAAATGAAAAGTATGAAAAGAATTCAATATATAAAAGAATGTGTCCTTCTGATTTCGGTCGCATTAGTTTTTGTAGCTTGTGATTTCTTAAAACAAGAACCCGTAAGTGATTTAACAGCTGACAGTTTCTGGAAATCACAAACCGATGCCGAAGTAGGAGTTGCAGCTATTTATTCGTCCATGTCAGCAGCAGTTAACCCGGGTCTTTGGGACTTCGGCGAATTACGTGGTGACAGTTATGAACCACATGAAAAAGAAGCTTACGATCAGGGAGAACTTATCTATAATAATATTTTAACTGATAATCAGGCTACGCTTTGGACAAAACTTTATCAGGTTATAGGACAGGCAAACACAGCTATAAAGTATATTCCGAAGATCACCATGACACCATCGGTAAAGAATAATCTGCTTGCCCAAGCTTATACACTTCGTGCCTGGGCATATTTCTATGCTGTGAGGGTTTGGGGTGATGTGCCACTTTTTATTGAACCGGTGGATAAAATCGGACCTGATATGTATCATGCCCGTACAAGCAAAGATGAGATACTTGAAAATGTAATTTTAGTTGATCTGGAAAAAGCATATTTGTTCGTAGACAAAACATCAACTGTAAGAACCCACATAAATGTTGCTACAATTTGTACTATTTTGATGGATGTAAATGCATGGATGCATCGTTACGATAAAGTTGTAAGCATTATGAAAGAACGGGTTTCAACCTTAAAATCTTCCGATTGGGATTTGATAACCACATCAGCAACTACCTTTAAAAGCGATTGGCGAGGGATGTTTATCGAAGATCCTGTATTGACAACTCCCAAAGAAGTGCTGTTTAAAATGTCGTATCAGGTACTAGGAAACGGAATTAATAATGCTGTTACTTATTTTGCTAATTCTCAACCGAAGGTATGGCTTTCAACTTATGTAAAATCAAGTCTTTATAGTACTGCCGATTTCCGTTTTGGGAGTACTCAATGGGAAAATGTGGATTCGCAACACTCTAAGCTGGACCGCAAGTTTTGGAAAGACAATACGATTTTTACAGGTACTACCGGGCGAGATGTGGATTTAGTTCTTTACCGGTATGCTGACATTGTATTACTTTATGCAGAAGCATTAGCCATGACTGATATTTTTAGTGAAGCCGTTTATCAATTAAACAGGATTACAACCCGTGCAGGAAACACCCCTTATTACACAGCTGATTTTATTAGTCAGGATGAATTAATCGATGCCATTTTGCTGGAGCGCCATCGTGAATTTTTAGGAGAAGGAAAACGTTGGTTTGATGTAGTGAGGTGCAACCGTATTAATTTGGTAGAAACAAGGAATAATATTGTAATTGGTTCAAACCAGATTTTTTTTCCAATACACCGTGATCATATTAACCAGAACCCTTTGTTGGTGCAAAATCCTTATTAATAAAAAAAATATTTACAGATGAAATATTTAATCAGCATATCAATTGTCAGTCTACTTTTTTTGACAAGTTGTTTAGGGATTCAGGGGAACTATGAATACACACCTGTAAATTGCAGCACTGAAGTAAAATTGACCGTCTGGGATTTTATTAAATCCCGCCCGGATGCATTTTCACAGTTAGAAAATGCTATCCGAAATTCGGGAATGGATACAACACTTTATTCTTCCGGTTCTACGAAATACACTTATTTATTGCTGGATAATACAGCCATGAGTAGTTTGATTACATTAATCGGGAATGTCAGTACTTCTACAAAATCAAAATGGATTAATGTGCTTTCCTATCACATTGCTGATGGCTATTATCACGGGCTTGGCACACTCAATTTTGATCCGACCTATGTTGTAACACTTTGGCGTTCACAGGATGCCATCATGACACTACAACTGGAAAGCAGGAATTCATTCAATTATTCACGGTTAGTGGTCAATGGACTTGATCCTGCATGGACAGTTTTGACCAGCACTTATAAATATGTAGTTACATCTAATTTGATGTGTACCAATGGAGTTTGTCATGTATTGAACCGCCATGCAAGACCGCAAACAAATGCTACTTTCAATTAATTTAAAGAAATATAAACTATTAATCATGAAGATAAAAGAATTCATACTACTATTTATCATTCTGTTTGCAGGATGTAAAGCAGAAGATGTTGATTTTTCAAAAATTGCAGTTCCACGTGTCATTTTTATGGTTGACAGTCTAAAAGTAGATCTTAATTCATCTTCGTTGCCTGAAATTGTCTCGGTTATTCAGGCAGATGCAGGATTGTCGGAAGTGAAGCAATATGTGATTAGATCGGGCGATGCCGAGTCTATTTACGATGAATCTGTTACCACTTTTCCTAACCCCAAGAGTTATTCCATTTCTCAACTCCTGCCTTTCACTGAAGATATTGTGGGTTTCCGGGTAGAAGCTAAAGACAATGGTGGACGGATTATATCAGCCACCTTGCCAATCCGTGTTACTGCATTACGCGATGCTCCAATTGTGACTTTCATAGTTGATGGTTTTGACACAGCTCTGATTAACTACATGGAAGGTGACAGGATGCCTGTAATAAAAATAAAAACTACCAGTCAAGAAAAACTGTTGAATTTCTCAGTTTCAAAAATTATCAACAGGGTTGAAACAACGATACCTGTAAGTGGAGCAGATACTGTGAAATTCTCAAACCAGGAAACACAGTTTCAGATCAATCTGAGCGATGACAGTTACCAGTTTGTCCCAAAAACGACAGCATTAAAAGTATATGTTTCTGCAGGTGATCCTAAAAAACCAAAAATTAAAGTAGCCACACTTAAAGTAAATTATACTGAAATTCCAGGTCCTGAAGTCATTTTTGCTGACGGAACTTCAAAACTGGTAAACGAATTTTCCGCAGTAACAATAGCTGGAACAGTAACTGCACCTGCAAAAATCAAACACATTAAGTTTCTCAGAAAATTAATTTCCGAAAACCTGTTGTTATCGGAAATTACTTTATCACCTTCACAGGCATCTTACGGATTTAGTATACCAATAACGCGTGTTACTATGCAGGACTCCGGTTTAATTGTGGAAGCGACTGATGATAACAACAAAACAACCAGTTTTACTTTTATACTCAATATAAATGAGTTAGCTCCTTCTCCTACCATTTTGATTAACCAGGTAGATGATGCTTTCAATGGAGTTGATGCAGGGCAGAATCTTGTTTTAACCGGGGAAATGAATACGTTAAGCAATTTCCAAACAGTGAATTTCGTCACGTTCAATAATACCGGTGATAAAATTTCCACTACACAAATTCCGTTTAGCGGAAAAAAAATTACCATTGATGCGTCGAACGCGTCATATATAGCAACAAAATCAACCCGCAGGATTGGTGTGGAAGTGACAGACATTAACGGAAAATCCACAAATGTTTACAGAGATGTACATGTAGGATACTATTATGTAAAAGTTTACATGTCCTTAGCAGGTGAAGATGGAAAAACAACTTCGACAACAGGTCCGTTACCAGGACCCTTCTTTTCTGCAAAATACAGAAAAGCTGTTAGTTACATTGAAGGAAAAACCATGCCAATGGATTGCGACGTTGCTTTCCATGCTCAGTCGACTTATGGTGCCATCCGCTGTGGTAATATGTCTTATGCCAAAAGTTCTTCTAAATTTACCGGACATACAAAAACAGGAGCAGGTATGGATACCTGGGGCGTAACCACCAATTACATTGTAAAAACAGCCACCGGAATCACACTTGGAAGTTTTGATGGAACAACAGTGGATAACCTGACGGAACAAACCAATACAGGAACGGCACAAAGTCCGGTTATTGCAATTGGAGCATTTCCGGCAGCACTTCCTGTTGATATTGTCATTACATATCAGGCTATTGTAGACGGATTACCAAAGACTGTCATTTTTGCATATGATTCTTTTGGTACATTGACAACCGATAAATCGGCTTCAACTTTCTATATTAAAGTAAAAATGCAGAAATAAAAATAGTATCAATTAATATTTTATACAGCAAACTGATTATTTATAAACTACTAAAAAATATGAGTATGAAAAAAAGTTTATTTTGTATGGCTTTTGCCATAGTATTGAATGCATCCGGTGTTAAAGCAGCCGATGTATTGACTTTAGGAAATGTAGACTTCGAGACTGCCTGGACGAATCTTACCGATTACGGGACTCCTACAGTTATATTAAAAAAGGCAACAACCATCGCATCGGATATTACAGGTTGGACAGGTGATGTTGGAAATGGAAATTTGACTATTTATCAGGGTCCGGGACATACAGGAGCCAATTCAGCAGTGCTTGTGAATACATCTGCAAGTGGTTGTCGTTTCTATAATAACTCAATAATGACCCTTACAAAGGGCGGCCAATATAAACTGACTTTTTATGCAAAAGGTTCAGCTACTATTGGCAACGTCAGTTTATTCCAGTCGGGAGCCAGACCGACAGTTGCACAGGCTACTTCAGGTAATGCGGGTGGAGTTTACGATGTAAGCAAGACGGTGAATACTCCTGTTGCATTGGGTGACACCTGGACAAAAATGGAATATAATTTCTTAGTTCCGGCCAGTTCAGCATATACTACTTACAAATTATATTTTACTTTTTATGGTTGTACAGCACCTGCATTGGATGGCAGTAATTTGAGCAGTGTATTTAGGATTGATGATATAACATTTGAACCTTATGCTGATAATACTATTTCAACTTTAAGTGAATTGAGAGTAAAAGGATCAATAATTGATAATTTTAATTCATCCAACTTGAATTATACATTGACCTTGCCGAATACTGTAACAATTCCACCAGTTACCGTGCTTCCTACCGATAGCCGCGCAGCAGTTGTGATAGCCAATGCAACAAATCTTTCGGGAACTGAAGCTGAACGAACTGCGACGGTAACTGTAACTGCCGCCGACGGAGTAACTCAAAAAATATATAAAGTTATTTTTACAATGACCACCGATTTAATCCGTGAAGGTTTTGCTTCAATCGATTTACCATCGGCATATACCTTTAGTAATGCAGGGGCAGATTGGCGTATTGATGCCACCACTACCAACAGCAATGGTTTGTTCTGGGGAGCCAATTCATTGCGGGCAAATGCCGGGACCATAACTGCAGCTAATTTCACAATCAACAATATTGAAAACAGCGGTATCCTAAGTTTTTACCTTAAACAAAGGGATATTGATGCTGCAGGGAAATTAACTGTATTCTATCAATATACAACTGACCCCGTTGATCAATGGACAGAATTGGTGAACTATACTACTTTCCCATTGACATTCGAATTAAAATCAATTGAATTAAATAAAACGGCTGCTATCAACCTTAAGTTTGATGTGATTAAAACTTCTGCTTTATCTCCATTTAATCTTGACGACATTTTGCTTACCCTTAAGTCAATTTCTTCAACATCAAATAATTCGATATCGAAATCCATTCAAATCACTTATGTGAAGAATGGAATTAATATGCGGACAGAAGGTTCTGCAAAATATTCTATTTCAACACTTACAGGTCAACTTGTTTTAAAAGGCAATTTTACAGAGAATACCACCCTGCCATTGAACGCCAGAGGCATATATCTTGTAACCGTTGAAAATGTGCAGGAGAAATTTACTCAAAAAATTCTTCATTATTAATACGGGTTTACAGACTGAAGCAGTTGGTTTCCAGCAACCTGCTGAGAACCAACTGTCACTGTCGGAAACTCCTGCAAGTTGTACGGAATGTCTGGCGGACTTTTGTAATTACAGCTAATATATTCGCGCCATAAAATTAATAGAATTCACTTTATGCAAAAAACTTCCTCACCACGAAAAAATTATATTATCTCCATGATTATTCTTGGGGGATTATTTTTTATTTTCGGGTTAGTTTCCTGGGTAAATACCATATTAATTCCGTATTTTAAATTTACCTGTGAACTCACTGTAGTTCAATCATATTTGGTAACTTTTGCATTTTTTATTGCTTATTTAGTCATGTCAATTCCGGCATCGGTTTTGCTCAATAAAATAGGTTATAAACGGGGGATGATGATTGGTTTATGGATTATGTCTATAGGGGCTTTATTGTTTGTTCCGGCCGCATATTTCCGGACGTACTGGATTTTCCTGATGGGGCTATTTTCATTGGGAATCGGAATGGCTATTTTGCAATCGGCCACCAATCCCTATGTAACAATTATAGGAGACAAAGAAAGCGCAGCCAGCAGATTAAGTATTGTGGGCACATTCAATAAACTCGCTGGCATTCTGGCCAATCTTATATTTGCAGCAGTAGTAATAGGGGAGTCCGATAAGAAAATCATGGAGGCTATTAAGAGTGGCATTTATGTTGGTGCAATAAGAACCGAAGCGTTAGATCAATTGATTCGAAGCGTGATGATGCCTTATGCAGTTCTGGCAGTTGTTCTTTTTATTTTTGGATTTGTAATCCGTTATTCTGTATTACCTGAAATTGATACTAAAACTAGAAATGCCGATACTAAAAATCCAAATGACCCCCGAACTTCAATTTTTCAGTATCCACATTTAATTCTGGGAGTTATTGCTATTTTTTTTCATGTAGGTTCGCAAATGATTTCGCTGGCAACCATAATTAATTATGCAGGATCTATGGGAATGAGTTTGGAAGGACAAGCAAAAAATTTCCCTTCATTTACTATGAGTTTTACTTTCATTGGTTATCTGTTAGGAATTTTCCTGATTCCCAAAGTGCTTTCGCAAAAAAACGCGCTGATTATAAGTACAGTTTTAGGATTTATTCTTTCGCTGTTGGTAATTTTCACACACATGCATGTTACTGTATTTGGTCTGGATTCAGATATTTCCATCTGGTTTTTAGTTTTAATGGGTCTTCCAAATGCATTAATCTACGCTGGTATCTGGCCACTAGCAATTAACGGATTAGGTCGGTTTACAAATTTAGGATCATCAATGCTAGTGATGGGACTTTGCGGAAGTGCCATTATACCACTAATATATAGCGGAATTGCCGAACGATTCACAATGAGGATAGCTTATTGGGTATTAGTTCCCTGTTTTATCTATCTGATTTTTTATGCAACTGTGGGACATAAAATAAAATCGTGGCGTAAACCGACTTCATAGTCAATCAATTAAAAATATGAAATCATTGATTATTAAAAACGGCATAATTTTAACTCCTTTCCACGATTTGGGATTAGGTTCCATTCTGATTGAAGATGGGAAAATTAAAGCTATCGAAAAAGGGGAAATTGTTGTAGGGGGTACTGAGATAATTGATGCTTGTGGAAATTACATTTCTCCCGGATTTATTGATCTACATACACATGGAGCTGGAAATCATGATTTTATGGACGGAACGGTTGAAGCGTATCTGGGAGCTGCCGAAATGCAGGCCAAACACGGAACAACTTATTTGTTACCCACTACACTGACCAGTACTAACGAGTTGCTGTTTGAAACGTTTGAATTGTTCCGTAATGCAAAGTCGCTGAATACAAAAGGTTCAATAATGGGCGGCTTGCATTTGGAAGGACCTTATTTTTCATACAATCAACGTGGGGCACAAGACCCAAGGTATCTGAGAAATCCAGATCCAAAAGAATATTTGGAAATTTTGGAACGTGGAAAAGGAATTATCAGTCGTTGGAGCATAGCACCTGAACTTCCTGGAGCTTTAGCTTTCGGAGCGGAATTAACTAAGCGTGGCATTATGATTTCCATGGCGCATACCGATGCTACTTTCGAAGAAGCCATGGAAGCTTATGATTATGGCTTCCACCATATTACCCATTTCTATTCATGCACAGCCGGTATTACGCGCCGAAACACTTTCCGGTACGCCGGTATTATTGAAGCCGGATATTATCATGATGGCATAACGCTCGAAGTGATTGCCGACGGAATCCATGTTCCGGCACCACTGATGAAATTATTGTATAAACTGAAAGGTTGTGAGCGTATTATGCTGGTGACTGATTCCATGCGAGCTGCCGGTATGGGTGAAGGTGAAAGTATTTTGGGTAGTTTAAAAGATGGTCAAAAAGTAATTGTAGAGGATGGTGTAGCTAAGTTATTGGATAAAACTGCTTTTGCAGGTAGTGTCGCAACCGCCGATATTTGTGTTCGAACGTTTCACCAACAGGCAGAAATCCCACTTATTGAAGCCGTACGAATGATGACCTATATTCCTGCCAGAGAATTAGGTATTGAAAACTGCAAAGGTTCAATAGAGATTGGTAAAGATGCAGATTTGATAATATTTGATAAAGATATTCAGGTTAAGAAAGTTTTCATAAACGGACAATTAATTCATGAGAATAAATAACAACATATTTAAAACGTATTTAGCTGTTTTAATCATGATTTCAACAGGTGTAAATGCTTTATCATCCAAAGAGCTAAACTTGATTCCAATTCCTCAAAAATATAAAATTGGAAGTAGGTAACTAACAATTGAAAAGAACAATAAATAAGTGAAATTAATATTTTTGAATAATTGGGTATGATAAAAGAATTTAAAGTAGATAATCTGAAAGTAAAAATTTTTGAAACGCGCTTGGATATGGGTGTTCAAGCTGCTATCGAAGCAATTGATTGTATAAAAATGTTGTTGTCGGAAAAAGAGAGCATTAATATTATATTTGCGGCTGCACCTTCGCAAAACGATTTTTTGGCATCACTCGCTGGTCATACTGAAATTGACTGGAACCGGGTGAATGCATTTCACATGGATGAGTATATCGGGCTGACAAAAGAAGCACCGCAGGGATTTGGTAATTTCCTGAAAAATGCAATTTTCGAACATTTACCCTTCCGGAATGTGTTTTATTTGCACTCCGACGATTTATCCGCAAAGGAAAATTGTGAGCGTTACGAAAATCTGTTGAAAGAATATCCTACCGACATCGTTTTTATGGGAATCGGTGAAAACGGACACATTGCCTTTAATGATCCTCATGTTGCATCATTCACCGATTTAAGAAGAGTGAAAATTGTTGACCTGGATATCGAATGCCGTCAACAACAGGTGAATGATGGATGTTTTACTTCATTCGAAGCTGTACCGACATATGCCATGACTTTGACTGTTCCGTCATTGATGTGTGCACGGTACATTTTTTGTATTGTTCCAACTGAAAGAAAAGCATTAGCTTTAAAAGCCACTATAGAAGGAGCAATTGAGGAAAAATGTCCAGCTTCAATTTTACGAAAACATGCTTCAGCCACTTTGTATATTGACAAGCCAAGTGCCAGCCTTCTGACAATCTGATTTTAAACCTGATTAATGAATACCCAGATGAAAAAGCAACTATTCCAGATTATTTTCGTGTTAGCATTCGGCTTGTTTCAGGTTGCAACAGTCTTTTCCCAAAAGCAGGAATTTGCAATAAGAGGGTTTCATCTTGATTTAAGATCCGAAGTAATGACTATGCCCGCATTAAAAGCGTTTGCAAAAGAACTGGCGGATTTAAAAATAAATATCTTAGTCATGGAATGGGAGGCCACTTTTCCATATGAACAGAATGCAACCCTAACCAATAAATATGCTTATAAACCACAGGAAATAAAAGACATTATACAGTATTGCGCCAATCTGGGCATTGATGTTATTCCGATTCATCACTGTTTTGGACATGTAGAGTGGATTCTGCGCCACAATCGGTACCGCTACCTGAGTGAGGATAAAAAAGAGATTTCTCAGGTTTGTCCCGTGAAGATTGAAGAAGCAAAGACTGTTTTCAGAAGCCTGTTTAAAGAGATGGCAGCTTATCATCCTTCTCAATACTTCCATATCGGAGGTGACGAAACCTATCTGTTGGGTTCGTGCGATAAATGCAAGGAGAAAGTTGCCAAAGAAGGCAAATCCAAACTTTTTGTAGATTACATAAAAGCAATGTGCGAAGTGGTAACAGAAATGGGTAAAACACCGGTACTTTGGGCTGATATTATTTTGAAATATCCTGAAGCTATCAATGATATGCCCAAAAATGTAATCTATGTTGACTGGAATTATGGATGGAAAACAAATTATTTTGGGGATATGCAAAAGCTATTCGATGCCGGTGTTACCTTTTGGGGAGCACCATCCTTACGTTCAAGTCCTGATAATATGTACCTGACCTCATGGATCACTCACTTCAATAATCAAAAAGATTTCATTCCTTTTGCGCGTAAATCGGATTATAAAGGAATGATTATGACTTCCTGGTCTACTTCCGGACTTTATGGTTTTTCATACGATCAGGGATGGGAGATTCTGGATATGGAACAGGTGCGAAATGTATATCCATTAAATGGATTTCGTATGTTGCTGGAAGCTTATTCCAAATCTATAAGCCAGCCTGAACCTTTAAATCCGGAGCAGTTTGTTACTGAATATGCACAAACACGATTTGGATTGACTAACGAGGAAGGGAAAACTCTGTGGCAAATTATTTCCAAACCACAAGAGGTAGTTCGAAAAGGGAAAAGTCCAACAGGGATTTCTATTACTGACATGGCAGGACAAACGAAAATATTGTGTGATTTGCTTTATCAGTTAAACCCTCAAAAAAACCGGACTGAGTTTTCCCATTTAAAATTGATGTTGGATATCCGGTTGAATTATCTCAGATTCAAAGAAATTGAAACTGTATATGAGTCGGATTCGTTTAACCGGTCGAAAGCAAAAGAGTTGCTAAACAAACTGGAGGTTGTACTTGCCGAAGAAAAGAAACTGGATAACCGGTTCACTTTACTTCAAAAGGGGTTTTTGACCGATAAAGGAATTACAGAACTAAACACCATGCGTAAAAAGAAAATGATTGTTTTGAAAGATTTTTTAAGTGCACAATTACAATAAGTTACTGTCGGAAATAAAGTATATGAAACACGTATTTATTATCAGTTTTTTAGTCTGTTTTGGATTCAGTCAGGCTCAGAATCCGGTAGAGGTTGCTGGAGTTAATTCAACAATGCTTGAACGTGCCAGACAATTTAAAGCAGCTTTGGGAACTTCGAACGGATACAAAAGCGGAGTATACGTTTATCAGAAACGATCTATAAAAGATTATGAAAAAAATCCCGCACAGTTGGCCGCACGCTTGGCTATCTTAGGGTTTACCGATGTTTATTTAGGAGCAGGTCATATGCTCGATGGCGGAAATGTTGATGAAGAAAAGTGGATTGCAGATTTCAATACCTATGCACATAAATTTGGCATGAAAGTTCATATCGGTTCCCTGAGCAGTTCAAAACTCTGGGTAGACAACAAATTAATTTTTGAAAATTGCAACGAGATTATTAATTTCAATTATTCTAATAAAAAAGCCGTACGCTTTGATGGTATAGGTTCTGATCTTGAACCCCATATGATGAAAAAAGGATTTATCGAACGTCCTAAAGAGTTAACATGGCAATGGCACGGAACTGACAACTTTGGTATCGGAAAAGATAATGATTTGTTGTGCAAGCGCATGGTTGAAGTCATGGGGAAAGCAAAGAAAGAACTCGGTAACGATATGGAGTTAAGTCAGGCACAGGGATTCTTTATTCAGGGCAGATATAACAAAGGTGAATTGGCCTGGGGTAGTGCGCATCAGCTTCTCAAAAACTGTAACTGGCTTATCGTCATGGCTTACAACTTTAAACCCGAACGTGTATTGGAAATGGCAAAACCTTCGCTCCAAAACGCGAATGATTTTCCAAAGAGTATAAGTGTAGCTATCAAAACTAGCCTCGATACCTTTGGAAGTGAAGGAGCAGTTACTTCTTTTCAACCACAAGGATGGAATTACCTAATCGATGGAATCAATTTTTTGATAAAAAATGGTTCGACTTATAAATCTTTCAGGGGTATTGATATATTCGAATTCCAAGGATTTGAAAAGATGTGGAATGGTACAGCTGTCGAAGATAAACGAACAGATTATAAAAGATCAGAGTTAAATTAATTAATAAAAAATGAAAAAGCTACTAGCTGTCAGTCTAATTGGGTTTGTGTTAAATTCTGTAGTGTCATGCAAAGCGGAAGAACCCAAACCTAATTGGCCAATTGTCATTGAAATTAAAACAACTCCGGGAAAACAGGATACCATTTTGGCAAATGCTGCCGGCATTACTTATAAAATGATGGATGCAGCCATTAAGTTCCGGTCTATGTTGAAGCTGGATCAGAACTATCGATCGGGTGTATATGTGTACGATTCTAAATCTATTACCACCTATCTCACCTATCCTTCAAAACTTGCTGCTCGTCTTGCATTACTAGGATTAAAGGATGTGTATCTAAGTGCTTCAAAAGGGGCGGTAGATGGTTCGGATGCAACAAGATACATATGGACAAAGAACTTCAACAAGGCTGCACATTTGTATGGGTTGACAGTCTGGGCATTACGATTAACATCAACCTCTGCATTTGTGAGTGATGCAGCTATAACCGATGAATGTACAAGAATCCTAAACTTTAATCTTGGGTTAGCTTCCAATGAGAAATTTGATGCTGTTTCTGCTGATTGGGAACCACATGTATTGAAACAGGATGGAGCTGACACACCTTCAGGATTGCAGTATTATTGGGACAGCAATACAAATTACGGTATCGGCGGATCGAATGACATGTTGTTGAAGCGGACACTAGATATGTTTACACTCGCGAAAATGAGCCTGGGCAATTTGCCCATCAATGAGGCAATCCATTATATGTATCAGAACAATTATAATTCCGGTCTGCTTTCCTATGGAAATACATTACAATTCCTGAATAGTTGCGATTATGTAACGGTTATGACATACACCGATACAAAAGAAAAAGTATGGTCGCGGGGGATATCTCCAGTCGACAATGCCTCTGGTAAACCTAAAAAGGTAAGTCTTTGTATTAAGACCAGTTTGAATACCTATGGTGATGGTGGCGATACTTCGACCTCCCTGTATCCGAAAGGCTGGGATTACCTGTTGGAATCACTTTCTTATTTTTATTCCCAGGGAGCTTCAAAACCGGGATTCCGTGGTATTGACTTTTTTGAGTTTGAAGGGCTCGAACAGCTGTGGACTACAACCGACACCTCGACTAATATTTCGAAACAATCGGTTTCAAAAGGATCCATAAGCTATAATAATCAAACAGAAACGTTACAATTCAGCGATTTGATTACTTCTGATATCGTTGAACTTTATTCCCTGAACGGAAGGCTCATTCTGCGGACAAAACTAACTGATTCAGATGCCGTATCGGTTCAGCGGTATCCAAAAGGAAATTATCTAGTGAGGGTTGTAGGTGGTCTGGACATACCTTCCACATTTAAATTTACAAAATGAACAAACAAGACAGGCTTTATTCATTAGATGCCCTAAGGGGTTTTGATATGTTTTTTATCGTTGGTGGAGCTGAGTTGATAAAATCGGTTTGTGTTCTTTGTCCGTCCGCTTTTACCACTTTTATATCGGAACAAATGACGCATACCGAATGGCACGGCTTTACATTTTACGATATGATATTCCCACTCTTTCTTTTTATAGCAGGAGTTTCATTTCCCTATTCATTGGCACAAAAAAGGGTCAAAGGTTATTCAACCTCTAAAATCATATATTCCACTTTCAAACGGGGAATAAAACTAGTTATCCTGGGTCTTATATTCAACCGGTTTCTTTCTCTCGATTTTACTCATATGCGTTATGCAAGTGTGTTAGGAAGAATTGGTATTGCCTGGATGCTCGCCACATTTATATATACGGTGGGAGGTAAAAACTGGACCATAGGAATTGCTGTGTTTTTTCTTTTAGGATATTATGTGTTATGTGCTTTTGTTCCTTCTCCTTCAGCTCCTTTGGGAGCCTCTCCTTTTTCCATTGAAGGGTCTGTTATTACCTGGTTCGATGTACATTATTTGCCCGGCCGCTGTCTAGAAGGAACGTATGATCCTCTTGGATTATTAAGCACAATTCCGGCTGTGGTTACTGCATTACTAGGGATATTAACTGGGGTTTTCCTTAAAGAGAATCAATTGCCGGAAAAGAAAAAAGTATTGTGGTTGTTGTGTTTCGCAACAGGTCTTGTTATTATTGGGTTAGCATGGAATATGCTGTTTCCGATTAACAAGAAATTGTGGACAAGTTCGTATGTTTGTTTTGCCGGTGGATTGAGTTTACTATTAATCACGCTTTTCTACTGGATTATCGATGTGCTGAAATTTAAAAAATGGTCGTTTGTCTTTAAGGTTATCGGCCTGAATTCCATAACAATCTATATGGCACAAAAAATTGTCGATTTCTCCCATATCTCTGACTTCTTGGGCAAAGGGACTATTCAGTTGCTTCCCGAAATGCTTCAACCACTTTTTCAGGCGATTTGCTACTTAATTGTGGTGTGGAGTTTCCTTTACTTTTTATATCGCAAAGAGATTTTTTTAAAAATATAATCAATTAGAATCAAATCGTAAATTTCAAATATTTAATAAATATTTGATTGCTATTACAATAGTTCGTTAATCTTTCATTAACATTAAGCGGCAATAGTGCCGTATAATAGTAGCTCTTTGACATTTTGGCTATTTTTGAGTAAGTATGGTTTAATGGCAAACATCTCAATAAATCTTTCCAGCAGTAAAGTG
>CAIUTB010000106.1 GCA_903901975.1 uncultured Bacteroidales bacterium
AAAAGAGGTAGATTCGTAAGCTTGGTATCGAGGCAAAGACTATGAATTATTGAGAGCATAGAAAGGCAACACTCTATAAAGTGACAATTTTCTGGAAAAAATGAGTTGATATTACAAGAAAGAGGAATAAGGTGTTCTTTTGTAAAATAATAATTTAGGGTTGGATGCGCGGCTTTCATTTTTTTCTGGACAGCGCTAGACCCAGCAAACTGACAAGCTTCTTTTTCGTCAAAAAATTCTTTTAAATAAGGCTCCAGTTTTTTTGAAAAAAAGCAAGACTCGGCCAGAAAATTTATATATTCATCAAGGTTGTCTAAAAACGGCGTATAAATAGGATTTAATGGATTATTGAATAATTCAAGAATGAAGTGCAACACTCTGATTTTGCCTGTAAAAGACCTCAAAAGGGGTCCGGAATCCTAATGTTTTACGTGGAGTAGCATTTAATCGTCTCTCAATCCTCTCTATATCAAGATCAGACCATTCTTTTAGATTGCTTGTCTTTGGTATATATCGATGCAACTTAACTATCGTGCTTTCAACACTACCTTTTTGCCATGGCGATCCTGGATCGCAGAAATATGTTTTGATGCCAAGCTCGGCATTAAGCCTTGTGTGGCGTGCAAATTCTGATCCATTGTCAAAAGTTGCCGATAAAACCGTCTCATTAGTGATCTTTTTCATTATTCCTCCTATCACATAGTCACTTTGCTTTGATGCGTTTTTTACAAGCATTGTCAGCCGAGACATTCTATCGACCATTATTGTCAGATTTTCCGATCTATCGCCATGAAAAAAGGTGAGATCAACTTCAAAGTGCCCAATACTCGTTCGATCTGAAATATCTTGTGGGCGATCATAAATAGAAACTCTATTTTTAATAACATCGGAACGATGCTTTCTTCCATAGATCTGGCCGCGCTTCGCTTGGCGATATTGTAAAAAAGAATACAATGAATAAGCTTTTCCCTTGTCGCTATAAATGAATTGGTAGATAGTTTCAGTTGATACATAAAAAACCATTCCCTCTAGCCTCATTCTTCCTGATATTTGTTCTGGCGACCAATGCAATCTTATCTTTCCCATGACATAATTCTTAAGCTCAGCTGAGCATTCGATCTTATTTTTTCGATGCGTACGACGGTTTTTATACTTTGTGTGAGCCGTATCTGGTAAATATCCAATTTCATCACAGTTTCTACGTAGCTCCCTGCTGATGACTGATTTATCGCGACCTATTTCTACGGCAATGGCGCAAACTCCTATTCCTTTTTGATGCAATTGATAAATTTTTTTTCGCTCTTCAATGCTCAAATGGCTATACTCTCTCATGCAACACCCTTTCTTTTTTTTATACCAATCCCAGTATACCTGGGGAGGGTGTTGCATTCCATTCTAGAATTTTAGAAAAAGGGGTTTTGGGTGGGGATTGGTTGTGGGGGCTCAGAGGGGCGGGGGCCGGGCATTGGGCAGGAATTGAGCTTGGGCTGCTTTGTGAGCGGGTGGGTGCAGTTCTTTTGCTCAGGCCCGACCAGGAGGGTCAAAAGAGTTCTGTGGATGCGCTACGCGCGTTGTGGTATACTGAAATGCAAGTAGGTGATGCGGGGTGATTATCGGTTAAAAATAAAGCGAAGAGGTTTACTGTGGATAAGAAACTGCGGCCGTTACCCATTGGGATAGGTAATTTCAGCGACATAATCGCTGGGGGTTATTATTATGCAGATAAAAC
>CAIUTB010000107.1 GCA_903901975.1 uncultured Bacteroidales bacterium
ACACTTTATTACAGATTTTTAGTCTGTCATTGTTTGAGAAAACTCCTATAAATGAACTATTTATAAAACAAGAATACAAAAACCAAACTATTCAAGATTATAATCAACTGACTATCTTTGATTTATAACCGGACAGTAGTGATATTTTTTCTTTTCTATCGTATTTACTTAATACTTTTTCAGTTTTTATTTAATCGTTTAATTATCAATAAAATAAATTCAATACTGCTGCATGGAAAATGAAAAAACATCTCACCTCACTTTTAATCTTCAGGAAATCATTCAAAAAATTTCAACTGAACTTTTCGAATCTGAATTAAATCCCGAAATAACAGATAAAATCAAAATTGAAAGCCAGCAACTGGCACAATTTCTTGATGTTACAGAGCAACAAGCTTGGTTTTTTGCCATTATTTATGTTCAACAATCAATGTTCTTTACATGCGATTTGTCCGAAATCATGAGTGAACTAGCCATAAAAACATCCAAATTTGCTAAGTACAGACAAGATATTATTACTTTGATTGATAAGCGAATAATAAAGTCAGATTCAGAACGGGTTAGCAAGAAAAAGGTACAAAGAGCAAATTTCAAGTTCATGCGCATTTATGACAACGTAATGGAGGCAGTGTATCATAACATTCCAATAAGTGAAGCTAATAAAGCAGAACAGTTGGATATTTATGAGTTTTGTAATGCTATTTCAGACTTCATTGAAGAAAGAAACCAAAAAAATATTAGTACAGATCATCTTTTTGGCGAAGTGAGTGCGTTGGAAATGTATAATCCACATATTGAAGCTATTGATAAACTAATAGAAATGAATATTTCAATGTTTGACCGCACACTTTTATACGAGATATGCGACGATATGGTACGAGGAGGTGGCGAAACAGGGGTAGAAACTACTTTGAAAGACATATACGATTCTACAAAACAGAAATATACAAAAATTAGAGAAATAACCGAAAGTACAAGTAGGTTATTGGAAACTAATTTAATAGTAGTTAATAGTTCAAATTTTGTGAGTGATGTAACAATAACTTTAACCACAACAGCTATTGAATTACTGTTGGGGCAAGATGCCGAAATGTTTATCAAAAAACACACGCTCAAGGATGTGATTTCGGCAGATTCTATTGCCACCAAACAGCTTTACTTTGATGAAAAATTTCAAAAACAAATCGACTTTTTTCAAACCAGTCTGAAAAATGAAAAATTCACTGCAATGCAAACACGATTGCAGGAAGTGGCTATGCCCAAGGGGGTGGCAGCTGTATTTTATGGAGCACCAGGCACAGGTAAAACCGAATCGGTATATCAGATAGCCAAAGCAACCGGTCGTGATGTTTTGTACGTGGATATTAGCCAGACAAAATCAATGTGGTTTGGCGATAGTGAAAAACGTATTAAAGCTGTGTTCAGTGATTACACTCGCCTTTGCAAAAAAAATATAATAAAGCCCATTCTTCTCTTCAATGAAGCTGATGCTGTGCTTGGCAAACGCAAGGACAACAATGCATCCAACGTGGCACAAACCGAGAATGCCATTCAGAATATTATTCTTGAGCAAATTGAAAAAAACGAAGGTATTATTATAGCCACTACCAATCTGGTGGATAACTTAGACTCAGCTTTTGAGCGCAGATTCCTTTTCAAACTAAAATTTGAAATGCCAAGCGTTGAAGCCAAAAAACAGATTTGGAAAAGTAAACTGAACTGGTTGGACGACACACAAGCCAGCGAACTTTCTGCCCGCTTCCACTTCTCTGGAGGTGAAATTGATAATATTGCCCGAAAAGCTATTATCAATGAAGTTATTACCGGAAATCGTGCAACTATTACCGACCTTGTGGAGTATTGCGAAACGGAGCGACTGATAGGTAAAAATGGAAAGAAATTGGGATTTTAATTTAAAACAATATATTCATTATTAATCATTTAAAAAATTGTAAATTATGGCACAACATCCTTTCACAACAGGTAGATGGTTACAGGCAAACAATCTTATAGAAAATGAAAATTGGCACATTAAAAGAAATCAGCAAAATCAAGTAACAAGTTTTTGTTATGTACCAAACAATCAAATAAAAAGTATTTTTTTAGGCACATTTCCCATTTATGAGATTTCTGAAGGTGAAAATCAAGGCAATTTAGAATTCTTTTATGGAAGTTGTGAAAATAAGTTTTGGCCAACATTGAATAATCTATTTCAACAACCAATAAACACAGTTCCACAACGAATCAAATTATTAGATAGTTTAGAGATTGGAATTTCTGATGTCTTATTAGAAATTGAAAGAATTCAGCCAAGACTAAGTGAAGATAAAAACTTGCAGGACGTAAGATATAACAAAATTCTTGAAATAATTGAAATATATCCAACCATAAAGAATATCTTTATTACATCAGGTGGAGTAGCAGAAACACCAAATTTAGGTGCTAAAAATAAAAATGTTGGTACCTGGTTTAAGCATTCAATTCCTCCCAACTTAAGAAATGGGTTTAATAAAAAAGGATATGTAAAAGAAATAACAGTAAATGGTTTTATTTTAAAACTTATTTATCTTTATAGCCCAAGTAATTCTTCAAACATCTCAATAAGTGGTATTCTAAATTAATATCTAAATTTTGGAATACAAAATTTAGATATTAATTTGTTTCGTCAATATCAATGGAACTATTTTATTGACAAATATCATTTTAGGGTAGAATCTGATATCCCCATTCAATTAGTTGATTTTTTTGAAAATTAAGTTTATAAAAAAATACATCCTTTAAAGAATTAAACAAATGAAATCATTTTTTGAAATTGAAACAAAAGATATAGAGTTATACAACAGAAAGGTTGAATATATAAAAAATTTTGTGCTTAATTTTTATGATAAAGTAAAAGAGAAACCAAATGTTTTGAGCGCTTCATATTTAAATTCAAGACAAAAGAGTTTTAATTTTTTCAAAGTGTTATTTGATAACAAATATTTCTGTGAAAAGGATGAGATCTTTGGGTTAAAAAGTGGCATTGTCATTACACAACCCACTTATACTCATATAAGATCATTTTCAATTTATTTTATTTATGGTTTTGAGTCATTTGAATATGTAGATTGGGACGAGTTCGAGTTGAGTAGAGGTTTGGATTATATTTTGAACAAGGTCAAATCCAAAAATCGATTTAAAAAATATAGTGCTGAAGATGTAAATATTTTGAATGAATTCTTAAGTGAATTATATTTATTATCTAAAAAATTTGATCGGGATTTACAAAATGAATTAGATGATAAATTACAACTTGAAAAACAACAAGAAATTGAAAGATCTGAACGAATTAAGAAAGAAAAAGAACAGCTAAAAGAATCAAAAAAGACTATTATTCAAAAGTTAGACACAGATAATAATGGAGAAATTGACTTGATTGACAATGATTTCCCTAAATTGTTATCAAAATATCAGAAACAAATAATTGGTATTGATAAAAATTACATTCACCAATTTGTGAAGGTATCCAATTATATAAGCACCAAAAAGAATAACATCCAACTAATTTTCAAATCAATAGATAAAATAAACTCGAAAACCGATTTAGACAAAAGGATAAATCTTCTTAAAAATCAGGTTCATACTTATGATTTGTTTATTTTTCATTCACTAAATATGATTGAAGCATTGGTTTCAGAAGATTTGATTACTTTTTATGAGATATATGAAAAGTTTGACAAAATAGGTATATACAATTCGAATTGGGAAAATGAAGTATCCACTAAATTGACTTCTATTGGTTCAAATTTAGCTAGTTTAAGTGACAAACTAGATTCTTTACTAGATTCTATAGCAAAAATGGAGGAAAATATAGTATCCGAAATTGGTTATATGAATTATTCAACACAGGAATCATTTGGAGAATTGAATGATTCACTTACTTCAAGTTTGAAAAGCATTAACTCATCTGTGGATGTAAATAACCTGTTTACAGCAATAAATACCTATCAACTTTATAAAATCAACAAACAAACCAAATCGCTTTTGCCAAAGAAGTAATTTAATGATTATCATTATCCCCCAAATAAAATATTTAGGTATTTCCGGCATAACGCTATTTCCGTTTATCTTACTTAGAGATAGGTCTCTTAAAGTAGATAAACGGATTATGAATCATGAACGGATTCATATTCGTCAGCAAGTGGAACTGTTGGTTTTGCCGTTTTATGTGCTCTACCTTATTGAATATGCCATAGGTTTGATTAAATATAGAAACAGAAAGAATGCCTATATGAATATTTCGTTTGAAAGGGAAGCATATCAGCATGATGCTGATATGGATTATTTGAAGAAGAGGAAATTGTGGGGGTGGAGAATGTTTATTGTGTAGAGACGCAATGCCTTGCGTCTCGAATGTTGTGATTTTAATTTTTAAAGTCCAAACATGACGAAAATTTGTTATTTTTGTTTGGTTTTATGTAGAGACGTCATGCCTGACGTCTGACAGGGAAATGATGGTGTTATTATTTTTTGAGACGCAAAGCATTGCGAATAAATGAAATTATTGAATTGTTTTTTTTGAGACGCAAAGCATTGCGTCTCTACGCAGGAAATTATGATGAATAAATTTTTGAATAAATACCGAATTCCATCGGCAAGGTGGCGTGAATGGAATTATGGGGATGAGGGTGCATATTTTGTTTCAATTTGTTGCAAAAATCATGAACATTTTTTCGGTAAGGTGGTGGATGGTGAAATGCAACTGTCGGATGTAGGTAAAATTGCTGAACAGGAATGGTTTAAATCACCGTCAGTTCGCCCTGATATGAATCTGGATATGGAGATTTTCCAAATTATGCCGAATCATATTCATGGAATTATTGTGATTGGGCGGAATGAATATAATTGTTGTAGAGACGTCATGCCTGACGTCTTGAATGATGGTGAATATAATTGTAGAGACGTCATGCCTGACGTCTCCAATTTCAGAGACGCCAATCATGGCGTTTCAACGCAGGGTGATAATGAAATGTGTCGGATGATTGAACAACAGCCAGCAGCTAATCATTTTGGACCACAATCGAAAAATCTGGCATCTATTCTACGTGGTTTTAAATCGGCTGTAACAATAGAGGCACGTACAATTCAGCCTGATTTTAGCTGGCAGACACGTTTTCACGATCATGTGATACGCGATGATGATGAATTCCGCAGGATTGCTTATTATATATACGAGAATCCGGCAAACTGGGTTGATGATTTATATAACAAAGAGAATTAAAATGAAAATGCCTCAGAGAATTCTCCAAGGCATTTTTCTTATTAAGTCCCCTTTAGGGGATTTAGGGGATAATTAAGTGTTCATTCCACCGCAAACAGCAATTACCTGACCACTAACATAGCTGGATAAGTCAGAAGCAAGGAACAATGTAACTTTAGCCACTTCGTCAGGGCTACCACCACGGCGCAATGGAATTACTTCGTTCCATTTGGCACGTTGTTCATCGGTAAGTGCGTGAGTCATTTCTGTTTCGATAAAGCCGGGAGCAATTGCATTGGCACGGATACCACGAGAACCTAATTCTTTGGCAACTGATTTAGCCAGCCCAATCATACCAGCTTTTGAAGCAGAATAGTTAGCTTGTCCGGCATTACCCGAAACACCTACCACAGAGCTCATATTGATAATACTTCCTGATTTTTGTTTCATCATTACGGGGGTACAGGCGTGAATAAAGTTGAAAGCTGATTTCAGGTTTACATTGATAACAGCATCCCATTGACCTTCGCTCATACGCATCATTAAACCGTCTTTGGTGATACCGGCATTGTTTACCAGCACATCAATACGACCGAATTCTTTTACGATTTGGTCTACTACAGCGTGAGTTTCGTCAAAATTAGCAGCATTTGAAGCGTAACCTTTGGCTTTTACACCTAAAGCTTCAATTTCTTTCTGAGTGTTTAGCGCATTTTCGTCGATGTTCAAATCGGTGAATGCAATGTTAGCACCTTCGCTAGCCAGTTTCAGGGCAATAGCCTTACCAATTCCACGGGCAGCACCGGTTACGATAGCCGTTTTTCCTTCTAATAATTTCATTTAATATGTATTTTAAAGTTTATCCAAATTCACTTTTTCGGCTGCAAAGATAGTGCTTTTTCTCTAAAAACAGTAAAAAAACTGCATACTTTAGCCGGTTTTGTGCAAAAAAAGAGAGCACCCATATTTCTAAGTGCTCTAAAATTTAGTCAGAAATTCGGTTGTTAGTTCCTTTTGATAAACTGTGTAGAATTATGTTTCATGAACCTTGATTTTGTTTTTTGTGCTGGTGTTGCTTGTGCACTATTCGTATAGTTCAATGTGCCGTGATAGGTTCCTGAAATAGTATTTCCATAATAGTCAATTAGATTGTAGGTGATATCATATACGTTGTTTGTATTTAGAATTACCACATTGCCTACAATTATATCATTATTCGTTTTTCCAAAATACCAGCTTCCCCATGGATAATTCGCGAAAACGTATGCCGGGACCATTGTAAATGGCAGCAATTTGTCCTGTGCAAGCTTTGTCATCATATCATAAGTTCCTGAAGGGATAGAAGCTTTAGAAAGTGTATCTGTATTTAACTCAAGCATCACGCGATCTTCTGTACCGGATAAATAAGTATTAATGTTTACCAGCGGACTTCCCAGATAGATCACAAAATTATTGGATTCGTTATTTAGAAGTGAGTCTTTTTTAGTCCCGTAAGCATCGCCATAATAATATAAATCGCCATGTGAAATGATTGGAGCTATTTTGTCACTTACAGTTAGCTCACAAGTGGCCAACTTATCACCTGCCTGAACAGAAATGGTAGTATTTCCAGCTGTTATAGCCGTTATTACTCCATCTTTTACTGTGGCCACAGCAACATTACCCGATGACCATGTTTTGGGTAATTTACTAATATCGCCAGTCACTGTCATGTTGGCTACCAACGAATCTATCTGACCAAGAATCATAGCATCTGTCGTTTTATTCAGGCTAATCGTTTTTACTGTGTTGTTTCCACATGAAATAAGAATAAGCACAAAACATAGCATGGAAGTGCTTTTAAAAAAGATGTTCTTCATTTTTTCTGATTTAATAATAGGTTGACAAAGGTAGAATAAATTAGCTATTGACAATTGCTTTAAGTTTGTTTTATAAAAAAACGCCCGATTTCTCAGGCGATTTTTTATAAATTGATCATTTAAAATAAACTTAGGCGTTCATGGAAACAAGAAATTCATCATTGTTTTCAGTACGTTCCAGTCGGTCTTTCAAAAATTCCATTGCTTCAATAGAATTCATGTCAGACAAATGACGACGTAGAATCCACATGCGATTCAAGGTATCTTTGTCAAGCAATAAATCATCGCGACGGGTACTGGAAGCCATAATATCTACGGCCGGGAAAATACGTTTATTCGATAGTTTGCGATCGAGTTGAAGCTCCATATTACCGGTGCCTTTGAATTCTTCGAAGATTACTTCGTCCATTTTCGAGCCTGTTTCAGTCAGTGCTGTTGCGATAATGGTCAGACTACCACCATTTTCAATATTACGTGCCGCTCCGAAGAATCGTTTTGGTTTGTGTAATGCATTGGCATCCACACCACCCGAAAGAATTTTACCGGAAGCCGGTGAAACAGTATTATAAGCACGAGCCAAACGGGTAATGGAGTCAAGCAGAATAACCACATCCTGACCACATTCCACCATACGTTTTGCTTTTTCGTGAACCATACTGGCTACCCTCACGTGGCGTTCAGCCGGTTCATCGAAGGTTGACGAAACCACTTCGGCACGCACGCTGCGAGCCATATCAGTCACCTCTTCAGGACGTTCATCAATCAGCAATACAATCATATACACTTCGGGATGATTCGCTGCAATGGCATTGGCTATATCTTTCAGCAATACGGTTTTACCGGTTTTTGGTTGCGCCACAATTAAGCCACGCTGACCTTTACCGATAGGTGAAAACAAATCGACCATACGAGCCGAAAGAGTATCATTTTTACCGCTACACAAATTGAATTTGGTATCAGGAAAAAGAGGAGTGAGGTGTTCAAACGGTACGCGGTCACGAACGTATTCGGGCGAACGACCATTAATCTGAGCCACTTTAATCAGCGGAAAGTATTTTTCACCTTCTTTTGGAGGACGAATAGCACCTTTTACTGTGTCACCCGTTTTGAGTCCGAATAGTTTGATTTGCGATTGTGATACATAAATATCATCGGGCGAAGCCAGGTAGTTATAATCAGCTGAACGAAGAAAGCCATAGCCATCCGCCATCATTTCAAGCGTTCCTGTTCCTTCCAGAATGCCATCGAAATCAAATTGCTTTTCGCCTTTTTCTGGTCGTGAAGTAAATTTATTCCGGTTATTATTGTTATTTCCGTTATTCGGATTATTCGAATTGATAATCGGTTTGATTGGTTTAATCTCAGATTCTTCCTCAACAGTCTGAATAACTTCTCCGTTTTCCTCAGACTCTTCAACAGCCACTTCGGTAACAAACAAGGTTTCGTCCTCGGTTTCATCTGTAATTTCGGGTCTGTCTTCCAAAACAAAGACTTTGGTTGGAATAGTTTTGATTTCCGGCACTTTTACCTCGGTATTTTCAACTAAATCCACACCTGGTTTAATAATGATGGGTTTCGGAGAATTATGCTTTGGCTTATTATTTTTCTTTGCTGGTTTAAGCTCAGCAGGTGCTGGTTCTGCCTGTTTTGTTTCAGCAACGATAGCTTCAACAACAGGAGTTGCTTTTTGAATTATAGCTTTTTTAGGCTGATTTTCAGCCGGTTTGTTGGGCTGTGGGAACACTTTTGCTTCAGCGGTTTTTTTAATCGGTACCCGAAGGCGTTTTTTTCGTTCAATTTCCTGATTTTCGCTGGCAATTGTTTTTCGTTGTGCGTTTACAATGGCTTGTTGGTCAAGAATTTCGTAAACTAAAGTTTCTTTTTTGCTTGAATTGGAGACTTTTAATCCTAATTCGGTTGCGATGTCCTTCAATTCGGACAGTTCTTTCGCATTTAATTGCAGAATGGTGTAATTACTCATAAAATGATGAATAAACGTTTGGCGAGGTTTCCTTATCGGAAAACGTTGTGATTGTGAATGTTATGTAAAATAAATGTTGGTTGAGACAAAAGCAGGACTGCTATTGAGATTTGAAAACGTTGCAAATTTAATACTTTATTTTGGACAAACAAATTATTATCATGATTTAATTTAAAAAGTTTAATATAAAACGATTGCGGAGAAATAATTATTGAAATAATTGTCAATTATCAATTCCCAATTATGAATTATTATTTAAGTCCTTCATTCCCTGTGTCGAGAACCGCTTTCCATTCTCCTTTTGTATTTTTTTGCCAGAAAGTTGTGTAAGTACCTTCATCCAACAGCTTTTTTGTTTTGCGATCTGTTAATTTGTAGATTCCGTATGTATAACCCAATTCTCCCGATTGGGCAACTTTGGCAAATGAAGGATTCCAGGTAAGCATGTATGTTGTGTCTGTGTGACTAAGTAAGAGTTTAGTTAATGCAGCATGTCCTTCAATGGGTGTATGATGTGGACCAAGCATAACGCCCGCTGAATCAAAAAGTGCAAGAAATGCAACATTTCTGCCCTTTACTGCCGAAAGTGCTGAATAATAAAGGTCAGCTTCAGTTAGCGATTTAGTGTCAACTGGTTCTTTTAGTCTGCAGGAAATGAATAAAACAGTTATAAGTAATGCTATTGAAAATGTTTCAAGCTTCATACTTCAAATCGGATTATATTGGAGTTATTGATCAATAAATTGTCTATTTGCGTGTGTTTACTTCGTAAGAAACATCGATAATATACTTTAAGTAGAGTCCTGTGAGCCCTCCGATATTTTAAAAACTCAGTTCCGTTTCGGATTGAACCAGCAGACAACTTAAATATATAACACAAAATTTGCAAAAATGATTGGTCTACCAAAATTCTTTGATTAGTTTTGCAACTTAAACTCATTGCCATGAAACTAACACTCAAAACCATTCTTGTTCTTCTTTTCATATTTATTTCCGCTCATACTTTTGCTATAAGTTTGAATTCTTTCTCCCGTACAGGAGCTTATCATTCAGATGGCAGTTACATCTGGACTTATACAGCCAAAGTGACATCAGCATCGACTAAGGCAGAAAATTACACAGCGAAACTTAACACGCCATCCGATTTTCCATTTGATGTAATTGAATTGCCGTCAACACTGAGTGCAGACACCCTAAAGCCTGCTACGATAGAAATTAAAATCAGTGTTCAGGCAAAATTTATCACCGAACCTGCTAATCTAAAGTCATATAAGCTCAAAATAAGTCTGAAAGGCGAAAATGACAAAACTTTGTCTATTGATTTCTTCACATCATGCCCATTGCCTGAGCATCCACGTCTGTTTATTCGGAAAAACGAACTGACTGATCTGAAACGTCATTTTGCACATCCTGATTTCAATGATATCCGCAAAGTATTCAACGAACAAAAAAACTATAGTACGGATGGAAAAGTAATTTCTGACCAACCTGACGAACGAATTCGTCAGAAAATGGAAGCATTGGCTCTGGAATATCTTATGGATACTGTTCGAAACAAAAAGTCGGGTAGGGAGGCCATTAAACTGGCAATAAATTATATGAATTCTTATTCAATCAACCGAACAGTAAAAGCTGTTTCTTACGAAGAAAACACCAATACATACGAAGCCATTTTGGGTGGTTCAATTGTGTATGACTGGTGTTATGGCTTGCTGTCTGAAAAGGAGAAAGCTGAACTTTTTAGCGGATTGAAAAAAGTGTGTATGCTGGGTGAATACGGTTTGCCTGGAAGCTCAAAAGTGCAATATCTGGCGGGTCATTATGGCGAATGTGCTCCTACAGCCTTCTTGTCAATTGGCATTGCCACCTATGATGAAGACCCTTCATTTTTCGACTTTGAGTATAACGAGCAAGTGACTAAGTTTGCTCCTTCACGCAATCCAATGTATAAATCCGGAACACATCATCAAGGCGCTCAGTATATTCACGTACGTTATACGCATGAATTACTTCAACATTTTATACTGAATAAACTCGGGCTGAGTCCTTACGGAAATGACATTTACAAAGCCGTTTACCGGGCTGTTTATGGAAACATTCCGCAGAAAAAAGACATGGATGGTATACCTGAAGGCGATGGTCACAAGCATTTGGAAATGGGATACAGTCAATTGTATTATTTGGCTGCCAATCTCTCCCAAGATCCGGTCTTACAAACTGTTTCGAAAGACAATCTGCTGGCTAGCAAGCACCAAAGTGCCCGACTTTTTATATATCACAATCCCGATATTCAACCGAAACCGATGGACAGCTTGTGCCTGAGTCGCTTTTTTCCATCACCGTCAGGCATACTAATTGCACGTACCAAGTGGGATCTGGAACGCACGGACTTTTCATCGAATGCCATGGTGGTGCTGATGAATATGAAAGAATACAACGCTCAGAACCATACGCACATGGATGGAGGAAATTTTGACATCTATTACAAAGGCCATCTGGCACTCGATGCAGGTATTTATCAGGGCAAGGACGCTCAGAACGGCTGGGCAAAATTAAACTATACTAACTATTTTGCCCGCACAGTGGCGCATAACTCGCTGTTGATTTACGATCCCAATGAGCCGCTGCCGGGTGGTTGGGATAAGAAGCAAAAAGTAGTAGCTCGCGATGGAGGACAGTTTTTTCTGGGTGATCATGCGTGGGATACCAGTGCCGATATGTTTAAAGCCGGTAAATCGGCTACGATTTTAGCTGAAGAAATATCAGGCGGATTGCAACCAGATTACAGCTATTTTAAAGGAGACCTGACTAATTCGTACAATGTGCCGAAATTCATTGGTGTTTATCCGCCCAAAGCCGAACTGGTGCGTCGCAGCTTTGTGTTTCTGAATCATAAATCGAACGACATACCCGGAACACTGATCGTGTTGGATAAAGTGGTGTCGACAAACGAATCGTTTAAGAAAACCTGGCTACTGCACACGCAGAACGAACCCGAAATAAATGGAAATATAATAACGGCTATAAATACTACCGACGATCGCGCTGGAAAGTTGATAAACAGGGTGTTACTGCCTGAACTCAACCACGCAAACATTCAGAAAATAGGCGGACCTGGCAAAGAATACTGGTGCGACGGACAAAACTGGGGCAGTGTGACACAGGAAGATGCCGGATGTTGGCGCATTGAACTTTCGCCTAAAGAAAATGCTAAAGCTGATAATTTTTTAAATGTGCTACAGGCAATGAACGCCACCTACAATCCTACTCAAGGTATTTCAAAAACATTTTCCGAAAATAAGAATTATGTAGTGATGGAAATAAAGGACCGCATTGTAGCCGAACAATTAGCATTGGGAAGCAACAATGAGCTTATTAAGTTCAATATTGGAAGTCCAAAACTAAAATATAAGGTTTTGATAACTGATTTAAGTGCAGGAATTTGGAGCGTGAATACTAATAATCTGGTAGAAACTTTTAAAGTCACTGATGCTAGCGGTACTATTTATTTCGAAAGTTTCGGAGGCAGTTTTGTGGTGAAGAAGGAATAGAATATGATGTCTGAAAGAGATTTGACAGAATTAATAAATTTGCAAAAAAAATTAGAGTGATGCAAAAAGTTGAAATTTACGACCTGACGCTAGCCTGGTCTAAAAAAACGCTTTTCGAAATTAATCTTTCATTGCCCTGTCAATCGTTCGCTTGTCTTCCTTTTCCTTGAGCGATTGACGTTTATCGTAATTTTTCTTGCCTTTAGCGAGTCCAATTTCTATCTTAGCAAGTCCTTTTTCGTTGATGAAAAGCTTGGTTGGTATAATGGTGTTGCCGGTTTCCTTGGTTCCTCTGATTAATTTATTTAATTCACGTTTGTTTAGCAGTAATTTGCGGTCACGGCGAACATCGTGGTTATTGTACGTTCCAAAAAAATAAGTGGCTATGTGCATATTTCTGACCCACAATTCATTTTTGATAAACGTGCAATAGGTGTCGTTTAAACCGGCTTTAGCATCACGGATTGATTTAATTTCAGTGCCGTAGAGCTGAATGCCGGCAACAAACCGATCTGTTATTTCATAATCGAAGGTTGCGCGTTTATTTTTAATGACGAGATTTGATTTTTTGAACATAGTTGGCTTTAATTATCTTATACAAAAGTAGTACAAGAAATTAATAATAGACAAGAAAACCAAATTATTAACAAAGTCTGAAGGATTTATGAATAGAGTTTTCTAAAACTAGATGCATTTGCTATGTTTTACTGAAAATTGATTTTACTTTTAAATAAAAACTCTATATTTGTTGTCTTTTAAAAACGAAAATGAATAATTTTACCTGAAAATTATTGAGTTGAAATATGAATTCTGAAATTAAAATAGCCATTACGGGTTTAGTCTATAATCAAACTGTAATTGGTACCTATGGACTTGTGTTGAGCGAAGTGAGTGGAAATCGTCGTTTCTCTGTAATGATTGGCGAACCTGAGGCGCAGTCTATTGCTCTTAAAATGAACAATAAAAAATCGCCGCGCCCACTGACTCACGATTTGATTAAAAGCATTTTAAATTCTTTTGATGCCAAATTAGTCAAAGTGCTGATTTACGACATGATAAACGATGTATTTTACTCTGAATTACATATTAAAAGCGATGATAAACTTTTAATTGTGGATGCAAGGACTTCGGATGCAGTGGCACTGGCTGTGCGAACTGATTGTCCTATTTTTATCAAATCCGAAATCCTGGATATTGTGGGTACTGAGGTTGATCTAACACAAGAACCACAAAAATCAACTGTGGCAGAAAAATCAACATTACCCGAAAATACGGAAGACCTTTCGGACGATGATTTTGATTTGATGTCCTCCGAATCGCTGGAAGAAATGCTTGAAATGGCTGTAAATTCTGAAAAATATGAATTGGCTGTCCGGCTTAGGGATGCATTGAAAAGAAAGAGAATTTAGTTGGCAGTAGGCTAGTCGGCAGTAAGCAAAATAAGAAGTAAAAATTAATTAACAATAAATTATTATGGGATTAAAGTATCGTTTGACATTAATGAGTTTTCTTCAGTTTTTTGTATGGGGAGCTTGGTTGATTACTATCGGAACATATTGTTTCAATGCAAAAGGTTGGAGTGGTGCTCAATTTGGGGCTATTTTTTCAACATTAGCTATTTCGTCTATTTTTATGCCACCCTTAGTGGGAATCATTGCTGACAAATGGATGAACGCAGAAAAATTATATGGTATATTACATATCCTATACGGTTTAGTTTTGCTTTATGTTCCTTATGTAAACAACCCTGACACTTTGTATTATGTTATTTTAAGTGCAATGATTTTTTATATGCCTACTATCTCATTGTCAAACTCAATTGCATATACTATTCTGAAAAACAATAATTTTGATGTCATAAAAACGTTTCCGCCTATTCGTGTTTGGGGAACTATTGGATTCATTGTAGCTATGTGGATAACCAATCTAACAGGTAGCAAAGCAAATTCAAATCAGTTTTTGATAGCTTCTGTTATGGCGATAGCTCTTGGAATATATTCTTTCTCGTTACCAAAATGCCCACCTCAAAAATCGATTTCAAAGGATGCCTCAATTATAGAAATGCTTGGATTAAAGGCATTTAAACTATTTGGAAATTACAAAATGGCGGTGTTCTTTGTATTTGCTATGTTTTTAGGTGGTGCACTTCAACTTACTAATATGTATGGTGATTCATTTTTAGATGACTTTAGAAATGTACCTCAATATGCCAATTCATTCGTAGTTAAGTATTCAACGATTATTATGTCTATCTCTCAGATATCCGAAACTGTATTCATTCTGGCAATACCATTCTTCCTAAAGCGTTTTGGAATAAAGAAAGTTATGCTTATCTCAATGATTGCCTGGGTATTGCGATTTGGATTATTTGCTTACGGAAATCCTTCCGATGGATTATGGATGATTATACTTTCTTGTATTGTCTATGGAATGGCTTTCGATTTCTTTAATATCTCCGGTTCACTGTTTGTTGAAACAACCACTGATTCAAGTATACGGTCGAGTGCTCAGGGACTTTTTATGATGATGACAAATGGAGTAGGTGCATTTCTGGGAAGTAAGATAAGTGGGTTTCTAATCGACAAATACTTCACTCATAATGGTTTTAAGGACTGGCACTCAATTTGGCTTACTTTTGCCGCTTATTCGCTCGTGGTGGCCGTGCTGTTCGCCATATTCTTTAAACACAAACATGAACCCGAAAAACTCAGTACAATTAATCATTAATATAGGTTTGGTTTGATATCAAAAAATGCGGAGAGATTTTACTCTCTGCATTTTTTTTGTGCTGATTGAAAGTAGAATAATATCAGATATATTTTATTTACATGTAGTATTACAATAGTTCGTTAATCTTTCATTAACATTAAGCGGCAATAGTGCCGTATAATAGTAGCTCTTTGACATTTTGGCTATTTTTGAGTAAGTATGGTTTAATGGCAAACATCTCAATAAATCTTTCCAGCAGTAAAGTG